>CAYWJE010000034.1:0-19545 GCA_964458525.1 uncultured Verrucomicrobiota bacterium
GCTTGATCGGCGAAAAAGTGCCAAATTATTTTCCTACCGGATCAGTAAATCTGAAGGTATTGTGACGATCAAGTCCATTTTTTTCTTACTCAACGACGGAAACCGCGAAAAACAATATCCATATGATTATGGATCAGGCCCTGAGATAGATCGAGAGAAAAAAAACAATTCTCATTTTTGGCAGGCGCATCTGTGATTTGCTGGTCCCCCTGTAGCCGGTCGCGGTGGTGTCGGTCCGGAAATCCGCGCCCGGCGGACGCGGCTACAGAATACAACCCCATTCAGAAAGCCGACCTCACTCTGATCACACACCCACTGGAGACGGCGGTCCCCGCTGTTCCAATCAACCTGCCCGCATGCAATGTCTTCATAGTCCCAGAGATTTTGCTTTTTTTGTCGCGCTTATTCAACAAGGCGCTAAGATATTCATTCTGTTCATCTGTCGAACTGTTTTGTTTATGTTAATTTACCGGGAGAATTGGATGAAAACATTGCAGATTGCTGTGGTCGGAGCCTCGGCGCGAGGCCATTACTTTGTCAAAACGATGGCCAAGCGCGAAGATGTTGATCTCGTTGCGCTGGTTGACACCATGCCTGCCCGCGCGCAGGCCGTGCGCGAGATGGAGGAACTGCCGGAGAGCTGCCGGATATCTTCCCGGACACGCCCAAGATGCTCGGCTCCGTGGAGTGCGATGCTGTAATGGTCTTCACGTCCGACGCGCACCACGCGGAATGCTGCGTGCCGGCGCTTGAAGCCGGCAAGTATGTATACACGGAGAAGCCTCTCGATACAACGCTCGAAAAATGCCGCGCTGTCATCAACGCGGACGAGAGGGCCGGGGGCAAAACGTTCGTCGGCTTCAACCTGCGCTACGCCCCGATCTACGCGGCGGTGAAGCGCGAGATCGAAAAAGGTTCCATAGGCCGTGTCCTAACCATTCAAGCGGATGAATTCTACGACGGCGGGCGGACATATTTTCGACGGTGGAACAGGCTGCGCAGCGAGGGCGGCGGCCTGTGGATCACAAAGGCCAGCCACGATTTCGACCTGATCTACTGGCTCGCCGGGCGCCCGCAGGCAAGGGAGATGTATGCCGTTGCGGACCGCACCTACTACGTGCCCAAACCCGATGCCGGCCCGCAATGCCGCAACTGCAAAATCGCCGACACCTGCCCCGATCGCGTTAAGGATACAAACTGGCGGGTATTCAAGGTACGCGAGGAAAACGGCGGCGAGCCGTGGGATCTGTGTCTCTACACTGCGGATTCGGACACTTTCGATCACGGCATCGCGACAATGCTGTTCGAGCCCGACATCATGGCGACCTACACATGCAACGTTGTCGCGGGGTTCACTGACCGCCGGATTCGCGTGTCAGGAACGAAGGGAACGCTAGACGGATCCCTGAGCGGAGACCGGGTTACGCTGCGCCGCCGCGATCCGGGCGAAACAGTGGAGGTTAATATAGAGAAGGCAACGGGCGGACATGGCGGGGCGGATTCCAATGTGCTCGAGAGCTTTTTTGCCTTCGCGCGGGGCGAGGCTGAGCCCAAGTGCAGACCTCGCGAGGCGGCAGAGGCTATCCGCCTCGGTCTCGCAGCCACCCGCGCGAGCGACGAGCACCGGGTTGTTCCCATGCGCGACGACCACCAATGCTTCCGGCGAATGGGTGGAGGACGCCGCAATCCGCATGGCGTGCAATGAAATGAACATCTCGGCCGCCGGCAGGATTGATGCCAACGTGAAGGGATTCGCGGGCGGACCCACCCTCTCTAAACCCGGTTATGGACCGGGTCGTGGACTCTATGCAGCCAGCCGAAACTCCGGCGGCGCGGGATACGGCGGCAAAGGCGGCTCAGTGAACGGCGGCAGCGCCTACGGTATCGCCGAAACACCGGACCGCGCTGGAAGCGGCGGCGCCGGTGTAAATGATGTCGGCGGAAATGGCGGCGGCGCGATTTTCATCACCGCATCAGCGAATGTCAGCGTGGATGGATCAATCACCGCAAATGGCGGACAGGGCGGCAGCGGATATGGCGGCGATCCGGGCGGTGGTGGATCGGGAGGAACCGTCGCCATCGCGTGCGAGACTATCTCCGGCTCCGGCATCATCTCGGCAGACGGCAGTGCAAGCGGGCTTCAGATCGTATCCTCGACCTACTACAGGAACGGCGGGGGCGGAGGAGGACGCATCGCGATCACTTTTGACGAGGCTGCTCAATCAGCCGTCACCGCGGAATTAGTGATCTCCGCGGCTGAAGGACGCGGATATCCGTCTAAATTCGGCGAACCAGGAACAATTATCATGACAAGCACGAACCTGCTGAATGACAGGGCGGGTGGCGGGCGGATAATAATACCTGGATGGACGGAATGGACTTACGACACGCTCACGGTGACGAACGGCACACTGGTCTTTCCCGAAGGCTTTGATTTGACCGTGAACGGAGATGTGAACCTTCTCGAACCGGGCGCCCTTCTTCTAACCAATTCGGCCGCTGCCATAGGCGGCGGCCTCAACATCGTTTCCACCAATGCGCCCTCGGACAATTCTGTGGCGCAAACGATAATCTACGGCGGCCCGGGCGAATCGGTCAGCGTCGCGGGAACAGCGTTCCTGTCGAGCGGCAATCTGGCCTTGTACGGATTGGGGACGAATTGCGCCGAGATGAAATTCGGCGGCGACTTTCAAATGACCAACCTCTCGGCATTAACGGTGTCGGCGCGTCCGCTCTCCGACGCGGCGGCCTCGCCGGGCATTGCCCTTGACATCGGCGGCGATATGAGCATCAGCAGCAATTCATGGGTCTATGTTCTCCCGCACCAGACAAACGGCGCATGCCCGGTCTTTACGGCGAGCAATCTTTACATTGCCGCCTATGGCGGGTTCCATGCGAATTCCAACGGCTATGCGGGCGGCGCAGCGGGCGGTCAGGGGCTGGGGTCCGGCGGCGGCACGGGCGGAACATCAGCCGCGGCGGGCGGGACTGCTTATGGCGAGGCGCATGCTCCCGTTGAACCCGGCAGCGGAGGAGGAGCGGCCAGTTCCCAGGCCGGCGGCGCGGGCGGCGGCCGGATCAGAATCACGGCGCACTCAGCTATCGTGATGAATGGAATCATACGGGTAACCGGCGGCGGAGGAACGTCATCCGCCGGCAATCCGAGCGGGGGCGGCGCGGGCGGCGGCATATTTCTCGATTGCATTGACTTCAGCGGCGCGGGCTCTATGGAAGCCGGCGGCGGGATCGGCGGCTGGCAGGTCGCAGTGCCGGACCGCTATGGCGGGGGCGGGGGCGGCGGCCGGATAGCCGTCGCATACAGACGCCGCTACGATCCGCTACTGCCCTTGCGCAGACTGAATATCTCCGAAACACCGCCGGACACTTTCACGGGAACGACAAGCGCCGCTGGCGGCGCGGGCGGGGGCGCCTCGGATGGCGGAACAGGCACGGTTCGATTCATCGAGGTTCTTGCGAAGGGCGGCACTAGCTTCTCGTTTCATTGAACATGAAACCATGCCCCCTCGACCGTTGGGCGCGAGTTTTCATGTTCTACAGCCGGGGTTGTGCCTGTGCCGAGCGGCAGACAGGCGCGGACCCCGGCGCTTGCACGTTAAATGGATACGTTTCGATTCCATCAAATCGCAAACTCAATGACAACAGGAGCACCGCGATTGAGCACCGCTTCCGGTATCTTCACCCGGAACCCGTCATCGGCGGCCTCCCACTTGAGCGATCCTGGATTTCCAAGCAGCGCCACATCGGACCCAGCCGCGGGTCGTATGCCCTTGATCGTTATCGTCCCGCCCTCGGCGGCCTGCGCCGGATCAATTATGATCGCGTAGCCGCGGCCGGCTTTCCGCGTGAGCAGCGCAGGCCCGGCCCGGTATGGCGGCAACGGCCTTGATCCGTATATCGCATCGCCGTTGACCCGCAGCCATGCGCCGACCTCTGAAAGCCTGCTCGCGGCATCGGAGGGAATGCGGCCCAACGGGTCCGGCCCGACGCCAAGAAGAAGATTGCCGCCCTTTGCCGATGTCTCCGCGAGCATCTTTATCACGTCTTTAGCGGACTTGAACTTGTCGTCGCTGCAATACTTCCACGCCCTGCCCAGCGTGACGCACGATTCCCACGGCACGCCAAGCGGCTCGTCCGGGATCTCCTGCTCCGGCGTTATGATGTCCTCGAACTCCCCGCCGACTGTGCGGTCCGCCATAATGAGGCCGGGCTGATGACGGCGCGCCATAGCCGCCATCTCGGCCATTCGGATATCCTGACTTGGCGGCCGCACCTGTCCACCGTCCAGCCAGAGGATGTCTATCGGACCGTATCCCGTCATCAACTCCTCCACCTGACGATGAACGAAATTGATGAATTTTTCCCATATTTCCGGGTGCTTATGCGTATCATAATTCGGATTACGGTCCTTCACGGGAAAAGCCGGCGACCAGTAATATGGACTATCCCAGTCCGACTTGGAGAAATAACAGCTGATCCCGAGCCCCTGCTTGCGGAAGGCGTTGAATGCCTCCTTCACAACATTGGCGCGCGGGTGAGAGTGAAAGGGGCAGTCGGGATGAGTGATCCTGTAATCGGTGGTTTGAGTGTCGAACATGCAGAACCCGTCGTGGTGCTTGGTCGTCAGAGCGACATAGCGCATGCCGGCGGCCTTGATCACCGAAGCCCATGCGTCGGGATCGAACTCCACCGGGTTGAAGGTGCAGTTGAGCGCGCGGTAGTCACGGCTGAAACGCGCCAGATCCTTTCCGCGTTCGACCCAGCACTTGATATTATCGGGCCGCGCCCATGTGTCGGCCGGGACAAGCGGCCATGATTCGCAGCAGCCCCACTGACTGCAGGGCGCCCAGTGCAGTATGCATCCGAACCGCTGATCCATCAGCCAGTCCAGCCGGTTCCTCAGCCACTCCGGCCGCACATCCGCGCCGGTTTCCGCCTTGCTGTGAGCTATTATATCCGATCGTTTTTCCGTCATAATTTCCTTTCATGCAGGATTGAGTTTCAAAATTATTTCGATCTTACCAATAATTATCGGAGAGTGTGTGATCTTTCTTGAATTCCGCCATGGGCAGACTGGCTAATGGCATATTTCCCGAACCAGGCGCACCCAGCGCGTAAGCCGGGTCACATCGCCTTCGACGGTTTCGATATCCTTGAGATGTATGTGCGGATAGCCGCCGCGACAGGCGGCAAGCCCGTCGCCGATAATGCGCCGGATTCTGCTTTCATCATAGCCGCAGCAAACCATATCCGTTGGATTTGGACGCCAGGATATCGCATAGTCGGTTCCGATCTGTTCGGCGCAGAGAGGGACATTGGCTACGGGTGTGACTGCAATACTGCGCAGGTTTTTCAGTTTCCGCAGCATGTCTATCTTGCGCCCGAGATCTTCACAGCAGCCGTAGTGCACCAGACCGAAATGCTCGCAGATCGGCAGTTGATACTGGAACAGAAATTCATCGTGGAATTCAGGTGAGACCAGGGTGTATTCCTGGGCGGCGCAGAATCCCCAGATGTCCTTGCGTTGACGCGGGCCGCTGTTCGGCCGCGGCGGATCAAGTTCCAACGCATAGGGCATTGCCTGGTTCTGTCCCGAGGTCAACGAGAAATCGCCGGCCTCTTCGGCTTCCTCGTTATTGCGCAGAATGCCGTCGCGCATGAAAGCCAGCAGGCGATGTAATTCATCGGGCGCTTCATACATATCTATCATAAGTTGCTCCAGGCCACGCAACTTGGCGATGCTCGTGGAGATATCGGCCATGAAGCCGATATAGGCGGGAGTGCGCTGCACGGCAATGGAAAGAATATCGCCAATCGCTTCCGAGAGCCTCTCAAGGTTGCGGGCGGTGGCGGCATTATCAATCTCGTGGTGGGTCATCCGCAGTTTAACCGTGTCATCCCAGCTCTTCAACGGAGCGTCAAAGGCCGCTGCTCCGCCTTCCACGCCGGAACCGTGCATGGTTTCTTCTATTCCCCACAAATTGCCCCATCCGCCCTTGACCGATGCGCCGAGAGTTATCCAAGGCTCCTGGATCGAGTCGTCCCCGACCACCTCGTGCTGGAAAATCCGCATTTTAAGGTCGCGCTCGAAACTGCGATAGAACGGGTCCTCGCATTCCATCCGCGCATCGCCGAAAACCTCGCGGCACCAGACGTTCCACATGCCGTAAGTGGCCAGGATGGGTATGCGGGTCGGTTTCAAACTGAAGTGGTCCGTCCACAGTTGACGCTTCTCGGCCTGGATCGGCAAGGCAGCGATGGCGGCATAGCGCCTGGCCAGCTCACGTAATATTTCGCGGTCATGACAAATATTCATTTAAGCTCCCTTTGTTTTATTCAGAACTCTCCGATCTCAGCCATGAGATCTGCCGCGTTTTGATCGCCTATGCCAAGGTAAATACCCTGGTCTGCGGTGACGCAATGTCCAGGCTGATCTTCCGGATCCTTCCACGGGCGACGGCTTTGCCCGTTACGGCATCGGCGACAACGCACGGTCTGGGCAGGCTGATAACACGCCGACCCTTCTTCATGCTGTGTATGGCCGCCACCGAGTCGCTCGCGTAGATGACGTCGTTTTCCTCGCACCAGATGTTGGACCCGGCATGCCGCGCGCAAGCCCGGATGAGCTCGGCAGGGATCGGCATGGCAGCGCTCCAGACAACCGCATAATCATCCCTCCCACGCCCGCCACCCGCACCTTTGCAGGCCGCGCCCTTGCCGAACTCCTTAACGAACAGGCCGGCGCGATTGATGAACCAGCAGAGATTGGCATGGCCGAGGACTGCGGCGCCAGCCGTGTTCTCAATAGCCCGGTCGCACGGGGTTAGAGTGGGACCGTATGCCATGCTGTCGCCAAACACCATGTTCGCGGAAAGCTCCCCCGTTATCGGATGCCCCGAATGATGCACCACGACATGACGGACGGTAGTGCGCGGATGGAGTTCCATCGGCACGCCAAGCAGTTCGCTCGCGGCCGACGCCCCGATAACACGTCCGTCGGTTATTCCCGTCGCCGGTCCGAAGATCGCCACGTTCCCGTTCCGCAGCGCCTTTGCCCTCAGGAGTTTTATCACGTCTTCGTCAACGCGAAAGAGATTTGGAAACAACCATGTCTTATAGTCCGGCATGCCGGCTTTTGCAAGGTCGCTCAGCAGGAATATCCTGTATGGCACGCCGCAGTGCGCGAGCCCCCGCGCCCTCTGCCAGATCACCGCGAGCGACTGGTATCCCGATGTCATATCCTCATACAGGCAGCTTTCATCGTCTATAACCATGGCCACTGCATCGCGCGTTTCGCGATGTGGCCAATCCAGGAGGCGATCGTGCAATCGCGTGAGTTTTTTCACCGTTTTCTGGATTCCCGGGTCGTGGAAATAGGATGAGCCTACGTTGCACCAGTAGCTCTCGAATCCACGCGAAACGCTCACCGCGGCGTTTCGCGTCAACCCGGCATCGACCTCAATCGGGGTCCGGAACGCGCCCTGGTCCCGGATGCCGGAACCAACGTAGCAGCGCGAGTCATTCTCCAGCATCATAGTTTTGCCGCGAATGACCAGGGAATCGCTCAGCCCCTCGCATTCGAAGGCGAAGCCGAGCGAGCGGGCAGTGTAATCAGCAGGCGTCCAAAGCCCATCCAGGTTCGGGTCGTCGAGCAAACTCTCCACTCCCCACGAACCGGAGAGCAGCAGCATGTTGGGAAAAGATATCGCATCGCCGACCCCATCGAAGTTGGACTGGATCGGCCAGCCGAGCATGGGCTGCTTGGTAATATCCAGCAACATTACGCGCTCGCGTCCGAGGGCGCGGGCCGATCCCTTTACGACGCCAGCAACGGTCTGAATCCACTTTATGAAAACGTCACGCATGAAACGACAATAATCGTTCTCGACCGCGACGTTCGAAGGCTCGATCCAGTGAAAGAAACCCGCAGCGGCCTTTCCGCAGTTACTCCCGTGCGACGAAGCATCCAGCGACACGCCGCCGATCGTGGCCGACCCGTTTGCCTTCCTGGCGATCCATTCACGATCCCGCGGAACGCGCGCGCTGTTGAAATCAACATCGGGGTTCGCCCACGCAGCGCGCAGGGTTTTAACCGTTCCGTAGCGCTTCGCGAGCCAGAAGCGGAATTCCCTTTCCGACGTCTCCGAGCAGTCGAACATCTTTCCGGCACAGCAGATCTGCGACAGTCCCTCGCCGTAAGGGAGCGCCATGTAGCCGAGGATGCGGCTGCCCCACTCCCTGCCCTCGCAGAACCCGACGAGGCGCCGAATATACATGACAAGGCCGGCGAGGTACTTCTCAGAACACCAGCTTGGCTCGCGGTAGGTCTTTCCGTCCTCATCCGTCTGCATCTCGCCGGAATACTTCTGCGTCCACCGGATCGGCGGAGAGAGGTTGAACTTGATATAGAAAAGCGCATCCGGCGCGAGGGCGAGAATGTCCTTCGCCTGCCTGTCGAGGGAGTACTCATAGACGAAATCATCCTCCGGGTAGACCCCGTCGTCCACCCAGAACGCGTTGTCGAAAAAGTCGTGGCCGTTACCTATGGCTCCGTGCGGCTCGGTGAGGTGAAACACCTTCACGCCGCTCCGCACGAAGTCCGCATTGCGCTCCTTCCAGTCGCCTCGCAGTATGTAATCGCAGTAGACCGCCTGGGAAACGGGTTTGCCATCGCGCAGCGCCTCGCATCGCCCCCGCCTTACGCCGATTTTCGTTCCAGTCATTCTCGCAGAAGAATCGTTCTTCTTTTTCATATGTCACTCGTCCTTTCAGTAGCATCTCATGGATTCGGCTGATTATTCTCGCGCACTTGTCCGCCCGTGGAGGAGAGACGCAGAAGCGCAGAGGTTTAAATTATTCAATATCCTTGACTGCCGCACCTGGGTTCACGGATCCCGCACCTGGCGCGCCACCTTACCTCCGATCGCGCGTATCGCACCGACCGCTCCGTCGAAAACCACGCCGTCAGCTTCATAAGCAAGCGGCTGCTCCGAGAGGAAGACCGTGTCGGTTCCCCGAGCGTGCTCTATCCTGAACCCGCGTCCGCCGGCTATCGCGGTCACCTTCGGGGTCTCGCCGGTTTTGAGTCTGGTGAACACGAGGGTGAGAAGCGATGAGAAGGATTTGCTCCGCAGGATAACGCCCACCTGCGAATTTGGGACTCGTCCGAGATACCGCCCTGTGCCGTCCACGCCCGCCGGGGCGCGGGTCTTTAGTTCCGTTTGGATTTCAGCGCCGGGCGGCAGCGCCGCGAAGATTATATCCGTTTGCCGATCCTTGTGGCCGTTGACCAATATTTTTCCATCCCCCACCCCCACGGAGAAAGACTTATCCTGCGCGGTCATTTCCATGCCTTCGAGTATCTCACTCCCGCCGCCGGCCGGGACGGCTTCCAGCATCAGGTCAACCGGACTCTTCTTCCCCTGTTTCAACGGCTCGACTATCAGCGTCTCACCGTCGCCCATGCGGACCGGTTCGGCGGTGAGCCAGAGCAGCCATGTCGCCTCCGCCGGCGCCGCGAGGCTGTCATGAATCACGAAATATTCCGGGGCGTCCATTCCCTTCGGGCATTTCACCAGCATGATCTGCCTCAGCCATCCGCTCTGGCGTCCCTGCAAATAGTCGAACACCCCGCCCTCTTCCAGCGCCTCCACCTCCATGATCCCGCCGGCGGCGGACGTAACAAGCAGGCTCTGGTCCTCAGCCGGCGCACAGCCGGTGTACCCAAAATCGTCACTGATTGGAATGCCGCGCCCCCAGAAGGTGATCGCGCCCTGGTCTTTGTCGTAGTGGCGCGAAGGCACGGCGCCGGGCCCGGCGATCATATAGAGCATCATCTCGTCCTCCGTGGCATAGGAGCTGCGCAGAACCGCGCCCGCGCCGCGAAACCATTCGGAGCGGTAGTCCGGCTGCCTGGCGGGCAGCGCGGGATCCATGATGATCCTCCTGTATCCTGCGAGATCGCCGAAGAACCCGCCAACGCCGGGCGAGAGCTGGTTGCCTTGCTCGGCCTGCATCCACTGCATTTCGGCTGAGAATTTCGGGTCGTGCTTCCTGTAGACGCCCGCAAGTATTCCGAAAATGCCGGAAGGTTCGAACTTGTAGGTGTTGCCTATTGGCGGAAGGTGGCGCAGGTTCAGGAAGCGCGGATCGCGAGGCGTCGAGATCTTTGCGAACCATTCGCCCATCCTGATCATCGCCGGTCCATAGAGATCAGGACCGAGCCCGATGCGCTCCGCCTTGATCATCGCGGCCAGGACGTTGTCATATGCCAGTGCGTAGTGAGGAGCCTCGACGTTGTTGCCGCTCCATCGCCCCTCTTCATCGATCCAGGTTTCAGCCTGCTTCCGGCGCATATAGTCCATGCCCTTGTTCATCCACGCCTCGCACTCCGGATGGTCCGGAAGCGCACCGGCGATGGCGCACTGGATGGACGCCACTGTCGTGTGCATGTTCACGAACATGGCACCGTAACCGCGCTCTGGGGACCAGTACGCAGGACTGTGATACAGGTAGCCGAGAAACGCAAGCTGTCCGCGCAGGTTTCGCCGCTGTTCAGGCGAAAGCCGCTCGCTCGAAAGAATGGCATCAACCAGGTTGACGACAGATACCAGGCGGCGGTGGTGGGGCGCAACGCCCACGCTCATGTTATCCGCCCGCAGGTTGAGGAAGCTGTCCGTGTTTTCCTGCACCATGCTGACCGCACCATCCACGAGCCGCTGTTCGAGCTCCGCATCGCCCGTGGCCAGATATGCCGGGACCAGGTCGTCAAGATGGAATGAATTGACCACCTTTGAACGCAGGTTCTTGAGTGAAGTTTCATTCACCTCGCAGCGTGCGCGCAAGGCCGTAAGCTGTTTCGGGCCGACCAGCAGGCGGGGGTGTACGCGGGGCTCGCCCAAGTCATCCCACTCCAGGACCATGTCCTTGACCCGGTCAAGCGGGTAATCCGAATGCCTCATGAGAACCTGCTGCGGAAGCGGGGCACGGTAAAGACGGTTGTCGGGAACGCCGTCCAGGAGCCGTTTCTTTTTCTTCAGCGAAGCGCGGATGGTCTTTTCCGTTTCATCCGCCATTTCATCGAGAAGGTCAGTTTCCTCTTGTCCGACAGCCGGAGGCGGAGCGCCATACAGATCGGTCCTCACATCTGCAACTGGCAGCGAGCCAAGAAAATACTCGCGTTCACCACGCTTGATCTCGAAGCCGATCATGATTGATCCATCTTTCGATCGCCGCAGCAAAGCCTGGGCCGGCGCCCGTTCCTCTTCCGGGATCCGGGGATTCACCCAGCAGGACGAATCGCCCGTGCCCATGAACAGCGTGTCCACGTCTTTCATGTCGAGCAGCGTGAACCACGTGCCCCTGTTGAGGGAATACTGCCAATGCACCCACGGTTCGAGCAGGAACAGGGAAGCCTCGCCTTCGGGAATATCGGAATCAACCAGCTTGCCCAGGGTGGTCCGTCCGCCCGGGTGGTCAAACGCACCCGCCGCGCGGTAAAGGAGCCAGTCCGGATCGAAACCCGCGTTGAGAACCAGGCTGAATTGTCCCGCCCGCCCGCTGCAGTCAAAAACCTCGCGAACCCTGAACAGCGGCTCACCGGCCTCCAGCTCCACGGTCAGCGACCATGTGCCGCCGTCCCTGAAGCGCACCATGGCCGTGGCGGAGGCGAACACGGGACCGCTCTCCGCCAGCCGCACATCGTATGATTCAACTTCCCCGGCGGCCTCGAAACGCGATGCGCCGCTCCACGCGCCGGAACCCAGGCGCCAGGCCACGATGGGGCCCGCGCCTTCGTTCAGCGCTTTGTTCAAGCGCACCCCGGTCTTCGCGTTCCTCAGCTCAACAAACTGCCCGTCCGCAGTCGCAGAGAGATCGGACTTCGCGACAGGCGGGCCTGGCTCAAAGCGGTAGACAGCTTCCTTGAACTTCGGAATGGAAGCCTGGAAACTCAGATGCGCGCCATCCGAATGAACCTGCCACGGCACTTCCGTCCCCGCGCCGTCCAGCAGCCGCGCACCCTTGCGCAATGCGTTGGCCTCTCCAGGCGCAACCGGGTAAGTGACGCGTTCGGACATCCATTCCTTTCCGAGATAGTCGCGCAGCACATAGTCTGGAAGCCCGGCGGATTGCGCCCCGGCCGCGAGAAGCAGCGGAAACAGAGCAATCAACGCCTGGACGATGGCAATCCGTAGGGATGAGAATGTCTGCATAAACATCAATCCTTTCTTTTGGCCGTGTGTCACGGCGCTTGAGAAGCCTGCTGATTTGATCAATCTGGATATTTCAATTGTCCGTCTTGAACGGTGAGGCCGGGAAACCTTCCATGTTATACAGGTTTGCGCCCTCCGGATTCGATGAGTAGGCATAGCGGACCGCCGTCGGTTCTTCAACATGAACGGATGATACGACCACCGTATCGCCGTCAATAAAAGCGTCGGCCCAGTAAAAGCGTCCATCGGCACCGGCTATCGAGAACTGGCCCAGCTTGCCGCCGACCGCCTTCACAACCGGGTTTGTCCCGCTCTTACTGCCGACCATTAGGCCGCTTCCGGCATCATGGAAACTGATCCGCGCCTTATCGCCCTCAAAAACGCATGCCTTGTACAGCGGGCCGCCGCCCACGATCTCCCGTCCGTATTCATCGGCCATTGCACGGCGCGCAAGCCGATAGCCAACATCCTGCTTGTTGGCGGGATGGATATTGGCGGCTTCGCCGACATCCAGCGCAATGGCCATTCCGGTGCGCGGCACAGCCAGGCACAGCCGCTGCGCCTCGCGGAGCCTCGGCCAACCGTTGTCGCCGGCGGGACTGTTGGTGTTGGGCGGACCGAATTTCGCGAGCTGAACGTAGTAGAATGGGAAATCGCCCTGCCCGAAAAGCTCGCGCCAGCTCCCGATCAGCGCCCGCTGCTTGTGAAGGTAGGACAATCCCTCGCCAAGATGGCCGTTCTTTTCGCCCTGGTACCAGATCACGCCACGGATGGCATACGGGACAACCGGATATATCATTCCGTTAAACAACTCGCCACGATGTTTCCATGTATCTGCGGGAATGGAAGCCGGCGGTTCCAGCCCCGCGCCGGGCGCCATTTCCTTCAGTTCGGAAAGCGTTTCAAAGACGGATGGTGGCAGCCATGCCTCGATCGGCGAGCCGCCGACGCTGCTGTCAAGCAGGCCTATCGGCAATCCGAGCGCACGGTGCAGCTCCCGCGCAAAGAAATAGGCGACGGCGCTGAACTGTCCGGCGCTTCCCGGCGAGCACACGGACCAGGCGGAGGAAACAATATCGTCCACAGGTGAAGTCTGCGGGCTTCTCGGCACCCCGGCGTGCCGGATCAAGGGGTAATCCGCCGCAGCAACCTCGGCCTGGGCATCAGCGGCCTTTGAAAGCGGCCAGGCCATGTTGGACTGGCCCGAACAAAGCCACACATCGCCCACGACGATATCAGACAGGATGACCATGTTGCTGCCGGAGACCACCAGTTCGCGCGACACGGCGTTTGCCTTCATCGCATCGAGTGTAACGCGCCAGCGTCCATCTGCGCCCGCCGTCGTCTTCTTCTCTTGATCGGCGAACCTCAGAGTCACCATCTCGGAAGGCTCGGCCCAACCCCATATCGGAACAGACTTGTCTCTCTGCAGGACGGCGTGGTCTCCGAAAATTCCTGCAAGCCTCACGTCCGCCTGCGCCGGCGCCAGGAGCAGGAACAGGATAAGCAGAGACAGAAAAGAGGATTTGTTCCTCGCAATCTTCTTCATTCTCTCCTTCTTTATCACTGGTCTTTTTCAGCGGATACGACACAGAGGGCATCAGCGGCAGGTCACCCGGACGCGGGACCTTCCGGATCATCGGACGGTCGTTGTCCGGCCTGCTCAAGGGCGATTGGACGCGGCGTGCTTTAATCCCCCATCGAAGATGCAGACATACCTCTTGATGGTAAAAAGCGTTTATGGTCTGGTTAATTATCTGGGAACAGGCGCCAAATACAAGAAGAAACTTTTTGAGATGGAATCTTTCTATGATTTTGATTGCCAGCAGGTTCGAGAATGATATCTTTGCTTGCCAGGAAGAACGCAGCCGTGAATTCTGCATCCTTATTGGAAAGGAAAATATCGTGTCAGATGACAATAACGAAAAGCAATCAAGTCTTCTCGCAGCTTTGGACATGAACCATCCGGGCCTTTGCGGCCTGGATAAAGCTGACGATCCTGCGGCGGAGCTGCTCTATCGTCTGGCGCGATCCGGGCGAGGCCGGTTTCGTTTTGAGTATGAGCGCAAGGAAGAGATAATCGCTTTCTTGCGCCGGCATTATCCCGTCTACAGGAACTTCGATGCAGGCTCGGCTGACCGCGTTGCAGGGTTGTCCATTGAGGATGCGGGCAAAAGCCGCGCGCTGCGCGACGTGCGCGCGCTGGGCGAAGCCTGGTGGTTCACCGGCGACCCTTCCTATGGCGAGGCGTTTCAACGCATCTACACATCCGTTCCCACGGGAAGAATGTTCAACTGGGGCAGTTTCAATGGAGCCCAGGGCGCTTTGGAGCTCGATGCCTGGTTTATGTTGCTTGATTGTCCGGGCTTTGCTCTCGACGGCCGAATCGCGTGGCTCGACCATTTGCAGGCCATCACGGCGAGCGCATGGGATGATCACACGAGCCAATGGGGTCACAGGGTGCTCGGCCCGGAGGGGCACAACTGGTATCTGCACGGCATGGCCTGTCTGCCTTTCGTTGGCGCGCTGTTTCCTGAATTTGCGCGGTCCGCTTTTTACCTGCGAACGGGCTTGAGCGTGGTGGAGGATCATGTCCGCGGCCATTACAGGGCCGATGGCGGGGGCCGCGAAACATGTATAGGCTATCAGAACGGCTCGTTGCATTATCTTTGGGATGTCTACCAGCTTGCGAGCCGCAAAGGCGTCGTTTTGTCTACACAGTTCCTGCCCCGGCTGTTGAACGCGACTAAATTTCTTCTGCGCCTGGCCAGCCCAAGCGGGGGTCTGCCCTCATTCGGCGACGGCGGACACTCGCCCGGAAGCCTGGTGAGCCTTGCGTCCCTCGGCGCGGCGTTCGCGGGCGACGAGGAATGCAAATGGTATGCAGAAACCTTCCGCGAAAATTCACGAGCATTCGACGGAGAGAAGCCCGGCGTACTTCCGTCGTGCGTCTTCTGGCGCACGGGGTTGGCCGGAGCGGAAGTTTACGAGAAGACTCCGAAGCGCGATCCCAACCATGTGTCGGTCCTTTTGTGTCCGACGGGCTACGCGGCTCTCCGAAACAGTCCGACACGCGAGGCTTCATATCTCGCCATGGCCGGGGCGGTGCGCGGCACAATCGTCACGAGCCATGGACACAACGATATTTTTGCGCTGGAAGTTCACGCCCGCGGCGAGCGATTCCTTGGCGAGATGGGTTGCGCGCCCTACGGCCCCACGCCGGGACGCCTTTACGATCAAAGTACCGCAGCGCACAATTGCCTCGCCGTCGAAGGACGCGAGCAGCAGGAGATAGTCAACGAATGGCGCTGGTCGAGCATCGCCATTCCCCGCTTCCGCCGCTGGATCAGCGACGAGCATCACGACTTTATACACGGCGTCCACGAAGGATATATGGCGCTTCCCGAAACCGAGATCATTCATGCGCGCAAGGTTTTTTTCTGCAAAGCCGAACCGTCTTACTGGATAGTGATAGACAGGCTCCTGTCGAATCGCGAAAACACTTACGAGGCATGGTGGCATTCCTGCGTTCCGGGCGAAGCGCTCGGCCGATCCGTGCGGCTCCGGGGAGAAAATGCGGACCTCGTCGTCAGCTCACCCGAAGAGGACGGTATCGTCTTTGAGGCGGCTTCATCGCCCGGGTTTGAAGCTTACATGGCAGAGAGAAAGCTGAATCCTGCCGAGCACCCTGTTTTTGTCGCGCGCCTGCGCGCCGCCGATGCGGGAGCAGCATGGTTAATCTCGCCGACGCAAGCGCGGGGGAAGACGCCGCGCCTGCGGCGCCTGTCCTGCTCTGTGAACGGCGAAGTCGCGGTGGCAAGCGAAGCAACGGCGCTTTCCATAGCACACGAGAACGGCTTCGACGAACTCTGCATATCGCACAAGGATTTCGACGCCGAACTCGACTTCGGCGGACAACGCGCTTCGGGATGGTTTGCATTCCGCAGACTCGATACTGCCGGCAAAGAGACGCTTTCCATTGTCCATACCATGTCCGACGGCGCGGCGATCTGGTGAGCGAGGCTCTTGCAAAACCCCGCTTCAATCCGGTCGGGGTGTAACCCGACCCTCCAGATTATTTGAAAAAGTATTTGACCTGGTCCGGAGTTCGAACAGCCGTGTTCTCCGGATCGTCCGCGTTGACGATGGCTGTCGCGCCGTCATATACCAACGCCGCCGTGCCGGCCGTTTCAACGACAAACCCGCCGGATGCTATCCTGCCGCCGCTCACCATCAGCCGCAGCGGCAAAGCGCCGCCCTTGCGCGCCAGCGCAGTCCAGAAAGGACCCCAGCGCATCGTATCGCGGCTGGAATAGAAAGGCGACTCCAACAATGCGCCGCTTTCATGCACGCTCACGGGCATCACCCGGTCGTTATCCTCGATGGCCTCCTGAATCCATTCCTGCTGCGCGGGATGCCCCTTCAACAAGCAGGCGAGCATGGCCTTGATGAAGGAGAAGCAGGTTTTCATATTCGGCGTGCCCTGCACGTAGCCGGGATAAGCGCCGCCAACAGCGTCGAAGGCGTATTGCGGAGGCAGCCAGTGGTGATCATGCAGATAATAAGTGAGGAGCGCGAGCTTGCGCAATTCATCCGCCTTCTCCTCGCTGGACATCAAGTCGCTGCCAAGCAGCAGGTCCATGGCCACCAGGCGTATCGAGAGATCGTCGGTCTGGTTCAGGTTACCCGACAGTGGAGTGAAATTTAAACCGCGCTTCTCAAGAATCGCGCTCGCACACTGATTGATGTAACTGAACGGGTCTTCCTTTCTGAGCCGCTCGAGATATGCGCGTTCGCCGGTTGCCAGGTAGAAGGCGGCCGCCACGAATCGCCCGTGGTCGTTGCCCGTGGCCTTCTTCATGGCGGCATCCACGAAGGGATGTCCCGTGAGCCGCTCACGGATGGCGGGCAGTTCCGCTTCGTCAAACAGAAGGTGCGGGTACCCGGATTCAGCCCCACCCTCCCATTCGACCGTCCACCCGGACACCTTGGAGAGGGAGAAGGCTACGCGCCTGTGCCACCAATCAATAAACGCTGCAGCCGGCGCCACTTCATCCCCGCGTGCGAGGAAATCCGGGCCGGCGGCCAAAAACGCCCAGTCCCTGTGTCCGTCGTGCAAGTTAGCGCGGAGTGTAAGTTTTGGACCCGGCTCTGTGACCAGGTGAATAACCTGGTTATATGGATACGGCAGCCAGTCGGGATCGGTCGCCACCAGGCCGGTGATATCGCCGGACGGATCGCCCGTGAGCGCGAAGGCCATGCCGACGTCCGGGAAATAGTAGTTGTAAACCACAAAAAAAGCGCGCGGCACGTTGCTTTCGTAGGTCAGCGGAGTGGTTTTCCCGCGGGTCCTATCCTGGATCCCGAGGATCGTGTGAGCGGCGTTCGGAGCGTGATCGCCCATGTCCAGCGCCAGCACTCCCGCATTGCTGTAGCGCTCGCCGATCCGCACAAGCGGCTCGCCCGAGCGCACTTCAACAGTGATCGTGTATTCGCCGTCGTTTTCGAAGGAATAGGTCACGCTCGCCCGCGCCACCAGCGGCCCACGGACCTCGATTTCGGTGCGATAGCCCAGGAAGCGACCCGCAGGATCTTTAGCGTCAACATTCTGGAACAGCTCCTGCGGAGCATATTTGATGAACGGGGACAACTTTTCGAAAGGCCTGACCCTGGACTGGCCGGTCCACCGTCCTGATGCGAGACGCAGCCCGAGGATCGGGCCGGGCGCGGCCTCGTCCAGACACGTAGCGCCAAGATGAGCCGCGAGTTGGGAGCAGGCATCCCCACGATCGGCTTCGCCTGGCGCATCCCATGCGCAGGCCGGGATGCGGATGGCCGCCAACCCGTTATCCAGCGTGAGCACGCTGCCTTCCTGTTTCACAACCACCGGGGCATCGGGTTGCGGGGCGAGCGTGCCGGGAGCGAATCGGAGCACAAAAGTACGCGCGGAATTAGCGGGAAGGTCCATCATGAACCACGCCTCACCGCCGGTGAGAGTTCCGTCATTTAGAGTCCTGGCACGGTCTATCTGCATAGGGACCGGCTTGCCGTCGAGTAAGAGGCGCAGCGATTCCTGGCGCCAACCCTCTTCCGGCGCGACCGTGAAGGCGCGGCTTACAAGGTCGGTCTCCCATGCGTGGCCGAAATGCTCCTGGAACTCGAACCTGCGATCCTCCGCATTACCCACAACGCACCCGGCCGCCACGAGGCTCCCGACAAAGATGTGGTTCAGGAATTTCATTCAATGATTACCCGCAACTCAGCTTGCGTGTAATCCTTGTCAACAGTGTTCGCGGCTGTCCCGCAGGAAGGACAACGTGTTCAGGTGAAATATGATTTAAGAACGCTCAATTCCGGGGCAATGGTCTCGCGCGGCCCGTTATCACCCTGCAGGTATGATTCGAGGGCCACCCATCCGCTGTATCCGGCGGCCTTGGCCATGGCAGCAATCTCCCGGTTCTTTATCATCCCCTTTCCGAAACTTGCGCCTTTGTAACCTTTTGGGTTGTTGTCGCGCTGAAAATCCTTGAAATGAAAATGGCAGGTGTGCTCAATGAAATCGGCAAACTTATCCTCCGCATGCTCACCGGCGGCCTCGAAATTCCCGGTGTCGAACACGAACTTCACGCGGTTCTGCGTTTCGCGGATGATATCCAGACAATCGGAGGCGGAACAGATCAGGCTGGGCGAAGGATCGAAATCCTCGAACGCAAGTGTCATGCCCCGCTTTTCAACATCATCAACGAAGGCCATCAAACCCTCGGCAATCAGTTTACGTCCGGTCTCGGGCGGCACGCCCTCGACGGGTGAGCAGCCCGCCACATGAACGATTTCGGTGCCGAACGCCTCGCAGATGTCAATTCCCCGCCGCATCGTCTCGTACACATCCTGTCTGGGCGCGCCCTCGGGAACGGCCAGATTGGCTATCAGGTCCATCACGGGCATGGCGAGGCCGGTTTCGTTCATCTTCTTCCTGTAGCGCTTGACCAGCTCGTCGTTGCCCATAAAGGTGTTGCAGAACGCCTCTATGCCGTCCGCCCCGGCATCGCGCAGTATATCAATGAGCTCCTCGTGCGATCCCTTGCCGCCATCGGCCCAGCCTCTGTACATAAACGTCATCACTGCATACTTGATCATAGTCTGCTCCCCTTTTATTTAATGCTGTCGTTTGAAAATTTGACAGCAACTTTTCCTGTCAATTCCGGTTGACGAAAACGGCTAACGATTGGGACTATAGCTCCTTAAACTTCAATTGTTTGGGTAAATGAGTCAAACAAATCCGACTGAGTATTGCAAGCTATACGTGTTGCGGGTG
>CAYWJE010000035.1:0-19502 GCA_964458525.1 uncultured Verrucomicrobiota bacterium
AAGCGGGGTAAACAGCACGGCTTGCCACGCCAAAGGCGTGGTCCCGCCGATCTCTGATCTAACCAGATGAGTAGTTACTCTTTAAGATGGATTGAACAGCGTGATGTGTTTTACATGGTATCATGAAAGGAAGTAAGAACATGAAGAAAGCGGATATCGGATTGATCGGGCTTGCGGTAATGGGCGAGAACCTGGTTCTCAATATGGAGAGCCGCGGGTTCACCGTTGCCGTTTTTAATCGCACGGTTTCGAAGGTTGACGATTTTGTCGCCGGCCGGGCGGTTGGTAAAAAAATTATAGGCGTCCATTCCGTAAAGGAACTGGTGAAAGCGCTGGCGAAACCGCGCCGCGTCATGCTGATGGTCAAGGCTGGCAGCGCGGTTGACGATTTCATTACCCGGCTCATACCGCTGCTCGATAAGGGTGATATCATAATTGACGGCGGCAACTCTAATTTCCACGACACGATCAGGCGGACAGCCGAACTGGAGGCCAAAGGTCTTCTCTTTATTGGCACGGGCGTGTCGGGCGGTGAAGATGGTGCGCTAAAGGGTCCGAGCATCATGCCGGGCGGATCGAAGAAGGCATGGTCGAGCGTGAAGCCTATTTTCCAGAAGATAAGCGCCAAGGTTGACTCCAAATCGCCGTGCTGCGAGTGGGTGGGCGGCGATGGTGCCGGGCATTTTGTAAAGATGGTTCACAACGGTATCGAATATGGCGATATGCAGCTCATTTGCGAGGCATATAACATAATGAAGCAGGGGCTCGGTATGGGCGCGGCCGAGATGCATAATGTATTTAGCCGTTGGAACAAGGGCGAGCTGGATTCATACCTGGTTCAGATCACCTCAGAGATCCTGGCCAAGAAGGACGAGCTCACCGGGAAGCCCATGGTTGACGTTATTCTGGACACGGCGGGGCAGAAGGGGACAGGAAAATGGACAAGTATCAGCGCTCTCGACCTGGGCGTGTCTGCGCCGACCATCGCCGAGGCGGTGTTCGCGCGGTGCATTTCCGCGATCAAAGAGGAGCGTGTGGCCGCATCGAAGCTGCTTCCGGGGCCGCGGGCGTCGTTCAAGGGCGGCAAGGCGTCGTTCGTGGAATCCGTGCGCCGCGCTCTTTACGCCGCGAAAATCTGCTCCTATGCCCAGGGCTTTGCCATGATGGCGGCGGCGGCGAAGGAATACGGATGGAAGCTTCAATTTGGCGACATAGCCCTCATGTGGCGCGGCGGATGTATTATTCGTGCCAGGTTTCTGGGCAAGATCAAGGATGCTTTCACTAAGAACCCGGATCTTGCGAACCTCATGCTGGATCCGTATTTTAAGGGCATCCTTAAGAAAAACCAGGACAGCCTTCGCAAGGTAGTAATGGAAGGCGCACGGCTTGGCGTGCCGATGCAGGCGTTTGCCTCCGCACTGACCTATTTTGACAGCTACAGGAGCGCGCGGTTGCCGGCGAACCTGCTCCAGGCGCAGCGCGACTATTTCGGCGCGCATACCTACGAGAGGATTGACCGCAAGCGCGGCGAGTTTTTCCACACGGAGTGGCTGGCTTAAAGAGCATGATCTCGCGGGGTCATGTGTTCAGCAAGGAAGACCTGCTCAACCTGGAGCCGGAGCACGATTCGTTCGTGGGAATAGATTCCGACGGCTGCGTGTTCGACACCATGGAGATCAAGCAGAAGCACTGTTTTCACGGTATCATAGTCTCGCACTGGCGTCTCGGGGCGATTGAGAAATATGTGCGTGAGACGGCTGAATTCGTTAACCTGTATTCCAGGCATCGTGGAAACAACAGGTTTCGCGCGCTGCTGATCACGTTCGATCTGCTGAGGAACAGGGCGGAAGTGAAGAGGTCGGACGCGAAACTGCCTGAGTTTAAGTCGCTGAAAAAATTTGTCGAGTCCGGGCTCCCGCTCGGCAACCCGGAACTGGAAAGGCTGGCGATGGCAGGAGATGCGGAGCTGGCGGATGTTCTCGAATGGAGCCGCAAGGTGAACGCGGAGATCGTCAGAGTGGTAACCAGTGTTCCTCCTTTCAAGTGGGCGGTCGAGAGCATGGAGAAGATAAAGAAGAATTCGGATGCAATCTGTCTTTCCCAGACTCCGGGGGAGGCGCTCGTTCGAGAATGGAATGAGCATGACCTTGCCGGCTATGTCAGAGTGATCGCCGGCCAGGAGCTGGGAACCAAGTCGGATCACCTTCGCATGGCAGCCGGGGGGCGTTACGCTCCGGACAGGACGCTGGTGATCGGGGACGCATTGGGCGACATGGAGGCCGCCAGGGCTGTGAAGGCGCTTTTCTATCCCATCAACCCGGGGCGCGAAACAGAATCGTGGCGGCGATTTTACGACGAAGCGTATGATAGATTCATTTCCGGTCGCTACGCCGGGAAATACGAGGCCGGGCTGATTTCCGGGTTTGAAAAATTGCTGCCGGCAGAACCCTCGTGGAACGGATAGAAGAACAAAATGGGCGCCGTAAAAGTCAAGGTCAAGCTGGTGAGCCGCACCCCGGATGCCGAGGCACTTGTGGCTGCTGCGGCAAGGCTGTGTTATGCATCCGATGGCGACAAGCTGTTCGCGTGTGACTCGAAACGGGCAGACGACATGGTGCGGCTTCTCCGGAAGATGGGACACATGAGCCCGCTTGAGCATGCGAGTTTTTCGTTCCTGATTTCCGGTGTTTCCAGGGCCATGACGCACCAACTTGTGCGTCACAGGCTGGCTAGCTATTCCCAGCGCAGCCAACGCTACGTGGCGCACGGCGGATTCGATTACATTGTCCCTCCCAGGCTACGCGGGAAACGGGTGAAATGCGGCGCCGTGTCGCGGGATGCGGTTGCGTATTTCGAGGAAACCATGGCGCTGCTCGCGGAGCGCTATAGGCTCCTTAACGAGTCGCTTGGAAACAGCGGCGAGGAAAGCAACGAGGACGCGCGCTACATACTACCTAATGCGTGTGAGACGAAAATCGTGGTCACGATGAACGCCAGACAGCTGATGCACTTCTTTGAGGAACGCCTGTGCAACAGGGCGCAGTGGGAGATCCGGCTGGCCGCCGACAGGATGCTCGCCCTGGTCAAAAAGGCGTGTCCATCAATCTTCGTCGGGTGCGGGCCAAAATGCCTGCGCTTCGGCCGCTGCCCGGAGGGCAGGTTGAGTTGCGGTGAATATGCGCAGATGCTTCGCAAGTACGGTTGACCGAAATAGGAGTTAGCCTGGAAAGAGCAGTCAGACAGGATGAACAGGATGAATGTCTTAAGGATCCGAACTTAGCGTGCTTGGCGCCTTAAGCGAAGCGGGCGGTTAAGAATCTTCTGAGCCGCCGAATTCATGATGATATTCCTGATTAACATGCCGTTTGCCGCGCTCGCGGCTCCATCTATTGGCCTGTCACAGCTGAAGGAAGCGCTCGCTCGTAGCGCGCTCGTTGACCGGGCAGATGTGCAAATCATCTACCTGAACCACGACTTTGCCCGCTTTCTTGATGATAAACTCTTCTACGATCACGCCATGTCAAACCACGGGTTTTCGTCCGGTATCGGGGACTGGTTTTTCAGGCAGGCGGCGTTTCCGGGCGCTGACGACAGCAGTGCTGAGTACCTTTCTCTTTACTATCCTGGCGAGTCAGGGATTGATGCACGGCTTCGAGACCTGGCGTCCGGGCGCAGACTTGAGCTCGACGCGTTTCTGGATCAGATGATCGAAAAATACGGACTTGCCGCTGCCGACGTGGTGGGGTTCACCTCGATCTTTTCCCAGACAACAGCCTCGATTGCGATGGCGCGCAGGCTCAAAGTGCTGAACCCCGGGGTGGTCACGCTTATGGGCGGGGCGGCGTGCATGGGGGATGCAGGTAAGGCGCTGGTTGAAAACTGCGAAGTGATAGACTATGTCTTCTCGGGGTGCGGGTTGCTCAGCTTTCCCGAATTCATCCGGAGCCATCTGAGCGGTGACCGGACGGCATGCGAGCGCATTGACGGCGTATTTTCCAAAACAAATATCAAACGATCCGAAGCATCGGGAGTCCGGACTGAAAGAAACGTTGCCCTGTTCGGTGCGGAACCTGATATCAACCTGACTCCAACCCCCGACTACACTGATTTCCTGGATCGCTTTGAAGAAAATTTCGGCAACAGCGGAATGAAGCCCAGGCTGCTTTTTGAGACCTCCCGCGGGTGCTGGTGGGGCGAACGACATCACTGCCGGTTCTGCGGGTTGAACGGACCCTGTATACGCTTTCGGGCCATGTCCCCGGACAGGGCGATCGCGCACATCAACTCCGTGCTGCGTTATGCGGACAGGTGCGGCTTCTTCGCAAGCGTGGACAACATTCTGCCAAGGGAATACATAGCGGATGTTCTGCCCCGCATCGAGCTTAAGCCTGGCGGAAAGATACAGTACGAGGTCCGCGCCGATCTCAATGAGAAGGAAATAGCGGCCTTATGCAAGGCCGGCGTAACCTTGGTCCAGCCGGGCATAGAAGCCATTTCCACCGAATCGTTGAAATTGATGGGAAAAGGACTGTCCGCTTTCAGCAACATCAGGTTTCTCAAAGCGTGCAGCAGGCATCCTGTCTCGCTCGGCTGGAACCTGCTGATCTTTGTGCCGGGCGAAGCTGAAGAAACGTACCAGCGATACCTCGACCTCTTTCCGCTGCTCTATCACCTGCACCCTCCCTTGGCGGTGTACCCGATTGAGTTCGTGCGATATTCGGAATATGTGGAACATCCGGAGCAATATGGGCTGTCACTTTGTCCCGAACCCTTCTATTCCATGATCTATCCGTTCGACGAACAGACTATTGGCCGGCTGGCGCACAAGTTCATGAACACACAAGCGGATTCCCGGAAAATCCGGTCGTGGATGGACAAGCTCGGCGCGGCGATAGAAGCCTGGCGCGTTCGTTGGCTCAACAGCGACAAGTTTCAGCAGTCGAGATTGTGTTTGCTGGAGGCCGACGGCGAAACCGTCGTATACGATTCGCGGAGCGGCCGGGTAACCGAGCATCCCCTGGGCAAGGGCGCGCTGGAGATTCTGCGGTTTCTCGAGAAGGAGCGTTCCGTGTCCGAGATTGAGGCCAGGTTCGCGAACGAGTCTGGAGGTGATCCGGCAAAGGTGATGGATGATTTTCGGAAGCGGGGACTTCTCTTCGAGGAAAACGGACGATTCATGAGCCTGGTGGCGATATAGAAAAACACGTAACTACTCAGACACCTCCTCACAGATGAGCAACTACGAAACACGCGAAAGGCACGAAATGGGAGCAGACATTCTGTATAGGGAATAATCAATACTCCCGCGTTGCGCGGGAGGATGTTTCGTGCCTTTCGCGCTTGCCCAGCGCTTCGCGGGGTATTTCGTAGTGAATCGATAGCTGAGCAGTTACTTCCGTGGGATGGGAGCGGCAACGGAAAAAGCATTCGACAACCTTCCGCGGGCCTTGTATTATTCTAACATAGTTCATGTGAATCCGCTGCGGCGGAAACACTTTTCAGCGAAGCTGTTTGGGGTTTTGCCGCGCACCATTGGGGAAGCGTTCTTATGAAGCCGATCAGGGACGAATTTATGAGCGAGGAGGATCTGGATCTCAAGACGCTCTCGGACGATGAACTGGACGCGGTATGGACCGCGTGGCTCAAGCAGGCGCAGGCCACCAACGAACAGGATGCCCGGCTGTATTCGCACGGTGTGTTTGTCAGCGAACCGCCGTGGAAGGAAAATGAATGTCATGAGTTCTAATGCATACAGCAAGACGCTTGCCCGGCGCCTGGGCCTAAGCGTGCATGTTTCGCCTTTGCGCATTCGACTGGCGAAACTTATGCTGCAATATCCTTCCGCGGGAGCGCGGTGCCTGGAAGATTGGTTTGTGGATGTAGCCAATGCGCGCGGAGCGAATTTTGTTGTGCGCAATCCGCCGGCCTTGCCGGACTTCATTCCTCCGCCGTTGGCCGGGTTTTCCAACGAGGAACTGGTGGTCGTCCTTTGTCAGCCCAACAATTTGGATCGTCCGCCGATATTGCGCGTTGCGGCGCAACTCGTCTCGATGGAGGCAGTTGATGCGAACAGGCTGCTTCTCATAGCGCGGAGGGAGCGCGCTGAACCGGTGCTGGCTGAATTGGCGCGACAAGCCATGCGCGTGGCGCCGGATCATCGGGTTTGGAAGGCTTTGGCAAAAGCTCTCGATAATGTGCCTTCGCCCCGGGAGCCTCTCGTTCACTGGACCCGTTTGTCGGTGCCCATTCCCAACAAGCAGGGTTACAATGCCGTAGGTTGGAAGCTCATCGCATGACAAATGCCGGGATTATTCTTGAAAATCTGGATGAGAAGTCGGGATCAATACGGCGGCAGGTCGGAAAACCTCGGCCTTTGAGACCGCTTGAGCGCGTTGAACGTCTTAACGGCGAGTTGCGTGGCTTGCGCATCGAGGAGCGACATGACGGCGATATTGTGCGAATTCGAAAAATTGTTGGCGGGTCTTGTCGCCGCTGATGTACGCTTCATCACGGTCGGCGGGTTGGCGTGCGCGATGTGCGGATTCGTGCGCACCACGGAAGATGTGGATATAATCGTGGATAATGCCCCCGATAACATTGAGCGTCTTCTGGAGTTCCTGCGGGGCTGGGGTGATGGATATGCCGCGGAGCTTACGTTGAAAGATTTCTCTGACGAGGAAGGCGCAGTACGCATCATCGAGGAATTTCCGCTGGATGTCTTCGTGCGTCTAAGCGGCATGCGTTATAATGATCTGGAACAGTATTCCCGGTTGCACGATCTCGATGTGGCGCGTATACCTTATCTCAGCCCAGCCGGACTGATCCTGCTCAAGGAGCATAGTGTTCGCGAAAAGGACCGCATAGATGTCCTGGCATTGAAAAAGCTCACCAGATGAAGCCGATCGTCGTATATTTGCATCGTTATCCCATCGAGATCGAATCCCAGAGATACGCCTCCGCGCGTCTGATCATGGATCTCCTTCTGCCGAAATATGAAGTGGTCTATATGAGCATGAAAGGCCGCGATCCCGCCGACCCTGCTTGCCGGCGTGGTATCACGATGATTGAGCTGCCGATGACGATTCAGCCGGGCAATCTGTTTGACAAGTGGTTCAAGACTATATGCTGGTACCTGTGTCTTCCATATATCCTCATGCGGCTCAAGAAGATGCATCCGGCGCTCATTCTCTGCAAGGAGGCGCTGCCCTTTATCAATTGCTTCGTGGGACTTCTGCGAAAGCCCATGTTGATAGCGGTGAGCGACTGGTGGTGGTCAATACTGCTCGGAGAATTCCCGTTCGGAATAAAGATCGCGGACTTTCTGGAGAGATGCGAGGTCCGCCTGTGGAATCGGGCAGACAATAGAATTGTGATGGCAAACAGCAGGGCGGAGGCGGGGGTTGTCGAGAGGCTTGGGATGTCGCCGGACCGGATACAAATTGTTAATTCGCCGTTGGTCCAGGGAGTCTACGGGTCTTGTGATTCGTCGGAAGAGCGCAGGAAGCTTGGTTTTGATGGCGGAACATGGGCGGTTGCGGTTCACGGCATAATCCGTGCCGGCAAGGGTTATGAGCAGCTCCTGGAATGGTGGTGCCGGCTGGCTCCCGCTCACCCTGATTGGCGCCTTATGATAATAGGTGGTGCCGGCGGAGAAGGCTGGTGCAGGAACATGATTCAACGGCTGGGCATTGAAAAGCAGGTTGTCATGACCGGCTGGCTTCCCACCCATGAAGATGTCAACCGCTATCTCAATGCCGCGGACTGTCAGCTTGTCATAAGGCGCAACTCAAAGGATAACACAGGCCTGATTCCAAGTTCGCTCTATCACAGCATGGCAACCGGAAAGCCGACGATAGCTGTGGGGTTGGCCGGAATATCGGAGATAATCGAGCATGGAAAGAGCGGCTACCTCTTTGAGCCGGACAACTACGATTCGTTTCTCAGAACCATTGAATATGTTGCCGCGCATCGCGAAGAAGCAGACCGTGTGGGAGCAGCGGGAATTCAAAGGGCTATGGAATGCTTCGATCCGGAAGTCTCTGCTGCCAAGCATGTCGAACTTATAGATTTGCTGGTCGAATCCGGGGTCTGATTGCGATGCCGTGAGAATCAGTCTTGCCGATCAAAAATACGAGTGAGCCTGTTTCCAGACTCAATAAGCTGCCGAGAAGGCTGTTGTTCAGGCTTCAGTCATCCCGCCCTTGCCTTACTCTCTCCCGCCAGTATTGAAGCAGGTTGTCAAGGCTCTCCTTGAAGCTATAGCGCGGCTTCCAGCCAGTGGCTTTTTCGAATTTCCTGGTGCACGGGATCTGGAGCGTGACGTCAGCCGGTCTGAGCAGGTTCGGGTCCTGCCTGCACGGGATAGGAACGTCGCTGAGTTCCTTGAGTTTTTCGAGAAGATCGCCGACCTTGATGGTGGTTGTGCCTCCGATGTTATAGGCTTCGCCGAACTCGCCTTTCATCGTCGCGATCCAGTATGATTCCATGGCGTCGCGCACGTCAATCATCGTCCGAACGGAATCCAGGTTTCCATGAAGAAGTTCCTTCTGCCGGCCGGCCTCGATCCGGGCCACCTGTCGCGCGAAGGAGGTGGCGAAAAGATCGGGCCGCCTGGGGTTCAGGTAAGCGAACATGCGGGTACGGACTATCCTCATCCTGTATGCCATGAAGTATGTCCAGCCGAGAAGGTCCTGCGTTATCTTGGATACGGCGTAGGGGCTTGACGGCCGCATTGGCTGCTCCTCGGTGATGGGCACCTCCTCCGGTTTGACCTGGCCGTAGACTTCCGAGGTGCTGCATAGCTGGATGAGCGGATCAATCTCCACGAGCCGCGCGGCTTCCAGCATGTTGGCTGTTCCGCTGATGTTGTTATGGAGGACGGATAATGGTGTTGCAAAGGAAGCCTTTACGTTGGCGTGCGAGGCCAGGTGAAATATGGCATCCGGCTTAACGGCCCTTAGTATCGAAAAGATGGCGCTGAAGTCCGTTAGATCGCACTCGTGCAATGTCACCTTTGAACGGAAACCCTCGATATTACCGCCGGCTGAAGTGCTGTGCCAGCGCGTTGTGCCGTGAACGGCAACATCCGGATGGTGCTCAAGGATATGCTCCGCCATGTAGCTGCCGCCGGAGCCGGTGATCCCAGTGATAAGAGCCGTCTTGATAGTGCGTGTGTCGGTCATGGTGGAACTTTACCTCACTTATCTTGGATTTTTCCTGTTAAAATGGACCTTTGAACTCAACATTATCATAGTCCTCCAATTTATCCGGCATGCAGTCGCAGGCGCGTCCTTTTACGAGGTTATAAGCTGCGGAAGCTATCGTTCTGCCGTTGGGATAGAAGAGGGTTTCAAGGGAAGGCGTGGTCGGGCACGGTGTCGGGGCAAACCCCATTCTTATGAAGTGAATATCCCGTTTGCCTTGCAGCCGCTCAAGAACTGAAGTGATGATTTCAGATGCGGCGCCGCAGGTAGTCCATCCGTTATCCACCACACATAAGTTTCCGGTTTTCTCGACAGATGCGGCAATGGTATTGACGTCCATCGGGACAAGCCATATTGGATCAATAACTTCGGCGCTTATGCCGACTTGTTCAAGATAACGATGCGCAAGAAGACATTCAATTTGCATCCAGGAAATGCCGACAAGTGTAACGTCCGTTCCTGATCTTGTTACGCATGCCTGTCCCGGCGGCACCGTGTAAAGCTTTTCCGGCACAGGTCCGCTACGCATGTACAAGAGACGCTGCTCGACAAATATAACTGGGTTGTTGTCGCGCACCGCCTGCACGAGACAGCCTTTGGCTGCATAGGGCGTTGATGGTGCCACCACCTTGAGCCCTGGAATGTTCATGAAGAGGGAATATAACCCTTGGGAATGTTGACCGCCCTGTCCCCAGCTTTTGCCTATTATGCTTCGAACAACCATGGGAACGTTGAATTGTCCCCCGTACATATAGCGCATTTTCGCCGCCATGTTGACCAGCTGGTTCATAGCCAGCAGCATGAAATCCATCCGGATATGAACATGGATAGGCCTCAATCCTGCCAGGGCGGCCCCCACTGCAACGCCGGTCATTGCGTCTTCGGACAGTGGTGTGTCGAAAACCCGCTCGGGACCGAACTTTTCGGCGAGGCCCTTCGTGGTTCCCATGATGGCCTTCGGGTCATCAACTCCCAGTCCGAAAAGCAGAACAGAGGGGTCCTTTTCCATCTCCTGCTCCACTGCTTCCCGCAGTGCTTCTACGTAGGTGATGCATCGCTCCATGGTTCAGTCCTTCTGGAAAAGATCAGAGAAAAGCTCTTCTTCGCCAGGAAAAGGGCTTTGTTCTGCAAAATTAAAGGCTTCGCTAATCTCCGAATCCACTTCGCTTTCTATCTTTTTTCGAAGTTCCGGCCCAAGCATGAGCGCGAGCCGCCGAACCTGGTCGTTCTCGATCCATTTTGCGGATTCATCCTGATCGCGATAACCCAGGTTGAAGTCCTCGTTGGGCCCCACGTGTTCCTTCCACCGGTAGGTCATACACTCTATGAAAAACGGTCCACACGCCCCGGTGCGCATGACCTGGATGATTTCCGAGGCGCGCTTGTATAGAGCGATAACATCATCCTCGAATTGTTCCGTGTGTATCCCGTAAATTGCCGCCCGCTCACAAATATTATCACGTGCCTGGCGCCGGGTCTGATGGCTGTGAATTGCGTACTTGTTATTCTCGCAGACGAAAAGAATCGGCAGCTTTTTCAGTGCGGCGAAATTAAGGCTTTCGTGAAACACACCTTCTTCAACAGCTCCGTCGCCGAAGAAAGTGGCGACGATATTGTTGCTGTGCCTGTATTTTAACGAGTATGCATAACCGACTGCTGTCGGTATGGTTGTGGCTACAACTGCGGAAGTTCCCATAAAGCCATGATCCACATCGGCAAGGTGCATGGATCCGCCCTTGCCCCTGCAACATCCGGTTGCCTTGCCGTAGAGTTCAGCAATCATTTTGTTCAGGTTACCTCCTTTTGCAAGGTACAAGGCGTGACCGCGGTAGGTTCCGAAGACGATATCATGCGGGTGCAGAGCCTCGGCTACACCAACGGATACAGCTTCCTGGCCGATTGACAGGTGAACAGGACTCTTGATCTTGTCGGAAGGATAGACGCGGGCAATCTCCTCCTCGACGCGTCGGATTCGATAAAGTGATCTAAAAAGTCTCTCATGCATGGCGCGTTGCTCCGGGGGGGGGCTTTTTCAAACTCCGTTGCTGTCCAGAGAGGTCAGGCGGCGCTTGATTGTGATCCGAAGCATCTCTTCAATGTGTTCTTTTGTGATCGTTCCGAAGGTTGTTTCAATCATTTTCAAATAGGCAGGGTTTTTGAAATACCTGACGAATGCCTCATCCCTGAACTTCAAGACCTGGGCGGGCGTAAGAAAACGTGTGGGTAGCGGCTGGGTTTCATAGTTATGCTGCGAATAAGCAGTCCATGACTTCGGTGTCCACCCTTTCTTGTATGACTCATCAAACAGAGATGAACCGGGATATGCCATGGTGACATAGAAATTGGCGAACTCGCAATTCAGCGACATTGCGAGTTCCAGCGTCTGCTCCATTGTGTCAATTGAGTCTTCGGGGAGCCCGAACATGTAGTTGCCCATCATGTAAACGCCCGCATCCTTGATTTCTCGAACGACCTCAGAGATGTCCTTCTTAATGGACTTGTTGACGCTTTTTCGAACTTCTGGATTTCCCGACTCGATCCCGAGGCACAGCCAGTTGATTCCGGCGCGCTTCATCTTTGACAGAAGCCTGTGGTTGATTGTGTCAACCCGTCCATAGGCCCAGATGTTCAAGTCGTAACCTCTTTCAATAATCATGTCGCAGAATTGATTCACCCTTTTAGATGAGAGAACGAAAAGCTCGTCCGCAAACCTGATATTTCTGACATGATGCTTTTCCACAAGCTCGCCTATCCAGTCAATGACTCTCTCAACCGACCAGTATCGGATGCCGGGTTTTCCAAAGATAGCGTTGATGCAGCAAAAGTTACATGAGTAGGGGCATCCGAGCGAGGTGTAAAGAGAAACATAAGGCGAACGAACATCTGCAAAATTCGGGTCCTTGCTGTCCTTGAAATATTCAAAACAATGCCAGGTGTGAGCACGATAGTTCTCTACCGGCGGAAGAAGATCCCAAGCGTACCTGCCGAGTTCTCCGTCAAGATCCTGGACAAGGCCGGACTTTTGAGTTAACTCCGGCGCCCCGTTTTTCTTATGCCAGAGACCCGGCACATCGTGAAGTTCCTTCTTGCCGCGAAGGTAGTCCACCAGACCGGAGATTGTGCTCGGACCTTCGCCTTGAATGATGTAGTCTACCGGCTCATCGCTAAGTGTGCGTTCCGGCAGAGCCGAAGGATGGGTTCCGCCCATGGCAATGGGAATATTCTTATCAAAAGCCTTTAGATCGCGGGCGATACCGCTTGCCGCTGGCATCGTTTGGGTTGATGCGGATGGCTGGTGGCCGTAAACCATCAACACGATGAGGCACGGATTGCGGACGCTCAGCAAATCCTTCATAATGTTTTCATTCCAGCCCTGTACATTGACATCGTGTATTGCACAAGCAATGCCCCGTGAGCGAAGATGATCGGCAAGCAGTGTGGCCCAAACAGGGATGTCAACTGCAGTGAAATCCTTTGACAAATCCTGATATGTGCTTCTCTGATATCCAGGATGAATGAACAGGACATCTGTTTTCATGCGAAACCCCTAGAAAGGTGATCCGGGAAAAATAAAGAATGGAAAACAAGTCTGCACGACGATCATCCCACCCTGTTCAGAATGTCGCACAGTGCCAGGATCTTTTCATCCTCAAGCGACGGGTAGTTTCCAACGTAGAACCCGAAGAAATGAACGTGGTCAACTTCGGGGAAGTCCTCCCACACTTTGTCCTTCACTATCCCGCGCAGGTACGGCTGGCGCAACTGGTTGCCGCCGCCCGATGTTCCTCGCCTGTGCTCGATGCCGTGCTTGTCCAGCTCGGCCGTCACAGCGTTGCGCAGACTCTCGTTCGGTTCCCTTAGAATGAGAATGAGCGCGTAATTCACGCTGCCCTCGGTGCGGAAATCTGTCTTGTATTTCGACGGATCGAGATTGTCGAGAAACAGCTTGAAATGGCGCCGGCGCAGCTCGTTGTTATCGTCCAGCCGCTTGAGCTGGTTGCGCGCTATCACGGCGTTGATTTCGGTAACCCTGAAATTGCAGCTTGGATAGGCAAAGATGAACTTCGGGTTGAGATCGGGATATGCCTTCTCGTATTTCATCCTGAACTCTTCGGAATCGGATTCGCGGACCATTCCGTTCGACCTCAGTATCTTGCCGAGTTGATGGGCATCCTCGTCATTCGAGCACAATATCCCGCCCTCGATGCTGCTCATGTGATGCGCGAAGTAGAATGAAAAGTTGGAAAGAAACCCGAACGTGCCAACCTTCTGCCCGTTGAAAGTCGCTCCGTGCGATTCGCATGCATCCTCCACGAGCGGGATGTTACGCTCCTTAAGAGCATCCAGCAGGCGGTCGGTGAGGGCATTAAAGCCGAGGATGTGGGAAAGGAATACCGCTTTCGTCTTTTTCGTGATCTTGGCGATAACCTGCTCTTCGTTCATGCCGAGCGTCAGCGGGTTGATGTCAACGAACACAGGCGTTAGATCGTTGTAAAGCACGGACGATATGTCGGAGACCCACGTGAGGGTTGGAACTATGACTTCGCCCTTGCCGAAAAGACGCCTGATAATGGACATGGCAAGGAAATTGGCCGACGATCCTGAGTTGAGGAACACGCTGTTCCTCACGCCGAGCCACTCCGACCATTCCTTTTCAAACGCCCTGACGTTAGCGCTCTGAGTGAGTGCCGGGTCGCCCTGGAGAAAGCTGACCACCGCGTCCAGGTCTTCCCGGATAATGTTATTGTTCATCAATGGCCATTTGAGATTCATCGCGCGCCTCCGTGTGTCTGCTACCCGGTTGCCGGCGTAGGCTGGTAGAAGATTATCTGGGATCCGAGCATGTCGAACTCGAACGGGACATGCAGATAGTCCTTGAGAGCCTCGCGGATCGCCGGGTGTCTGTCGGGCTCCGCGAACAGGAGGACGAATCCGCCTCCTCCGGCCCCGCACACCTTGCCTCCAAGCGCCCCGGCTGCGAGTGCCTTTTCATACAGTGAGTCAATCTGGGGAGTCGAGACTTTCGTGCTCAGACAGCGCTTGATGCGCCAGTTTTCGTGCAGCAGCCGTCCGAAATCGCGCATGTCGCCTTGCCCGGTGAGAATGCCGATGCCCTGCTTGACCATCTTCATCATTTCCTTCAGCTCATTCTGTTTGCTGGGAACATTGCGGATCTGCTCATGCGCTATTTCGGAGGCTGTCCGGGTCTGTCCCGTGAAGAAGAGCATCAGATGATCCTGGAATGATCTCATTCGATCATGGGACAGGACCACCGGACGGATGCGTATGGCGTCGCCTGCCGAAAACTCCACGAGGTTCAGGCCGCCATGCGCGGCTGTAACCTGGTCCTGGGAGCCTATCACATCCCCGCAGAGGTCGCGTTCGAGGTGAATTGCCTCGGCCGCGAGCTGCATTGGCGCCATCATTTCGCCGCGCAGGGCGTGGAGCGAGTGAAGAATGCCTACCGCAAAGGATGAACTCGTGCCGAGCCCCGTCTGCTTGGGCAGATCGCCGTCGTGATGGATCTCGACGCCATCGGTGATATTTAGAAACTTCAGACACGCCCTGACTGCGGGATGTTTGATTTCGTCAATGGAGTTGATGTCCTCGGTGATGGAATAGACCACGCGGAACTTGTGTTTGAAGAACGGCGGCAGGTAGCGGCAGGTTATGTAACAGTACCTGTTTATGCCGGCCGCAAGGACGCAGCCCCCATGCTCTTCATACCAGGCCGAATAGTCGGTCCCTCCTCCGAAGAATGATACACGGTAGGGTGTTCTGCTGATAATCATGGTTCGGGAATTTAGCAGATGCAATACGGGATGTCAATTCAAAGACATTGTTTAGGATTTATAATGGCCTTGCGCAACGGGGGGGCGAAGGACTTGGTCCGAGATGCGGTCGGGCTGAACGCCTAACTTGCAAAATCCCCGGTCGGCCCGCAACGGGGGCGATGTAATCCCCAGAGCTTTGACAGGAGCCCAGGTAAGAAAATAAACGGTTGAACGGCAAGAAAAGGCAAAAAATGTCGGCGGGGAAATGGGCCGGCAAAAAATGGTTGACTTTCGGGCGGGGGCGGGCCTACTATAGTGACTAATTCATAAACAAACAGGGAGGAATCAAAATGGCGGAGCAAAAGACGGCAAATAAGTTCGGCGATTGGATTAAAGAGGCTTTCCTTCTGTACAAGCAGAATTTCCTGGTCTTGCTGGTGTCCACTTTCATCGCGCTGGCGCTCAGTTCGTTCGTGGCGGGCCTTTTTACAGGGCCGATGGTCACGGGCCTGGTTGTGTTTAGTGATAACACGGTAATCCAGTTCCTCGTGGGCTTCCTGGTGTTCGCGGTCGGGCAGGTTAGTTTTGCGATTCTTGGCGGACCGCTTCTTGCCGGACTCGCGATCATCCTGCTCGGCATCCTGGATGGAAAACAGCCGAAGCCGGGCATAGCCGATCTCTTTAAGGGCTTTCAATATTTCCTGCCGTCATTCCTGTTTCTGGCGGTATGGTCAATTCTGAACGTATCGCTTCACGCTCTGGCGCCCCTTGTTCTCTCTCCCGTGTTGCTTCCACTCGTGCCCGTGGTGCTCTCGATAGCCGTCGGCGCGTTGTCAATGTTCGGTCTTTTCCTCATTGTTGACAAGAATCGCTTGTTCGTCCACGCGTTCCAGGAGAGCATCAGGCTGGCTGGAAAGCGCTTCTGGCTTTATGCCGCGGTTGTTATCGTTGCCGGCGTGCTCGGCATGGTCGGCATCCTGGCATGCGGAGTTGGCCTGATAGTGACGATGCCCATGTATTACTGCATTCTTGCGGTTGTCTACCGCGATGTCGTTAAGGCGGCTGGTTGACCGGGCACGGATTCAGGAAGACTTAATGGGTAAGTATTTTCTGGTCGCTAGACCGTCGGATCGTCGAAGCGTGTTGCACAATCATCTCGCTGGCGCGCTTGTGCCCGGTATTGTTCTTCTCACGAGCGCCCTCGTCCCGCTGGATAGAATTCCGTTTCGCGTATGCCTGTTCTACAGGTTGACCGGTTATCCCTGCATGACTTGCGGGTGGACGCGGGGGTTTGCGGCGATGGCGCGGGGGCATTGGCTGACGGCACTGGCGGATTGTCCCGCGGTGGCACTGCTCTTTTTTGTCGTGGTCGCGGTCTTTATATGGAATGCCGTAGCGATAATCTTAGGTGTGAATATCTCCCGGGGACCGGCCCTCCAGATGAGCTGGCGCAGGTTCATGTGGGTTGCCATTGTGTCGGCCGCCGTCGTTCTGGCCAACTGGGCGTACAGGCTGGCGATGGGGTTTGATTGACGAGGAAGATGAACACAATTTCGCAAATTCTTTCCGAATGGCTCCAGGGCGAATTCAAGAGGGTCTTTCCCGGCGCCGACGCTGATTTCTCCGGCATCAGCGCGGTGCCCTCGGCTTCGGAGGAACACGGCGACTTTCAGTGCAACGCGGTCATGGGGTTGGCGAAGATTCTCAAGCGCCGGCCACGCGATATCGCCGAGGCCTTTGTCTCTGGATGCGAAAGACACGAGAGCCTGTCCGGCATCGAGGTCGCAGGGCCGGGGTTTATCAACTTGTCGCTCAACGCAGAATGGGTGGCGCGGTTTCTCGAGCGCATTGCCGGCGATCCGCGGCTCGGTGCGCCAGGAGTGGGAGAGGGAAGTTGCGTGGTGCTGGACTACTCCAGCCCCAATGTCGCCAAGCCGATGCACATAGGGCACATACGCTCCACGGTTATCGGAAATGCGCTGGACAGGATACACAGGTTTCTCGGCTATCGCGTGATAGCCGATAACCACCTTGGCGACTGGGGCACGCAGTTCGGAATCCTCATCATGGGCTACCGCAACTTTCTCGATCAGCAGGCATTGGAGTTGGCGCCGATAGAGGAACTCGAGCGCATTTACGTGCTCAGCTATAACAAGTCGCGGGAGGACGAGGACTGGCTCACGCAGTGTCGCCGCGAGGTGGCGAAACTGCAGGCGGGCGACGCCGACAATCTCGCGCTCATGAAGCGGTTTGCCGATTTTTCGATGCCGGAATTCGAGAAGATTTACAAACGGTTGGGCGTGTCCTTCGATTTGACAAGAGGCGAGAGTTTTTACAACGACCGGCTGCCAGCTGTGATGGACCGGATGGGGAAGCTGGGAATCGTCCGTGAAAGCGAGGGCGCTATGGTTGCGTTCCTCGATGATGAGAAACTGCCGCCTTGCATTGTCCGTAAGAGTGACGGAGCATTCAACTATACCACGACGGATCTCGCCGCGCTGTTCAGCCGCGAAGAGGAGTTCAGTCCGGACAGCATAGTCTACGTCACTGACGAGCGGCAGCAGTTGCATTTCAGGCAGGTATTCGCCATAGGCGTCAGGGCGGGCGCACGGGCGAAGCTTCATCACGTATGGTTCGGGCTTATGCGGCTGCCGGAGGGCACTTTTTCCACCAGGGAGGGCAACGTGATCAAACTGGAGCGCCTGCTGGACGAGGCGGAGCGGCGGGCCCTGGATGTCGTGCGTGAAGCGTCGCCGGACATGCCGCCTGATGAGCAGAAGGAGGTTGCCCGAGCCGTAGGGATCGGTGCTGTGAAGTATGCCGACCTCAGTCAGAACCCGCAGAGCCTCGTGACCTTCACATGGGACAAGGCCCTCGCGCTGAATGGAAATTCCGGTCCGTATCTCCAATATTCATATGCCCGCATCAGGAGTGTGCAGGATAAGTATGCCGAGCGTTTTCCCGGCAGTGACCCGGAAAATTTTCCGATCGTGCTGGGCGAACCTTCGGAGCGCGCTCTTGCGATGCGGCTTTTGCGGTTCGGCGAAAGCGCGGCGCTGGCAGCCCGGTCTTTCAAGCCGAACGTGCTCGCGGATTATCTATATGACCTGTGCGGCGTCTACAACGCGTTCTACCAGAATGTCCCGTTTCTCAAGGCGGACGAAGGCGTGAGGGAAAGCAGGGTGCGATTGTGCGGCATTGTGGCGCGAGTGCTGCAACAGGGACTCGACCTACTCGGGATCGAGACGCCCGAGCGGATTTAGTTCATCAGGGTGAAAGAACTATAAAGGTAACAAGAAGATTGCCAGGATAGTATCCTGGTCCACACGAACGCCTTCATGCTATGAAGGCCTACAAACATAGGAACTGAAGCATGGCGGCATTTCCGGAAGCTGTAGGCCGCCATAGCATGACGGCATTCTTGGATTGCCTGTCCGCCCGCAACGTTTTGTAACACTGCGGGCAGGCAGTGCTTACGCACAGGCAGGCGGCTTTCCCCGTGTTAGTTCCTCATGGTGAATCGGGTTTTCGGGCGCGGACCATTCTGTCTCTTCCCGTAAGGTCCTTTCTTGTCACGCAGTCGCTGAAACCAGCCGCAGCAAGAATTTGTTCAACAGCCTTCGCCTGGTCGGCTCCTATTTCCATAAATAGGAATCCGCGCGGTTTGAGCGCGAGAAGCGTCTGATCAGTTAGCCGCGTGATGACTTCAAGTCCGCTCGGGCCGGCATCGAGCGCGCTGCGCGGCTCGTGGTCGCGCACCCGTCCTGCCAGCCGCAGGAAATCGGCGGTGCGCACGTAAGGCGGGTTGGAGATCACAACATCCAGACTGTCGCGCTTGATGCCTTCGAGCAGGTCCGCACGTCTGAACCGGATGCGCCGGATCACATCGTGTGCTGCGGCGTTCGCCTTTGCCACGGTCAGTGTGCGGGCGCTTATGTCGCTGGCGATAAGCCTGCTGACGGGTTTCTCCAGTGCCAGTGTAACCGCGATGATTCCGCTGCCCGTTCCGATATCTGCTATGAGGGGAACAGGCACGTGCCAGACGGCGTCCGTTTTAAGAATCCATGCTACGAGTTCCTCCGTCTCGGGCCTCGGGATCAGGCAATGCCTGTTCACCTTGAACAGGCGGCCCATAAAATCCGCAAAACCAAGGACATATTGAAGCGGCTCGCCGGCGGCGAGGCGTGAGACAGCCTTTCGGATCCGGCGCTGCCTGGCCGGTGCAACCGGCTCCGCGGCCATGATGTGCAACTCAAGCCTTCCTGTTCCGAGAATATGGCTCACCACGTTCTCGCACAAGAGCCTGGCCTCTTCAATAAGAGCGTTTTCAAGGAGCGCGGTACAGTCGAATAGAATGTCACCTACGCGGCATGGCATGTTGGTTCTCCGGTTTGATTACTCAATCCGTGACGGGTTTTTTCTTAAAACGTAACTATTCAGGTATGCCCCGAATAGGCTGCAAATACGCGCTCTTTGCGCCAGGATAAAATCCTGGCCTACATTTTTTCATGCTGTAGGCCACCAT
>CAYWJE010000036.1:0-19405 GCA_964458525.1 uncultured Verrucomicrobiota bacterium
CATGGGATCGGCATCAACAACTCGGCTGACGGGCCTGCTGAAGAAGACCGGCCTGTTCACAGATGTCCAGATGGCGGAGCTTCTTAACGCCGGCAACGGGGAGCAGGCCCCGCTCATCCGCCGGATAGTCGAGGGGGAATACGCCTCGGAAGAGGCTTTCCTCGAGGCGATAGCCAAGGCGCTGGGCTGCATGTATGTACGGCTGAATAACATAGCCATAGAGAACGACGTGCTTGGCCGGCTTCCCGCCAAGGTGGTGTTCCAGCAGAACGTGGTGCCGGTGGCCGTGGAAAACGGACTGCTCCGCGTGGCCACGAGCGATCCGTTCAACTCCGGGCTGGCCGACATGCTCCGCCTCGTTTCCGGCATGCGCGTGCGGCTGGCTCTCAGCCCGTCCTCCGACATCGGAAAAGCCATCAACAGATTCTACGGAGTAGGCGGCGACACTGTCGAGCGGCTGATGGAGGAGGACCGTTCCGAGGTCAAGCCGGAGGAGACACTGGTTAAAGTTGACCTGAGCGAGCTGGACCAGGAAGCCTCGATCGTCAAGTTCGTCAACCAGGTCGTCTGGGAAGCGTTCAAGGACCGCTCCACGGACATTCACTTCGAGCCGATGGAGGATGAGCTGCGCATACGCTATAGAGTGGACGGCGTTCTGCACCAGACCTCCATGCCCCCGCAGCTCAAGAGGTTCCAGGCCGCCATAATATCCCGCATCAAGGTGATGGCCAACATGGATATCGCCGAAAAACGCCTGCCGCAGGACGGGCGCATCAGCCTCGGCATCCACGGCGAGAATCTGGATATCCGCGTTTCCACCATGCCGACAGTGTACGGGGAGAGCATAAGCCTCAGGCTGCTCACGCGAAGCGACGGGCTGCTCGGTCTCGACGGGGTCGGCATCGGCAGACATGAGGAGGGGATACTCCGGAAGCTGATACACAAGCCGCACGGCATCCTGCTCGTGACCGGGCCCACGGGCTCTGGCAAGTCCACCACCCTCTATTCCTGCCTCCATACCATCAACTCGATCGACAAGCGCATCATAACCATCGAGGAGCCGATCGAGTACGAGATGGCCGGCATAAACCAGATCAGCGTGAAGTCGGAGATAGGGCTCACCTTCGCTCTGGGCCTGCGGCATATTCTGCGCCAGGATCCCGACGTCATAATGGTCGGTGAAATCCGTGACTTCGAGACGGCCGAGATCGCCATCCGCGCCGCGCTGACCGGGCACCTTGTGTTCAGCACCCTGCACACGAACGACTCGGCGGGCGCCATCACCCGCCTTATTGACATGGGCATCGAGCCGTTTCTCGTGGCTTCATCAATCGAGGCGATAGTCGCGCAGCGGCTCGTGCGCGTACTCTGCTCATCCTGTAGAAAGCCGCGGGAAATAGACGAATCTTTCCTGCGTGAAATCGGATTCCCCCGCGAGACGCTCTGTGATAAGCCGCTCTTCGAGGCGGTCGGGTGCGAAAAATGCAGGCAGACCGGTTTCGTGGGAAGGACCGGCATTTTCGAGGTGCTTCCCATCACCGACGCTGTGCGCCCGATGATCGTCGCGCGGTCAACCGCAAACGAGATCAAGCAGACGGCGACAAGAGACGGGATGCGGACCCTGCGCAACGACGGGTGGGTGAAGGCGATCGAGGGCCGCACCACACTGGAGGAAGTCCTGAGGGTCAGCGAGGAAGACGAGGACTGAACGGGAATACGTTAAGATGGCAACATTCGTCTACACGGCAAGATCTAAGACCGGCGAGAAGGTGGAAGGCACGATCCAGGGTCCGGACCGCCATTCAGCCATGCTCCAGATCGAGCGCATGGGCCACGTCCCGGTGACGGTCGAGGAATCCCATGCCGCCGGCGCTGGGACCGCCTCGACGGAGCGGAAACGGCTGTTCTCCTGGGGCAGCTCGCGCGGGCCGAGGATGAACACCCGCGACATGCTCGTCTTCACGACCGAGCTCAGCGACCTGCTCTCGTCCGGGATGCAACTGGGCAACGCCCTGAACACGCTGTCGCGCCGGCGGATCAACCCGGACACCGACGCCATCGTGAAATCGCTGCGCGACCAGATAGTTCAGGGCACGAGCCTATCCGCCGCGCTCGGCAGGTTCAAGGAAACTTTTTCAACGCTTTACGTCAGCCTGATAAGCGCCGGCGAGGCCAGCGGCAACCTTCCTGAGGTGATGCAGAGGATCGTGAAGCATTTCGAGCGCGTCCAGGAGACGAAGGAAAAAGTCGTCATGGCGCTTGTCTACCCGTGCATAGTGCTGTTCGTGGGAATCGCCACGCTCATCTTCTCGATGGTATGGGTCATGCCCCGCTTCTCGGTGATATTCAAGGACTTGGGCAGCACGCTGCCGCTTCCGACCCGCATGCTGATGGGCATAAGCTCCGTGATGATTCATTACGGGTGGCTCATACTGGTGGCGCTGTTCGTTTTCGGTTCGATGTTCCGTAAGTACATTCGCAGCGAGGTTGGGCAGGCGTGGTGGCACGGGCTTCACCTCAAGCTGCCGCTGGTGAGGGATATCGTTATGGCCAACTCACTCACACAGTTCGCCCGCACGCTTGGCATGCTGATCTCCAACGGCGTGCCGGTGCTCGATGCGCTGGCGATCGTCGAGCGCACGATCCAGAACTGCGTGATAGCGGCCGAGATCCGGAAGGCCAGGGAGCGAGTCACGGACGGCACGACCATCTCCGGGCCGCTGGCGGCGAGCAGGGTTTTCCCGCCGCTGCTAACCGACATGATGACCATCGGCGAAGAGACGGGCGACATGACAGGGGCGCTGTCGCACATTGCGCGCCGCTACGAATCGCAGCTGGACAGGAGCATAAAGATTTTCACCACCGTGCTCGAGCCGGTGCTGATTGTGGTAATGGCCGTGATCGTGGGGTTCGTGGCCATTAGCATATTGTTGGCCGTTTTCGACCTCACGAGCGGACTCAACGCGTGAGGAAAGGAAGGGGGAAGGGGGAAGGGACTGGGCATTAGGCATTAGGCATTAGGGGTTAGGGGTTAGGGACTAACACCTAATTCCTAGCTCCTAATGCCTGGGCCTAACTCCTAGCTCCTTGCGCCTAACATGGCGGCAAACACATTGGAGATACTATGAAAGCAATTATAAAAAACATTGATCGCCGCGTCGAGGACGCCAGTACCGGCTTCACTCTTGTCGAGGTGCTGCTCGTGGTGGTCATCATCGGGATTCTCGTGGCCGTCGTGATGCCCAGGCTCTCCGGCCGTGGACGGGAGGCGGAGATATCGGCGGCGCGGGCGAGCATCGCCAACATAAGCCTGGCGCTGGACATGTACGAAATTGACAACGGTGCGTACCCGCCGAGCCTCCAGTCGCTACTCACCAAGACGTCGGAGATCAATTGGCGCGGGCCCTACTTGCGTACGGACGCGATTCCCGTTGACCCATGGGGGCTGCAGTTCACTTACTCCGTGAAGGACAACGGGTTCGAGCTGAGATCGTCCGGCCCGAACGGAACAGCCGGAGATGCCGATGACGTGACAAACTGAAGTCGCAACGCGTTAGATTCGAGGAAAAAATGAAAAAAACAAATGTGATTCGCTGGCGCTTATTGATCGGAACGGTCCGCCGTTTCATCTGGAGCGTGTTCCGTCCGGGCTATGTAAAAAGGCAGCTTGCTTCGCGCCAGGGCGAGTGCAGTCGCTGCGGGGTGTGCTGCCACCTGGCCTGGAAGTGCCGTTTCTACGAAATAAAGAATGAGCTTCCATCTTGTGCGATCTACAACATATTCCGATTTCCCAACTGTACCAAGTTTCCAATTGACCATTACGACATTGCCGACAGGAATGCCGTATCCCCGGACACGCGCTGCGGTTATTATTGGAAAGACTCCCGGGAGGACCAGGTGCTTAAAGGCTGAACGCCAGCTTCGGCATCCGGGACAGATCTATGAACACGGCTCGCGAAATAATTCCCTTCATCAAGTGCTTCCGCCGGCGAGTGGCCCTGGGCGTGATAGGCACGTGCGGATTCACGCTGTTGAGCGCGCTGCCGCCGTTGCTCATAAGGTCGCTCGTGGACAAAGTGATCGAGCCTGAGACCTGGCATCTGCTTCCACTGATGGCAGGCTCCATCCTCATGGCCTACCTGCTTTCGGCTGTTATACGCTACGTCAGCTCCATGTCTATCATGGGCACCACCCAGCGAATCGTCGCCATGCTCCGGAGACACTTGTACAACCATATTCTCCGTATCGGCATGCGGTATCACGACGGAAACACGGGCGGAATGCTAGTGAACCGGCTGATGTCCGATACCAGCCAGATCGAGCGCCTGGTTTCGGTTGAAACGCTGCATGTGCTGGCGGAGGTGATAACTTTCGTCTTCTCGCTGGTTGTTGCGTTCACGATCTCAGTCCAGCTTTCATACATCCTCTGCCTTATCCTGCTGCTGGATTTCGCCGCAGCCAGATTTTTTTCGCGCCGCATACGGCTTGCCGGCGAGTCATACCGCGGTCATATGGATGCGATCTCCGGCCGCCTCCAGGAGGTAATCGCGGGCGCCAAGCAGGTCCGTATCTACAACCGCGAGAGCTGGGAGACGGCGAACTTCCTGGAGCGCTCCACTGAGAGTCTGAAAAAGTCGTTTTCTGCGTCACTGAATTCGCTGGGCCTTAGCATCACATGCACGGCCGTCTCCGGATTCGGGTCAACGGCGATAGTCGGGCTGGGCGCCTTCATGGCGCTGAGGCACGAGATCAGCTACGGCGATCTGATCGCGTTCAACACGTACGTGTGGATGGCGGTCACGCCAGCCATCAACATGGCTACAATGGCAGGACAGCTTGCCGAGACCCTGGTCTCTGCGGAGCGGGTCGGCTCCATCCTCGCGGAGCAGCAGTCGGTTCAGTCCACACCCGGCGCGCCGCGCATTGAGCGCGGACCGGGCGCGGTGGAATTCCGTGACATGTCATTCTCCTACTCGAAGGATACACCTCTGTTCCGCGGGTTGAACCTGAAGATAGAGCCAGGCTCCACGGTCGCGCTGGTCGGTGCCACGGGGTGCGGCAAGACCACCCTCGTGTCCCTGCTGATGCGGCAATGGGACCTTGTGGGCGGCTCGATACTGATTGACGGTGTTGATATCAAGTCCGTCGAGCTCGAGAGCCTGCGCCGCCTGTTTGGGGTTGTTCTCCAGCACCCCGTGCTGTTCGAGGGCAGCCTTGCCGAGAACATAGCCTACGGCGCGCCGCACGCCACACGTTCGGAAATCGAAGCCGCAGCGCGAACGGCAGAGATCCATGACCTGGCGGAGTCACTCCCGAAAGGCTATAACACGTTCATCGGCTCAAGAGGCGTGAACCTTTCGCTGGGCGAGAAGCAGAGGGTCAGCATCGCTCGTGCAATACTCAAGAACCCGGCCATCCTCATACTTGACGAGGCCACTTCCGCGCTCGACAGCGAATCCGAGGGGCTTATCCAGAAGGCGCTGGCAAAGGCGCTCACCGGCCGCACCAGCATGGTGGTCGCCCACAGACTGTCCACGATAGTCGGGGCGAACAAGATCGTGACCATGAACCAGGGACGCATAGTCGAAGCGGGAACGCACGAGGAATTGATGGCAATAGAAGACGGCTTATACAGGAGTCTGTATATTAAGCTACAGGGCAATGAGGAGTCGGAAAAGGAATGAAACGTCGGCCCAGTCGAATTGACCGTCTCGTGCAAGAACTGCACAAGGAGCGGCAGAAGGAGGAGGGAAGCCGCACCGATGGCAGCGCGCGGCAGGATTTGACGCGCCTTGCGCGCGACTATTTTCGTCCGCACCTTAAAAGCATTCTGTTCAGTTACGTTGTGGTATGCCTGTGGGCCGTGATACCATATGCATTCTCCCTGACCTGGCGCTTCCTGTTCGACCACGTTCTGATGTTCGGGAAGGAGGCCGCGCCCGAGCTTCTGGACAGGAGGTTTCACCTGCTCTGGATCTACCTTGCGATGAACCTGGGGGTGTGGACGCTCTGGTGCATATTCGCCTGGCTGTTCCACTGGGTATCCGTGAAGATGGGTCTTCAGCTGGTTTTTACCTTCCGGAAACAGCTGCATGAGAAGTTACAGTCCCTGCATATAGGTTTTTACGAACGAAACCCCACGGGGCGCCTAATGAGCCGGGTCATGGATGACGTGGAGGTTATACGCAATCTACTGGTATCTTATCTTGTCACCTTCGTGGGCAGCGTCACGAAGATAGTCGCCGGGCTTATCGTGGTCTTCTATCTTGACTGGCGGACTTCGCTGCTGATCGTTATCGCGCTCCCGACATACGCGTGGACATTTGCGGCGCTGCGTCCGATGATCAGGAAAATTAACATTGCCATGCGGCATCTCAACGCGACGATGTACGCGCGCGCGACGGAGCGGATATCAGGCATCCTGGTGGTTTCCGCCTTTGCACGGGAGCGGGGCGAGCTGCTCTCCTTCTCCAAGATGGCCCACAACGTGGTCCGCCTAAAGATGCGCAACGCGCTCTACACCCAGCTGCTAAGCCTCGTCGCCGTGCTGGTGTCGGCCACCGCTACCGTCGGCATCATCTACTGGGGCTCATTGCGGATCAAGGCGGGATTAATTTCGCTGGGTGACATGCTCGCCCTCATCAGCGCCGCAGGCGTGATGTTCGCGCCCGTGAACCAGCTTGTGACGTTCATGATACAGGTGCAGGCTTTTCTGGTGGTAATCCGCCGCGTTTTCAGACTGATGGACGAGCCGGAGGAAGTCGTTCCCGGCGCGGTGGTGCTGAAGGGCATTAAGGGCAAGGTAACGTTCGACCATGTCACCTTCTCCTATCCCGGGCAGCACGAGCCTTCTCTGAAGGATTTGGCGCTCAAGGTCAAGCCCGGCGAAAGAATCGCCATCATGGGGCCTTCCGGCGCTGGCAAGAGCACGGTGTTTCACCTCCTCATGCGGTTCTATGATCCGCAGGAAGGGGATGTGCAGGTCGGTGGGGTGAACCTGCGCGACGCGAACTCTGGCTCGGTGCGCAGGCACGTCTGCATGGTCCAGCAGGAGCCCACAATCTTTTCCGGGACGATCGCCGATAATATAGCCTACGGCGTGCTTGACGCCTCTCCGTCCCAGATCATGAGGGCCGCGCAGCAGGCGGAACTGCACGAGCTTATCATGTCGCTGCCCGTGAAATACGAAACCGAGGTGGGCGAAAACGGGGTAACGCTGTCCGGCGGCCAGAAACAGAGGCTCGCTTTGGCGACCGCGCTGCTGACTGATCCCGAAATTCTGCTGATGGACGACACCACCAGCGCGCTGGACGCAGAGACGGAGAAGCGGATCAGAGAGACTCTTGAAAAGGCACTCAAGGGCCGAACCTCGATCATCATCACCCATCGAGTCGCAACGGCCCGCAGCTGCGACCGGATAGTCGTGCTGGACCACGGGCGCATTGTACAGGAGGGCGCGCATTCCGACCTTCTCGACCAGGAAGGGTTTTACCGGCTCTCAGCGACGCAGCAGGGCTGGGTCCTCCCGCGGCGATGACGTGTTTTGTAACTACTCAGCATTCAGAACTCAGGAGTCAGAATAAGAACCCTATGTGAACGAAGATAATGCTAAATGGCCGGGAAGCCATCCAGCTTTGAAACCTCAGAAGTAACCCTGTTTTTTTTATTTGACTTCTCCAGGCCAACAGGAATAATAGATGATATAAGTTTACAGGGAGGGGTATCCACTTGACTCAAGTAGCCCCAACATGTTGTATACTGCGGCATAGTAACAACAACTACGCCGGCTGGCTTCTGAACACATCCAGGATCGGTAAGTGAAAAACACCTGAACACATGAGGGACGGCAGAATGCCGTCCCTCCCATTGCAAAGACAGCGTATTGTCGAGCATTTGCGGGAAGGTCGGCGCCACGTCATACCGACATGGTGTGATGTCGCCGACCGTACAGATAAGATACTTGCCTGCAACCACAATACTTAGGGGTCACTTGAGCGAAATGGATGCCCCCCTTAAATTTATTCTGACTACATTGAGTTGTTACCCGTTAACTTCACAAAAAGGGAGTTCCCCATGGGCAAGAATATGGACAGAGGCAACGTCGGGCACGACAACAAACCGAAATTGAGCCTGAAGGAAAAGCTCCTGAAGCGCAAGCAGAAGAAGCTGACCAAACAGCAGGCGCATAGCGCCGCTCCGGCGACCTGAGCCATCAAGATTCGTTACAGGCCCGCAACCGTCGGAATATAGCCCGGCCCTCCTAATGGGGCATAGCCGAGTGTGCTGTCCGACGAATAGAGGATGAACCAGTATCCGGTTTCCCCGTGATAGACGGCGGAGTCTGCCTTGCCATCCCCGTCGAAATCGCCCGGCACAGGTTTGTACCCGGATTCCCCGAATTTCATATACCTGAGCGAGGCCGTCTCCGAGAAGAGCACGAACCAATATCCCGTCGCCTCCTGGTAGACGGCGGGATCCGCCTTGCCGTCCCCGTCATAATCGGCCGGCACGGGAGCATACCCCAGTTCGCCAAATTTCATGCCGGACATTGAATAACCGTTGCCAGAGAGCTGGATGTACCAGTACCCAGTCGTCTCCTGGTACACGGCCAGATCGGTTTTACCGTCACCATCGTAGTCCGCCTGCACCGGCGCGTACCCCGCTTCCCCGAACTTCTGGATCGCGAGTTCGCCGGAAGAGGAGAGTATCACGTACCAATAGCCGTTGCCCTCGTCGTACACAGCCAGATCCGCCTTGCCGTCGGCGTCATAGTCAGCGGGCGCCGGATCGTAACCCTCCTGCCCGAGCTGAAGATGGTAGAGCGTCCCGCACCCGGAGAAGTTTAAATACCAATCCTCGCCGGATTGGCGATGCACGGCTGCATCATACTTCAAGTCTCCGTCATAATTGGCAGGGACGGGCTGCCAGCCTGGCCCGCCGAGACACTGGTAAGCGAGCGATAGCGTGGAGGACGGCAGGAAGAACCAGTATCCGCTCTCCTCGTGATACACGGCCAGGTCACTACGCCCGTCACCGTCATAATCACCGGTCACATGCAGCCCGCACCAACCACTGTCCGATGCGCTGAACCCGCTCTTTCTTTCGCCGCAGACCGATTTCACCCAGTAGTAATAAATCACCCTCGCCGCCGCCGGGATGTCGTCATAAGAAACATCGGATGTCTCTCCCGCTAATTCGGCGGAGCCGCTGTCCACGCTTGAACTCCGCCACACTTCGTAGCTCTCCGCGCCGACAGCGGAACTCCACTTCACGCGCACCAGATCCTTATACGCCCCGTCGCACGCGCTCATGCCCGAGGGCGGCGACAGCGCGCGCCAGCCTGAGTCAGGTCCGCCCAACTCGCTCACCCCCATAGTGTTAATGGCTTTCACCCAGTAATAGTATGTCGCGCCAGGAACGCCGCTCTCGTCGTTGCAGTACAAAGCGACTGTTGATGTCACTCTTGCCGAAGCGCCAATGTCATCGCTGCTGCTTTTCCATAGTTCATATTCCACGGCGCCATCTGCGGCATTCCATTCCACTCGCACCTTATCCGTGTATTTCCCGTCGCTCGCCGACACGCCTGACGGTGGCAACAGCCCCCGCCAGCCTGAGTCAGGTCCGCCAAACTCGCTTGATCCTATGCCGTTGCCGGCCTTCACCCAGTAGTGATAGGAAGTGCCCAGAACGGCGTTGGTGTCACTAAAGGAGGTGGAAGCGACCTCGCCGATCATCAACGCGGCTTCCGGATCGGAGCCGGCGCCGCGCCACACTTTGTACCCCGTGGCACCACCTGCGGCATTCCATTCCACTCGCACCTTATCCGTGTATTCCCCATCGCTCGCGCTCACGCCGGTCGGCGCAGAGAGTCCCACCCAGCCGCTGTCCGATGCGCTTAACACGCTAGTCCCGAGTCCTCCGGCGGCCTTCACCCAGTAGTAGTAAAGAATTCCGAGACCCGCCCCGGAATCATCGAACACGGTTGAAGCTGAGGCATGGATCTTCTCCGCCAAGCCAGGGTCATTGCCCGTGTTCCGCCACACATCGTAGCTTTCCGCGCCAGCAACCGCGCCCCATTCCACTCGGACCTTGTCCGTGTATTCCCCATCGCTCGCGCTCACGCCGGTCGGCGACGGCACCCCGCGCCAGCCTGAGTCCGACGTGCTGAACGCGCTTACGCTCACACCGCTCGTGGCTTTCACCCAGTAGTAATGCCGGCTGCCAGAAACGACGTTTGTGTCGCTGAACGAGGTAAGGGCGGGGTTTCCTATCTTCTCCGCCGAGCCGGAAGATTCGATCGTGTTCCGCCACACCGTGTAGCCCTCGGCGCCCGAAGCCGAACTCCAGGCGATGCGCACCCTGTTTGAATAAGCGCCGTCACTCGCAGTCATGCCCGAGGGCGGCGACAGTGCGCGCCAGCCTTGGGCCGACCCGCTGAACGCGCCTGCGCCAAACTCATTCGTCGCTTTCACCCAGTAGTAATGGGGCATTCCGGGTGTCGCATCGGCGTCATCATACGCAGTGGATGCCTGGACATGCGCCACCTGCGCTGCGCCGCCCGGGGAATCGGAAGTGTGTCGCCACACTTCATAGCCGGATGCCTCGCTCGATTCACTCCAGGTAACGCGCACCTTGTCGGTGTAGGTTCCGCCGGAGGCGGAAATAGTCGAAGGCGGCAAGGGCGGCTGCGGACCCGCCTTGAGAAAGCCCTTTATGCACACATTTCCGTTCGAAACGCCCGGCGTGAAGTAAAGATCGGCCCACGTCGCGCCGTTCCCGCTCACAAAGCTCTGCGAGTTGGACGATGTGGCGCCCGAGCTGTAACCGGACACCTTGTACTCAATCGGGATCGGGTAATTATAGCCCGGCGTGGTGAACTTGACCACGATCGAGAAATTGGTTTCCGAGAGGAACGTCACCGGCGCGTCGAGCGTCACGGTGTGGTAGCCGGCGAACGCGACTGTGCCGGTCTGCGAGGTCATGAGGTCACCTGCCGTCGGGTTGTTCGTCGTCACGTTCGCGTAGACGTGGATCGCGCAGACCGAGCCGGGTGATGCGGCATAGAAGCTCACCGCCTCGAGGGTTCCGGTCGTCGTAAGCTGGAAGACGTTAGCGCCCCAGGCCGAGGTTGAGCCGTATCCGTACGAGCTGACCCACCCGAGCGGGTCATACTGGTAGACATGCAGGTAATTGTTCGTAGGCCCGGCATCATCGAACACATAGTTGTACTCGCCAACACACGAGTCGTGATATGAAATGCGAAAGTAGCCACCGTCGCCCCAGTCCGGACCCCAGCTATTCCTGATGATGAATGCTCCGTCGCCCGGCGGCGCAGCCGTGAAATTGGTTGCGGAGAAGTTGTCGTCCCAGCCCACAATTGCCACTGCGTGATTCGCCTCGTTCGCACCGCTGTAATAGAACGCCTTGTTGCCACTGTTATAGTATGATCCGTCGATGTACATTGTTGTCGCCACAGCGCCTCTCGTGGACACCGCCTCTTTGATGGCATCATTGTCCGAGGCGCTGGAGCGCGGGGAAAGGATAAGCGTCTCTTGCACGTGCCTGCGAACGAGCGTGTTGGCGCTGCTGCCGCCCTGATCCGGGTAGGGGTCATCAGCTTCGTCAACTGGTCCGCCCCAACGCGCGAGGTAGGCCACGGACATGCCGTAGAAGCCGCCATCGTTGAATCCGTAATCGAATCCGGAGAGGTTCGCGAGATGGTTCTCGGAAAAATCATTCGTTTCCGCGGTGAGCAGGCATGACTCCATCGAGCCGTAGGTCGCGAACGCCCAGCACGTGCCGTACGCGCCCTGATTCCTAACGGCCGTGAGCTTTCCATGCGAACGCAGATCAAAGGAGGCTGCGTACTTCAGCGTCTTCAAAGCGTTGCCGTTCTTGAGCGTCTTGAGATGCGAGAGATCCAGGATGGGCGGGATGAGTCCGAGGGCATGTTCCTCGTCGGTTATTTTGAGATTGTTCTTACGGGCCGCGTCTTCCCGGAACGCAGTCCAGTCCGGGTTCAAAGGCGCGACCCCCGGCTCCTGCGCGGCGCCAAGGCAGATCATGCTGAAGAGCAGAATGCCGGACAGTTTCATTGATGCCCAGCCGGCTTGATGACGATGCCCCTTTATTGCTTTCACCGATATCATGTGCGCCTCCTGCTCTCGACGGGGTTAACCATTTCAAATGCTGATATCATTAATCAGCCGCGAAAGCAACTTTCCCTTTTTAACCTTTTTTCATTTCACCATGAAGAGCATGAAGGGAAGCTCACACTTCATGTCCGTCATTTTCTTCAAGGGGCTTGAGCCACTTAACAAATCTCAGGAACGCAGCGCCTCTATCGCGCCCCGATAGCGGCTCAGTGTCCTCTCGATTTCCGAGCGGCGACTGCGTGCCATCCATAATTTCTCGAAGCGCTCCATGAGAGCTGACATTTCCGCGGCAAGCTGCTTGCGTCCGGCTGTGGTGTTCCTGCCGCCGTGTCCGAGAAGCGCGAGCTTGCGCGCGGCGTGGATGGTGGCGTCAATAGCGAACACGTAATACGGCAGGATCCCGCGTGGATCGGCTTTCCGCTGCCCGGCCTGCTTCGAGAATACTTTTCTTATCGACTCAAGCCGCTTGATTGTCCGCCGCCCGAGCGCGGCATTCCACGGGATCTCGCATCTTACTATGGCGCCCTTCTCGACTATGGAAGCTTTCGTCTTTCGCCTGGCGAACAGCTCGTCATCCGGCTTGGCAAAGAACAGGTGCAGCCAGGCACTCTGGTAGCGCCCGGCCACCCCGAGGTGCGAAATCTCGCCCATCTCGTCCAGCGCGTGGCGGAACCCGGCATCCTCTGTATTTAGGAACAGCTTACAGAAGCGCGCGGAGAAGGACTTTCGGTCGGCCTTGTGGTTCCACGCCTGCTCGGCGCCGAAGAGGTAGCCCGGCCACGAATATTCCAGAAAGTTATAATGCCCGCCATCGCCCCAGTCGGTGTTGAGCATTCCACTCGCGCCGTGCTTGACAGCCGCGCGCGCCCAGTTGGCTATATTGTCGAACGATTCCGGCACGCGTGGATAGAGCGTCACGTAGGAGCATACCGACGGGCACACGTGTGTATCAAGGCCCGTATCGGTGAAGTCCTTCAGCCGCTTGAAATCATCCCCGGAATGGTATGCCCAGTCGAGAACGGTGACATCCTTCGGTATATCCTTGATGAGATCGGGGTAGTGGCGGATGATATCGCCCCAGAACTGGATGCGCTTGCCGTATTTCTTCGAGATGGTGTTGAGCTTCTTGATGTGCCCGAGGTAGAGCCTGCCATGTCCGATCTTCTTCGCAAGCGCGTAGCTCTGTCCGCAGCCAAGGTCCCACGTTTCATCGCAGCACACGTTGAACTTGTCCGACGTGAAGCAGGGCAGGAATTCTCCGAAAAGCCCGTCGAGGAAATCGTACACCTTCGGGTTGGCTGGCGCAAGCGACTGCGCGATGGCGCCGTTCGCCAGGCCAGGCTTCTCCTTAAGCGCCTCGGGGTGGTACTTGAGACATCCGAAATCCTCGGCCAGTCCGTGGTACGGCTTGTGGCGGAGCACGGCGTGCATGTGGCCAAAGCTGGCCAGGGAGGGGACGAGCTCGATGCCGCGTTCGATGCAGTGTCTGTCGAGCCGCATGATATCCGCCGCGGAAAGCGGGTCGGCGCCGCTGCCAATGAGCGGGTGACGCCGGAACATGAAGGTGTGCTCGATATAAAGCTGCAGCTCGTTCAACTTGTATTCCGCCATCCCGTCGGCCAGCTCGAACAGGCGATCAAGCAGCGGCACGCGGCCGCGGCATACGTCGTAGTAGACCCCCCGCGCCGGCAGGTCCGGCCAGTCCTCTATCTTGAGGCCCGGCAGGCTTCGTCCGCACTGGCAGATCACCTGTGCGAGGGTCGCCGCGCCGTTCCGCACCCCGGCCGGACTATCTCCGGCAATCACGATTCCCGCCGATGATATGGAGAGGCGGTAGCCCTGCGGCTTGCATTTTGCGTCAATGGTGAGGGTGAGGGTGTCGCATATTCCGCGGGCCGAGATGGCTATTTCACATTCGCGGTCGAACAACGCCGCGAGGTTTTCGCCAATGCCCATCAGTCCGGCGGAGCACAATCCTATCGAAGGGCGTTTCGGCAGGGTGAGGGTTGAGGAGACAGTGGAAACTCTTTTCGGCTGCGGAATAAAAACGAGCGACATATCATCTCCTGTCCAGGTTGTTGAATCTCTCGTTCCGGATTAGATATAGGCTCCAGATTGCTAGAAAGTGCGCAGCATGTCAAGCAGGCTTCGATACGTTCCTGTTTCGGGGCAGCATGATTTACGAAGCGCTTGCAGTATGCTAATGCAGGCTTGCCCGCAGCAACCCAATTTATTTCATTGTGCGCCTCGGGCGCATCTGCCTGCGACGGAGAGACGGCCGTCCCGGCCGTTTATCTTCTCCACTGGCGGATCCGCCTGAGTCAACGAGCCAGGCGCGGACCTGTTCGATCAGGGCGCGAACCGCGTGTTTCTCTTCGACCGTTGCCACCGGTCTTCCCTTGAGAAAGAGGGCCACCTTGCCCCTGCCGCCCGCGATGGCGATATCGGCCTCCCTGGCCTCGCCCGGCCCGTTCACCATGCAGCCCATGACAGCCACCACCGGCCATGACGCGCCTTGAAATTCCCGCGACAGCTTCGCTAATTCCCTCTCCACCTTGTGGGCGAGGCTGATGACATCAATCTGGACGCGCCCGCAAGTGGGACACGAGATCACGCGCGGACCGGGCTTCTTAAGGCCGAGCGCGGCAAGTATTTCACGTCCCGCAAGCACCTCCTTGTCCGGCTGCTCCGTGAGCGAGACGCGGATTGTGTCCCCTATACCCCGGGCGAGAAGCACGCCCATGGCCACGCTGGAGTGAACCGTTCCCGCGAGGAGCGTGCCCGCCTCTGTTACCCCGAGGTGAAGGGGATAGTCTGTGGTCTTTGAAAGCAGTTCATAGGTAGCGATTGTTCGCGCGGCGTCGGATGCCTTCACGGAAATTTTTATCTCGCAGTAGCCACAGTCCTCGACAATCCGCACATGCCGCATGGCGCTTGCGACAAGGGCTTCCGCCGTCGGGCTGCCAAATTTGCCCAGGATGTCCTTTTCCAGCGATCCGGCGTTAACACCTATCCGGATCGGCGCCTTGCAGGCTTCCGCGGCACGCACCACGGCCCTCACATTTGCCCGGCTCCCGATGTTGCCGGGATTAATTCTCAACCCGTCCGCGCCGGAGTCGAGCGCGATCAGCGCAAGCTTGTGATCGAAGTGAATGTCCGCTATGAGCGGTATGTTTATCGAAGCGCGGATTTGCGCAAGAGCGCGCGCCGCCACGCTGTCCGGAACGGCCACGCGAATGATGTCGCACCCGAGTTTCTCGAGCGCCCGGATCTGGGCCGCGGTCCGTCGCGCGTCGCGCGTGTCGGTCTTGGTCATTGTCTGGACGGATATGGGCGAGCCCCCGCCTATCGCCACGGGTCCCACGTGGATCAACCTCGTAGCGCGGCGAAGCAATGTGGTGCGCTGAGAAGCGGTTCCGGATTTGGCATTTCGGGTCATCTTACCTCAGGTGTTATTCAGGCGCCAAGCTTCCCGGGTCAACAGCGTGGGGTTCCTTCTCCAGCGCGGAAGTGTCCGGCGTGGAGGGATCATCCTCGGCAACCCTGGGCGTGATAACTTCCGCTGCTGTGTCCGGCGCGGAAATGTCCGGCGCGGAAGTGTCCGGCGGGCCGTTGGTGGCCGGTTCATGCTGTGCGGCTGGCGGTTTGAGTATCCGGTGAATCTGGAGGATCCTCTGGAGGTCGCGGCCGGACAGGAGCACTATCGCTAGGATCAAGAGGCCCGCGAAGAAATTGCTGAGCCAGATCACCACTCTGGGATGTGCCGGTCTGCGCGTGACCAGCTCCCACAGGGCGAACACCACGTGTCCGCCATCGAGAATGGGGATTGGAAGCATATTAAGAATCGCGAGGTTCACGTTCAGAAAGCACGTGAACCAGAGAGCTGTAACCAGGCTCCGCTTAACCATCTCCACGAACATGAAGATGATAATGAATGGTCCGCCCAGTCCCTCGGAAGTGGCCTTTGCCTCCTTTGGTGTGAGGAGCGAGCGGACCACGCGCAGGATCATTGTGGCGTGGCGCTTGAGCTGGACGCTCGGACGGACGTGCACCTTTTGGTCGTAATCGAAGGCCATCGGGTCGAAGCGAATTCCTATGACCGCGCGTTCGAGTTCCGGGTGCATTCGCGGGGTCACCTGGAGCCGGAGGAGCGCGCCGTCGCGCTCAACCGTCACAGCTGTCTCCAGTTCAGACCTCGCGGAGACGAGCGCGATCAGGTAGTCAATGCTCAGGACCTCGAATTCATTGAAGAATTTAACCACGTCGCCGGGGCGCATGCCGGCGAGCGCTGCGGGCGATTCCGGGTCAACGGATTTCACCTTGCAGATCGAGCTCTCTCTCAGGCCCTCCACGATGCGCAGCCCGATGAGATTCTTCTCCGTGGGCACGGCAATCGTCACGATTTCCCTGCCGCGCCTGAGCGCCATGGTCACCGTCTCGAACCGTGCGTTCTCCTGGAGAACGTCGTTCCAGTTATACACGCGCCGCCCGTTGATCTCCACGATCTCGTCGCCCGTGCGTGCCCCGGCGATACAGGCGGGCGTGTCCTGATCCACGAACCCGATCACCGCGCAGCGTTCGGAAGGCGTCGAGGGTTTGCCGAGCCAGTAGACCACCCAGGCGAGCAGCACGGCAAGGATAATGTTTCCGGCCGCGCCGGCGACGGCAACAATGATTTTCTTCCACGGCGCGATGCGCGGCAGGTTGCGAGGCGGCTCCGCGGGTTCCGCGGTCTCGTCATCCTTGCCGGGCTCGTCGGCATCCTTGGCCTTATCATCCGGGATGCCCAGCTCCGGATCCATCTGCGGCAGCGCCACGTAGCCGCCGACGGGTATCGCGGCCACCTGGTAAACAATGCCGTTTATCTTCTTCTTCCATATTGCCGGACCAAAGCCGAGGGAGAAGACGTCCACCACCATCCCGAGCAGCCTTGCCGCGAAGAAATGGCCCAGTTCATGGGAGAAGATAGTCGCGCCAAACAACAGCATCACCACGACAGCTATGTAGATTATTTGTATACTCATCAATTGACCAGACTTTGTATCGGGGCCGGAATATGGCCGCCGTGGCGCACGAACTCCGCGCTTCCTGTGTTGCAGTTAACCTGGGTCACCGTCCCGGAACCGAACAGGCCGCCGAAGTCAACAAATTCTCCAACCTTCTTGCCGGGCACGGGGATCACCCTGACCGCCGTCGTCTTTCTGCCGAATATGCCGATGGCCGCCTCATCCATGATCATCCCGCAGAGCGTATGCACGTCTATATCGCCGGGCACAAGGATCATGTCCAGCCCCACAGAGCACACTGCCGTCATGGCTTCGAGCTTCTCGAGCGTGAGGGTTCCATCCGCGACCGCGCGGGCGAGAACGTGGTCCTCCATCACCGGTATGAATGCGCCGGATAGCCCACCCACGGATGACGAGGCGAACGCGCCGCCCTTCTTCACCGCGTCGTTGAGCAGCGCCACGGCTGCCGTCGTTCCCGGCGCGCCTACATGCTTGAGCCCCATCGCCTGGTAGATTTCGCCCACGCTGTCGCCGACCCGCGGCGTCGGCGCCAGGGAGAGGTCGAGCGCCCCGAAGGGCACTCCGAGCATCTCAGCCGCCTCTCGTCCTATCAGCTCGCCGGTGCGGGTGACGCGGAACGAAGTGTTTTTGATCTCCTCGGCAATCTCGTCGAGCGTGCAGTCCGGCTTGTTCTGGACAAGCCGCTCAACAGCGCGCTTCACCACGCCCGGCCCGCTCACGCCCACATTGATCACGCATTCCGGCTCGCCCGGCCCGAGAAAGGCGCCGGCCATGAAGGGATTATCCTCCACGGCGTTCGCGAAGACCACCAGCTTGGCGGCGCCGAAGCCGCTCCTGTCGCGCGTGGCTTCGGCTATCCTGATGATCGCTTCGGACACCTTGATAATCGCATCCACGTTCATGCCCGCCTTGGTTGTGCCTATATTCACCGAGGCACACAGACGCTGCGTACTGCTCAGCACGGCGGGCAGCGACTCGATGAGCAGCCGCTCGCCAGGCGTCATGCCCTTGTGGACCAGCGCTGTGAAGCCGCCGATGAGGTCCACCCCCACCGCGGCGGCCGCCAGGTCGAGCGCTTTCGCGAGCTGGAGTGCTCCGTCCGCCGTATGTCCCTCCAGCAGCCAGCTGGAGGGTGAAACCGCGATGCGCTTGTTGATGATCGGCATCCCGTACTTCGTCGTAAGCTGGTCGCATATGCGGACCAGATTCCCGGCCTTCCGCTTGATCTTCGCCTCGACCGCCTTCGTGACAGCGGCCATGTCCCGGCCGGCGCAATCCAGCAGATTGATGCCTATCGTTATCGTGCGCAGGTCCAGGTTCTCTTCCTGGAGCATTCGCACGGTGTGCAGAATATCGTCCGTTCTATACATGGCGCTGTCCTTGCAACATAAGCCCGACCGATCCCACCTCGTTCATTGCTCTGAACAGGTTCTCGTGTTGGAGGCTGACGGTCAATCCCATCGGCGCCATCAGCGAGCAAAGCTCATTCTGAACCTGTTTAACATCCAGCCGGCCTGGCACGGTGACCTCGCCGATATGCGTAACATGATCGCCCGTGATACGGAAGAACAGGTCTTCCACGTTTATCTTCTTCTCTGCCAGATATGCGGTCAGGGTCTTCAGTATGCCGGGCCGATCTCTACCGGACATCGTCAGGATGTAGCGGTCGCCGGCCGATGCAACTCGGAGCGCAGGGACAAACCGCTTTACGATCACCGAGGTTTCGCCCGCCCGAAATCGGTTTTCAACCGTCTGGCGAAGCGTTTCCTCTTTGATTTCCGCATTGAATTCCGCTATGAGAATCACGGTGAAATAGCCCTGAACGACCGTCTGGCTGATGCCCGTTATGTTGGCGCCGAGCTCCGTAACAGCCGTCGTTATCTCGCTCAAGATTCCAACCCGGTCCGCTACGAGGACCGAGAGCGCGTATTGTTTTCCGTTTCCGGACATTGCCGCTACCCCTTTATTAAATTGACCGTGGCATAATAGACCATTGCCCGATTCGGGCGCAACATATTTCACTCGCTGAAAATAATGTTCACACTTAAACAAGTGTGAAATGGGCGGGAAGTCTTTGCTCTCACAAGATTCGGCGTTGCCCGTGAACTTCCACAAGAGCCTCAATGCTCCAAATGAATTGCCGGGCGGTTTCCTAAGTCTTTCCGGTGGGGAAGGCCGCGCGAGGGGAACGCCGGAGGGAACATAAGGCAGTCCCGACTCTGC
>CAYWJE010000037.1:0-19057 GCA_964458525.1 uncultured Verrucomicrobiota bacterium
CAACAAGGGCGTGAAGCGGCTGGTGATCGAACTGGAGCTTGATAACCTTGTGGTGTTCCTCGTGCATCTGTCGCTGTCCTTCGGTACGCGGCATCACCAGCTTGGCGATCTCTACTCGCTGGTCAAGGAGACGACAAAGCCATGCATCGTGGCAGGCGACTTCAACGCTTTTAAGGGTGACCGCGAGATGCGGCTCTTCATGGCGGCAACCGGCCTTTTGAACGCCTGTCCCGACGGACGTCCTTCCTTCCCGAGCTGGGCGCCGCGCAAGCAGCTCGACTTCATCCTCCACAGTCCGCGGATAACGATAGAGAATTTTGCGGCTCCAGGCGTGACACTCTCCGACCACCTTCCGCTGATGTGCGACTTCAAACTCTGAATATGGCGCCCAGCCGCTTGCCCAGCAGCAAATTGGCCCCGAGTATGGTTATCAGGAGAAAGACCATCGCCCATATGCCCAGGGCCGAGGCTATGAACTTTCCCTCGCCGAGCAGCTGGAAGAGCTCGAATAGCGCCTTGGTGATCGGAAAGAACGCCTGCTTCTGGGCCAGGATAAGCGAGTCGGACACCTCGAGCATGGCGAAGCTGAACGCGAGCAGCCCGCCGGCAATGAGATTTGCCTGTATCAGCGGAAGCGTGATCCGCCATACCGCGCGCGCGGGAGGACATCCGAGATTTAGCGCCGCCTCCTCCAGCGTTACTGATGTCTGCTGTAGACCAGCCACGGCCGAGCGCACAACATACGGAAGGCGCCGCACGGCGTAGGCGATCACAAGCAGCATCACCGGATTGTCGGTCGGATCCAGAAAGGCGAAGAGCGCGCCGGGCCGGCTCATGGCGACGTACCCGAAGGCCACGATCACACCTGGCACAGCCAGTGGCAGCATCGCCAGGGTATCCAGAGCGCCGCGCCAGCGCACGTCGCTCCGAACCACGACATACGCGATGGCGACCCCGAGGCAGAGGTCAAGCATCATGGCCACGGAAGCGTATTGCAGGCTGTTCCTGATGCTCGGGAGGGTCATTCCGTGCCCCAGCGCCACGAGATAGTGATCGCCGGTCCACGCGGATGGAAGGACGGTCTTATACCAGGCGCCACTGACACTCGTGAGCAGTACGCCCAGGTGCGGCAGAGCCGCAACCGCGAACACGGAGGCGAACGCAAAAAACGCCAACAACCCGCGCCAGCCGCCCAGTTTCCTGGCAGTCGCCGCCTGCCCCGCCTTCGCCATCATTCCGTGCGCGCTCCGCCCGAAAAAGAACTTGCCGGCGCCATAGAGCGCGAGCGACATGACCAGCATTATGAACACCAGCGCGTACGGGAACGGCCTTGCCCCGATATCTTTGATTCCATCGTAGACCTGCACCGCCGTGATCCGGGAATAGTCGAACATCAGAGGAGTGCCCAGCTCAGTGAAGGACCAGATGAAGACGATGGTCATCCCGGCGAATAATCCCGGCATGATGAGAGGCGCCGTGATCCTGAAGAAGCGGCGCAGGCCGTGACAGCCAAGATTCTCCGCGGCCTCCTCCATGGCAGGATCAACGTTCGATATGGCCGCGACCGCGTTCAAATAGAAGATCGGGTACAGGTGCAGCGCCTCTGTGACGGCTATGGCCCAGAACTGGCCGCCGCCTATCCAGTCGAATGCATCGGACCAGTCCATCACCTGGAGCCGGACCAGCAACGCATTCAGCGCGCCGTACCGGCCCAGGAGCTGCCTCACGCCAATCGCGCCCACGAACGGCGGCAGGATCATGGGCGCCAGTATCAGCCCGCTCAACATGGTCTTGCCAGGGAAGTCGAACCGCGCCGCCAGCACAGCAAGCGGCAACCCCATCAGGGCAACTATCGCCGATGTGGCAAGCGCCATGCACAAGCTGTTGATCAGTCCTTCCAGGTAGATAGGGTTGCGAAAGACCTCTACCACAAAGGCCCCGGTGAGGACGCCGCGATTGACGAATCCGCCCCGCATGACCTGCGCCAGCGGCCACAGGAGGAACGCCCCGAGGAATAGCAGCGTCGCGCCCGCTATCACGTAAGCCCATCCGCGCCTCATGAGGATTCCTCCCGCGCCAGCCGCTCGGCCAGCCTGTACTGCTTCCTCATGAACACGGTCCAGTCCCGCGCCGTGCGGACCCGATCGAGCGCGTCCCTTATCCTGTTCGCAGTCGTTTCCTTGGCCTCACCAAACTCCGCGCCCGACGGCAGCGCCATGAAAGCTTCCATCGCGCGCGGACAGGCATCCGGCCCGCCCGCGGCGTTGATCACGCGCCACGCCGAGACAAGCTCGTCGTGCGTGTCAATGCACATGGCCTTAACCAGCAGTTGGATGAGGGAAAACAGAGATGCCGTCCACTTGCCGCGATAGACGAAACTCCCAACACGCTCGTAGGGCAATGCGCAGGGATCGGACATGCAAGCAAGATGCGCCGAGGTATACATATCACGCCTTATGGGAAGCCTGCGCAGAGCGTAGCGGATCGGGCCGCCCGGCTCCCCCACCCTGTAGTTCCAAAGTTTCTGGCCCTCATCGCCTAGGCAGAAATCAATGAACCGCTCCGCCGTCTCCCTGTTCGGCGCACCGCGGAACAGGGCTATCGGATCAACCGATGCTGACGACCCGCCCGCCGGCGTGATGTAGTTCATGCGATCGGAACCCTCGCTGCGGGCAACCATTTCACTTTCAAAGCGCCCATAGAAATCTATGCACATGCCGGCAGAGGCGTTGCCCTGGGCCACATCCATCGGAACCTTGCTGGCCGAATCGGTGAAGTAGCGCGTGTTCCCGCCTATCATGCGTATCATGTTCACAGCGCGGCGCCAGCCTGCGGCAAGGTCTATGAACGACGCCTCGCCGGGGTCCACCCCTCGCTCGTCGAGCTCCGCCGACATCTGGTCCTGTATGAGCATTTCGAATGCCTTGTTGATGGACCCGCTCTGCGTGGGATCGGCGAGCGCGACCGTTCCAAACAGCCTATAGTCAGCCAGGTCGGCCCACCGTTCAGGATATCGCTCCACACCCTCGCTCAGGAGCACGTCCGTGTTGTAGCAGATGCCAAAACCCGCCAGACAGCAGCCGTACCACCGGTCCTCTCTGTCGTAAAATTCCTCGCCGGCGAAGAGGCGCGGAATGACGGATTCCGCCAGCCATTCCGGATGCCTTTCACGCAGTCCGCACGGCGCCAGGTGCCCCTTTTCCGCCTGCTTGGCATGATCATATTGGCCACCGCCGAAAAAGAGGTCAACGCCTATGCCCAACTCGGATACGCGCTCCGCCGCCATGAACGCCCCGTTGATGTAGCGCACAATCTCGCTGGTTCCGCCTATGTTGCGCCAGTCAATGTTAACGTCCCGCCCGTACCGCGCCATGTGCCATCGGCGGAACGCGCGATCGAACTCCTGGCGGATGGCCTCATTGTGCGGACTGATGATAACCAGCGGAAGCGCGTCCTGCGCGCGCTGCTCGGCCGCCGGCCTGAGCAGGAAGGGCACAGCGAGCACGGCGCAAAGAGCCGCTGCCAAGGCAATTACCCTGCTGGTTTCCCTGTTCATTGCTTATATGGGAATATCACGAAACTTACTTGAACCTGTGGCGAATCAGTGTACCCGGGAAAGTTGTCTCGTCAACCAGATTATTGAGAAGTGTTGCTCCGATTTTATTTGACTCGCCAACAAATGACTCTATAGTCGCGATAATTCTCATGGAACCGGCATCAATGCCAGCATCGCGCCGCAAAACAAAAAAGGAACGGAACAATGAGCGATAAAGCAGATCAACAGAGAGTCTTCGATACCGATCGCCGGATCCGCCTTGGCATCTGGGGACTCGGCAGGGGGATGAGCTTCTATAACACCTGCAAGTTCCTCAATATAGATGTCGTAGCAGGGTGCGACTACAACGAGCATATGCGCGCCAATTTTATCGAAAAGAACCCGGGCGCATTCGTGACGGCTGATGCCGACGAGTTCCTGGCCGCTGACTTCGACGCAGTGCTGCTCGCTACCTTCTTTCCATCCCACGCATCCGACGCGATTCTATGCCTGCAGGCAGGCAAGCATGTCCTCTCCGAGGTTGCTTCCTTCTTCACCATGGCGGAGGGCGTGCGCCTCGTAGAGGAAGTCGAGAAGCGCAAGCTGGTGTATAACCTTGCCGAAAACTACCCGTTCAGCGCAGCGAATATGTGGCTGGCCAACAGGTGGAATGAAGGCCTTTTCGGCGAAATGATGTACTCCGAGTACGAATACGTCCATGAGTGCCGGAGCCTCGCCTACACTTACAGTGACGGAATCCCGGTCAAGCCGGGCCACACGGCGCACAACTGGCGAAGCTGGTTCAATTTCCACTACTACTGCACCCACTCGCTCGGTCCTGTGATGCTGATTACAGGAACCCGTCCGACAATGGTGGAAGCATTTCCGTGCCGACAGCACATAGCCGGTTACCTGCGAGTGGGAAAGGACGAGCGCCACGGCACGATGACCCCATCCCTGATCCAGATGAACAACGGCGGGGTCGTCCGAAACCTCATGGGGGCCGCGACCAACGACGGCCACCACCAGCGCATATGGGGCACCCGCGGCGCATTCGAGATAGGCGGAGACGGACTCCGCCTCCGGCTCGGAGGCGCCGGCGGTTCGCCTATGATGAAGGTTATCCCAAAATGGGAGGGGCTGGGAGAGCTCGCGGCCAAAACCGGGCATGGCGGTGGCGACTTCTGGACGCTGTACTATTTTGCGCGCGAAATTCTGACGGGCGAAAAGGGACCTTTCGACATCTATGGCGGATGCGACGTGACAATTCCCGGAATCCAGGCGCTGCGCAGTTCAATCGAGGGCGGACGTCCCATGGAGGTGCCCGATTTTCGCAAGAAGGCCGATCGCGACCGCTATCGCTCAGACGACTGGCACCAGACGCGTTACAACGTGAAGCGCGGCGTGTTCGGAGGAAGAGCGATCAAGGGTAAGGCCGCCAATTTCACGACCGTGATGAAGGACGTGATAGACTGCGCGCCCAGGGTCCGCGCCTATTTTGACTGGAAGAAGGTCGCCACTACCCTCGCGGAGCCGGAATCCTTCGTACCTGTAGTAGAAAGACTGCTTGCGCACTATGATGCCATCAAACGCTCTTACCGCGATGCGCGCTCCATCATAAAAGCCTATCCGGGGACCGACGGCGCCCAAGTGCTTTCAGAAATGCTGGAAATGGGCGAGGCCGACAGAATTTTCGCCGCCGGATTCCTGCCGTCGCTCAAGCGCGAGTTTGCCACGCTTCGCCGCAAGTATGGCGTCGAGAAGCTGTTGAGCAAAACCAGCGCAAGCGCGCTCATTCCCCTGAAGACCCGCGTGCAGGATGTCCCCTATCCACGCCGGGGCGTGACTTTTAAGCCCATCTCGTGCAACAATCAGCATGACTTCGCTAATCGCTTCTACGACATTCGCCCTTGCTATAAAGGCCGGGAGCGCGACGGACTTGTGTACGCTCGCGGCTTCCTCTCCGCGAAGCGCGCGGGCGAAGACAGGTTGACAGTCGCCGCCGACGGTCCCTTTAAAGTGTTCGTTAACGCGAAAGAGGTCTTCTGTAATCCCTCGGCAACGAATCCGGTCTCCGCAAATTCGCGCGCTATCCAGGTGACATGGAAGAAAGGCCGAAACGAGGTAATGCTTGCCATGCGTACAAACAGCGGCCGGGCCTGGGGCTTTATGGCGATTCCCGCACTAAAGGGTTAGAGCCTTTATTATTCCGCCTTTCAGGGTCACACCTTGACCCAACGAGGTTGTTCTTGTAGTTTCTCTCTCGCCTCCGAAACGATGCCGGATCCTGAATGTGAAAGCACCACAAAAAGCTGTTGTTCTCTCCGCCGGTTACGGAACGAGATTGCTGCCTCTGAGCCTCACCACGCCAAAGCCCATGATGCCGCTGTGGGGCAAGCCTATTATTGAGCACGTGGTAAAAGCGCTCGCCGGCTGGGGCGTGAAGGAAGCGCTGGTGAACCTGCATCACCAGCCCGACCCCATATTCAGCCACTTCAGGCTCAGCAATTCCAGTGGACTTCTGATCAATTTCTCCTTTGAGCCGCAGATCATGGGCACGGGCGGCGCACTGCGCCGCGCAGCGTGGTTCCTCGACGATTCACCCTTCTGGGTGATCAATGCGGATATTGCCTGCGCTTTGAACCCGCGCGCGCTTGTCAGGGCCTTCCATGAACGACGCTGCCTGGCCGCGCTCTGGATGCACCCCGATGAAGGGCCGCGTACGGTCGAGATGTCCGACGGCAGGATCACCGAATTTCAGAGCAGACGACCCGGCACGGAAGGGACCTACACGTTCTGCGGTCTGCAACTTGTTTCGCCGGAGATACTCGACTTCATTCCCGACCAGGGCTTTTCCAGCATCATCCAGGCTTACAACCGGGCCATGTCCAGCGGTCATGAAATAGTCGGGGCCTGTCCGCGCGAAGCGTTCTGGTCCGATATAGGTACGCCAGAAGCCTATCTCAACGCGCACGGCGCGGTTTTGAAAAAACACAAAGAGAAGCGCCCGGGCGGAAACCTGTTTAACTCCGCTATGGCCGGACGCGCCGCCGCCGCCGCGGCCAGACACGGCGCCTCTGTTTCAGGCTTCGCCGCCATCGGCAACGGGGTGACGATCCGCAAGGGAGCGCGGATTGCCAACTCGGTGATCTGGGATGACGCGGTGATCGCGGCTGACGCGGTGGTGCAGAATGCCATCGTGGGATACGGCGCCGAGGTTCACGGCCGGGTTCCCAAAATCGCCGTCCGCTCGGTATTCCAAGAGGCGCCTGAGGCGCAGGCGGAACGCCTGGTAATCGAGCACGCCCTGGCCCGGCTCGGCTGGAACCCGGCAGCCACTACGGTCATCCCCATGGAGCCGCGGGGCTCGGCGCGCGCTTTCATCCGCCTGGAGCATGATGAGGATCGCGCCATCCTGGTGCACTACAGCCTCGAACGCGAGGAGAACGCGCTCTATGCCCGCCACGCCAGGTTCCTCGGCGGACTTGGATGGCCCGTTCCGGACATCCTGCTCGACGTGCCCGAAAAACAGTTCACTTTGATGGAGGATCTCGGCGACCTCTCCCTACAGGATATGCTCGAGATTTCCCCCCTTTCCCGAGTGATGCCTCTTTACAAGCTTGTCATCGCCGCGGTGACCAGGCTGCATAGGCATGCCGCAAGCGCCGCGCGCAGGACGCACCTGCCCATGGCGCCGCCCTTCAACACCGCCCTCTACCGCTGGGAACGCGAGTTCTTCGCCAGACACTTCCTCGACAAGCGCCTCCGCCTCGCCGCCCCCCGGCGCGCCCAGGTGCTTGCCGAGCTTGCCGCCGTTTCAAACATCCTGAAGAGCGAGCGCCCCGTGCTCGTGCACAGAGATCTTCAGTCGAGCAACGTTTTTATCATGAACGGAAAACCTTTCTTCATTGACTTTCAAGGCATGCGATTGGGCGCCGCGGCCTATGACCTCGCTTCACTTCTCTGCGATCCCTATGCGGAGCTGCCCGTCGGAATCCAGAAACAGCTTCTGTCAATCTACAACGACTCGATGCCGGCAAGGAAACGGGTGGACGATCACATTTTCTGGGCCGCGGCGGTGCAGCGCCTTGCGCAGGCGCTGGGCGCTTACGCCAGGCTCAGCGCCGCGCCAGGCACGAAACGCTTCGAGAAGCATGTTCAGCCCGGATCGCGCATGATGCTGCTCGCCCTGCAACGCGCCGGTAACTGCCCCGTGCTGGAGAACTTGATACAAAACTCACTCGACACGGACGCAACCGGCAAGACCAGCACACAGAGGAACACGACATGAACACACCTTCTCGTCCGCAGTTCAATCGCTTTAAGCTCAAGATCAAGCCGCTTCCGTCCAGGCAGAACAAGAAGCGGATCGAGCACGACTTCGTGCAGCCCGACACTCCTCCGCCCACCTTCGACGCGCGCGCCGCCACTCTGCTCGGAGAATGCGCGGGCCGCATCCGCGCCGCCCGCGCAAAGAACAGGCCGGTGATCATGGCGTTCGGCGCGCACACGATAAAGAACGGACTCGGCCTCGTGCTGGTCAAACTGATAGAGGAGGGATGGATCACGCACCTTGCTACGAACGGCGCGGGCATCATCCACGACTGGGAATTCGCCTATCAGGGAATGACCGGCGAGGACGTGAAGGCCTATGTGCATGCCGGCCAGTTCGGAATATGGCAGGAAACGGGTTTCTTTATCAATCTCGCGATCAATATCGGCGCCTACGAGGGAAAGGGATACGGGGAGTCGGTGGGCGCCATGATTCACAATGAAAAACTGAACATACCGGCAGTCAAGAACCTGGAGCTCGAGACGGCCAAAAACCTGCACGCAGCGCCCGAACAATCCGCCGCGGCCGCGGACTTGATCGCGGTAATCAAGAATTTCAAACTCAAGCCCGGCGAACTGGCCATACCGCACAAATGGAAAGACCACAGCATACAGGCGGCCGCATACCGCCTGAACGTTCCCTTTACCAGCCACCCCATGATTGGACACGACATCATCTACTGCCACCCCATGAACAACGGCGCCCTGCTCGGCCGCGCAGCCATGCGGGATTTCCTGACCTACGCGGACAGCGTGAGCCGTATTGAGGACGGCGTCTACCTCTCTGTCGGCTCCGCAGTGATGTCGCCAATGATCTTCGAAAAATCCCTGTCCATGGCCCAGAACACAACCATCCAGGAAGGAAGCCTGATCAGCAACCACTACATATTCGTGGTTGATCTCGCGTCGTCGGATTGGGACTGGTCGCGCGGCGAGCCGCCTGAGCAGGACCCCGCCTACTACCAGCGGTATAACAAGACCTTCAGCCGGATGGGCGGAACTCATCGCTACCTCTCGGCCGACAACCGGGCCTTTCTCCTTGCCCTTTACCATATTCTGAAGAACAATGAAACATGACGCAATTACTTGTTCCGTGGATTCACTACCAGCCTATAGAAATGAGCAAACAATCTCACGCACTTGTCCGCCTGTGGTGGAAAGGCGCAGAGACGCTGAGTGGTAAGTAATAAATAGTGAACAGAAGGTACTGAAATGACAAAAGCCACAAAGACCAATCCGACACATTCAGACAAATCTCTCATCGGCGCCCACAAGAACGAAATAGAAACCCCCGCGCTCCTGCTCTATGTCGACACCATCCAGCGGAACATTGATAAGATGGCCGCGTTCTTCGCCAATAAGCCGTGCAAGCCCAGGCCACACATTAAGACCCATAAGCTCCCCGCCATCGCGCGGAAACAAGTGAAGGCCGGCGCCATCGGCGTGACCTGCGCCACCGTGACCGAGGCCGAAACTTTTGCCGCTGCAGGGATTAAGGATATTCTCATCGCGAACGAAATCGTCGAGAGCTCCAAGATCAAGCGACTCGCCCGGCTGGCCGCCGACTGCAATCTGATTGTTGCCGTGGACAATTTCCAGGTCGCTGCTGCAATATCTGCCGCCTCCAAACAGCGAGGCAGCAGGCTGGGCCTGCTGCTCGACATCAACGTTGGACTCAACAGATGCGGCGTTCAGCCAGGCGCCCCCGCCCTGGAAATGGCCAGCCGCGTCGCGGGCCTGCAGAGTATCGAATTTCGCGGGATTATGGGCTACGAGGGATCATTCCTCGATTCCCCGCCGGATGACAGGGAAAGGCTCTGCAAGAAGTCCGCAGAGCTGCTGACCGGAACAGCCGAACTGCTGCGAAAGAATGGTATCCCCGTGGAAATAGTCAGCGCTGGCGGAGTCCACACCTTCGAAATCACCGGCGCGTATCCGGGAATCACGGAGATACAGGTCGGCTCATACGCCACGATGGACGGACGCAACGAGTCGCTCGGTCTGCCCTTCGAGGCCGCAGTGACAGTGCTAAGCACCATCGTAAGCCGACCAGAACCAACCCGTGCTATAACGGATGCCGGCATGAAGGCACTGTCCGTAGATGCCGGATTGCCCCTGTCCCGCGAAAAAGACGTGACGCTTCTCAAACTGAATGAGGAGCACGGGATCCTGCGTGTTGAAGGACCCGTCGAGAATCTTCCGGTGGGATCAAAGATCGAAATGCTGCCCTGGCACGGATGCACAACGATCCCGCTCTATGACCGGTACTATTTCATCCGCGACGACCGCGTGGTGGACATCGTCCCCTTTAACCCGCACCATTAAGGAAGGACAATGAGCGATCCGACATATGAAAGCTACATGGGGATCGGCCCAAAACGCATTGCCCACTGGGAACACTGGTCCAATCCCGATGCCGAAACCCACCTCACCGGCATTGACTACTACGACCACCCGCGTCTCTGCAGACTCAAACTCAGGGAACTCTACCATCAGCTCGGCCTCCCCGTGCCTGCAACGGATGAGCCCAAGCCAAGGCCGGAGCAGCAGGACGACAAGGGCAAGGGCCGCTGGGGCGATTCAAACCGCGATTACTGGCAACAGGACGTCGCTGGCCACAGGTTCAAGTCGACCGACGACATGCTCCGGTTCAGCCCGCTCGCACAGGGCGATTTCACCGGATGGCACGTAGTCGAGGATGCCGACTACCGAAGCGAGGAGGTGATCTACGAGCGCTACCGGAAAAGATATCCTGCCGAATGGGGCGACAAGGCGCCCGCCGGCTCCGCGGGTTCTGTTTTTTTCTACAACACCATGTTCATGTGGCCCATGCTCACTTTCGGGTATGAGAATTTTCTGAACATATGTCTCGAACCCGGGTTCGACCGGATAATGGACGAATTTGCGGAGATCAATAGACGCGTCTTCCGCGCGTTCGCCAGACTGCCTGTCAACTTTGTGGTCTGCCACGACGATATAGTCCTCTCATCCGGCCCCGTGTGCAGTCCTGACTGGATGCATAAACATATATTCCCGCGCTACGAGGAGTTCTGGGGCTTATTGAAGCAGGCAGGCAAGGAAGTAATCTTCATGGTCGACGGATGTGTTGACGCATTCGTGGATGACGTCATGGGCTGCGGCGCGCGCGGAATAATCAGCGAGCCGTTCACGGATTACAAGGCCATTGCAAGGCGATATGAGAACTGCTTCATCGCCGGCGAAGGCGACAACCGCGTGCTGATGAGAAACCAGCCAAGCGAGATCAGGGCGATGGTTGAGTCAATGGTAGAGACCGGAAAAATGTCGGGCGGTTACATGATGTGCGTGGGCAATCACATCCCGTTCAACGTACCTGGTGAGGCGGTCAAACGCTACCTCGACCTCTCATCCGAACTCGCGTTCAGGTGATCGCGCGCTTAGAACCAGCCGGGATCGGGCTTATTAGGGGCCGGACCGTCCGTTTCTTCCTCGGGCGCGTCTTCATACCCACCGTTATTGAGGAGAAGATAATCGGTCTCAACCCCGTTGGCGATGTTGATCATGAAATAGCACACTGGGCACGCGAACGCACTCCACATCTCCACTATGTCGTTTGCGGAGTCAGGATCGGGTTGCTCTTCATTTTCGCAGCACCCGGGAAAGACGTCGCGCCAGGCCTTGTCCCTGCCTATCATCATGTACAGGCGGTACACTTCCTCATCCAGCTCTTGCGGGGAAAGTTTCACCAGCAGACTTCGCAGCCTGAGTATCCGGTTCACCATTCCAAAGAAGAAGTAGCGCTCCTCGTCCATTTCGCCAAACCAGTCCAGAAAATTGCACACCCCAAGCGCATAACTGAACCGCTGTTCGGGCGAAAGCGCGACCTTGCTCACCAGCGACATATCAATTCCGGAATACGCCAGCATCCTGTTCACATGGTGCTCGATTATATGTGCCGCGATCATGATGCCGTCGGACACCGACTCCGCCTCCGCGATCCGCTCCATCATCAATTCCGCCGTGTACTCTTCCTCTTCCATAGACGATCCTCTTGATCATAACGGGCTCTGCCTGCAAGCAACCGCTGGAGACGGCCGTCCCGGCCGTTTATCCCCTCCACAGATCCGCCCGATGCGGAGGAACGGCGGAGACCGCCGTCTCCATCTTCTTGTAACTCTACCGCTTCTTGCCGATCTCAGGCATGGCATCGCGAACGGTTCCCGGCGAGCCGACTTCCTGACGCAACACGACCTCTCCCCTCCCGAGAAACTCCGTCATGGGCAGCTCCAGTTTTCCGGCTATCCGCTCCGTTGCCGCGCGCGCTTTCTCGCGCTCGAACACCATGACCGTGCCCGATTCGAATTCAAACACAAGAAACTGGTTCGTGGAGGACTCTATCGCGCTGGGCACATCTGCGAGCGCCCGGACCTCCGCCCCGTTAATGCTCTTGATGTATTGGCCAACCATATTCTCAAACCCGTCAGTCAGCTCATCCGGCAGAACCACGCTTATGACAATCTTCGGATCATCGCCTGTATTCAAGCTGTCCGCAACAAGACGTATGTTGCTGAAGTCTACACCATCTCTCGAATGTAACTTCGCTATTTCTGTAGTCAGGTTCATGAATACGAACCCGGCGTGCATATAGAACTGCGGACGCTCGTCTTTTACGGGGAATTGATCCTCACCTTCACCGACAGCCGGCACATCGGCCTCAACAGGTTCACCGTCCCGGATCAGGGAAAAACGGACTTTATCGCCGGCAAACTTGTGATGGAAAAGGTAGTTGAAGTGCAATCGCCGCCCGCCGGCCAGCTCTATCTCGCCTTCATCGCTCACCGATGTCCCGTCCACCGCCGTGATCACATCCCCGGCCAGCAGACGTCCGGATGCGGGACCTCCCTCGCGAACACTGGTGACGAGCCTGCCGGTCTGCCCGGGTTTGAGCCGTTTCCAGGCACGGATATCGGCATTCCGCAGCGTCTGAGATGCCAACCCCAGCCAGCAGGATTTACCGGCATCGGCGGCGTTTTCCTTTGAAAGAAAGGCGCGGATCACGCTCGCCGGCGCAGCCAGGCAATCGGTTCCATCCTCATTGGAAGCCAACATGATTCCGGCTATCAGGTTGCCCTCCAGCAGCACAGGGCCGCCGCTCATCCCCGGCTCAATTCCTGTCGTTATCAGATTGATGGCCGGATAGGACCTTTCCGGAAGCCAGTCATGTGATGGTATCACAAGGTCAACCGTTTCTCCGGGTAACACTTTCATGGAGCCATTTAGGCTGGGAATACCCGCTATTATCACCGTCGTTCCGTTTTCGGGCGGAAGATCAGGCGCCAATTCAAGAGGAACCAGCCCTTCGAAAAATCCTTCCGTTTCCACATGCAGGACAGCGACATCAAGAACGTAGTTGATCCGTTCAATGGCAGCGACTCCTATTGCTCCGATATCAGCGCGCATGACGCGTATTATGCCCGCATGCGGCAGCAGTCCGTGCGCGGAAGTGAGAATGCGTTCGCCGTTCAGCACGCAGCCGCTGGTCGTGAACAAGAACGGCGGCCGGACCGTCCATGGCGATTCGAATTCATACTCCGGCTTCGTCACACGGATCGCCACTAGCGAGCTGGAGAGCGACTCGATATATCCCGCAAAGGCCGCTTCATCCGATGTCGGATCGGCAACTCCATGCGCAACCAGGCCGTAAAGCAGAACCCCTGCCAAGATCATCATAAGTCTTCTCATCTCTCCCCTTTCTTTCAGGAATTCGCATTATGACTTGGTCCCCTGCCGCCTCGTGCGGCAGGAGCATGAGATTGGGGTGAAAAAGCGCGTCTTTTCACCCCAATCTCACACTCCCGCGACCAAGGTCGCGAGGGGGGTGCGCCATAATTACAATTGCTGTCTTTCTTCACTCACAAAACCCTGCCACCCGCTCGGCCAGATCCGCCGCCTACTCGATTGCAAAGCTAACCGTCACTACCGCCGTGACCTTCTTCTCGAGGGAACTCGTATCATTCACGCCCCAGCTCGAGACCTCCGTGGAATTGACGGGCGTGATCTGGAACACGCCCATCCTGGCCGAGCGCATCAGCCCAATCCTGTTCCCCGTGGCTCTCGTCATGTTCTCGGCCCGCTGCTTAGCGTTCTGCGTGGCCTTTGCGAGCATCTCGACTTTCAGATCGTCCAGCTTCCTGTAATAATACTCCGGCGCGCCCGACGAAAACTCCACCCCCTGGTCCAGCAGCTCCGTCGCCTCCCTCGACAGTTGCGTCACCCGGTCAACATCGCTCGACCGGATCTGTATGCTCTGGGTCAGGTGATAGCCCTGCAGCTCGCCGGTGTCATAGCCCTGCTCATTCTTCTTGTTGATAGCCGTGACCGCAACCTGATAAAAGATGATTTCGTCCTCTTTCATCCCCTTGGCGGCCAAGTATTCCTTGATCTTGATCAGGTCCTCCTTCAACAGCCTGTATGCTTCCGCGGAATCCGGGCCGCGCCTCGAAAAGGACGCTGTCCATACGATATGGTCGCTCTTGATATCCTTCTGTGCGGAACCTGTGACGCTGATCTGTTCGCGCGTGAACTTCATCACCTTCAGAAAGCCCCTCGACAGGATCACGCTCGACACTATAGTTGCCGCGGCAATGCACACGCCGAGAATGACAATCTGCGAATTCCTCAACATCCTTCCGCTCTCCATGATATCTCCTCCCTTTTTCATATCGTTTACACAGAACTTCTATTTCCCGCCTTAGTAACTACTCAGGAACACCGCGAAAAAGCAGAAAACGGTGGTCGAGAACAGCGACACCGACTCCCGACCTCCCGAAGAGTCGGGATTTGAGGTCGGGATCTAACGATTAGAACTAGCCTCCTCCACCGCTGCGCCTTTCCCGGTATTCAGATGGCGTCTCCTTGTGTGTGTACCATCTAAAGCAGTTACCGGAAAACATTTACAGGAGAAGCAAGATCTATTTGCCTCCATGCACAGAGGGTTTGTAATAGCAATTGACTTCACGATCGTGAAGTTAATTGCTATCGTGCACGGACGGCTATTTGCCCTGCCAGACACCGGATGCGGCGACGAAACTCCGCTGTCGCCCGCGGGCCGAGGTAGTCCTGTGGCCACAGCGGCTTCGGCAGCAGCGGGTCGCCGCTCATCGCATGGAGATACTCCGCCAGCTCAGCGCGCATTGCCGCAAGCACTTCATGAAAGGAGATGGCGCGCGCGGGTTGACGCCCTCGCGCTGCGCACTCTTTAATATACGCAGACTGATTCTTATGCAGTCTATCAAAATCCCATGCCCGCAGGACAATTGCCATGTTCTCCTGACCCGCGACAGTTCTGAATTCAAAAAGATTTGCGTACTCCGCAATCGCCGCGGCGATGTCAAGATCGTAGAACATCGGGCGTATGTCGCAGGCCGAGATGAAGACGCTCTTCTGAAGCAAGCCCATGCGATTCCGTTTAAGAAACCGGCTGAGAGCATCGCGATAGCGCCGCTCCCGCTCCGGAACGTCGTACATAAGGACATACCAGCGCCCGTCCCACCGCTTGTTCCAGAACAATTCAGGCACGATCTCCAGGGAAACGTTTTGCCGGCCCTCATCCGTCAACTCCAGTTTCGGGGGACCGCCCTTCCTGTCACGCCGGGCCACGACACCCCTTCTGCGTAGCCGATAGACCGCCTGATTATAGGCAGTCATACGCGGATAAGTGTTGCTCCACTCTTTGAACCAAAGCAGCGTGTTCTCTCTGCAACACACATCAATGAGATCCACGATCTCAGCGCCAAGTTGACGCCTGAAAATTCCTGCTGAAAACCTCGCGCTACACGACAAGCTATTGTATCTAGCCATAAAGCGCCATCCGAATCCCTGATCCTTACATTACCGCAACTCTCCTGCGCCCCTCACCCCACAGTCCCTTTTCCGCTCCATGTTCTGCATTGAGAACCCGCGGCAAGCACTCCGGAATTGCGAAAGATTTCCTCGTCAATTCAGTTCCACACTTCAGCATCCGAAATAACATGATAGTTTTTATATTCACGATCGTGAACATAATTCAAATTCACAAAAGCGGAAACGCAAGATGAATTTGGCCATCATAACCATCTGTTGACAAATTGTTTATCTATCCTGACTTGGAATGATATCTCATATCGGGCGACGATGCAATAGTTTTTATATTCACGATCGTGAGTTTAATTGAGTCTAATGATAGTGAAAGGGCAAGACGAATGTGGTCACGATGAAGAATCTTATGCTCGAAATGTCTTCATCCCCATGGCATTCCAGGTCCGGCTATAATGTGATAGTTCTTATTCACAATGCGTGCCTGCTATTTGGGCTGACATCAATACCCCACGAAGGAACTGGGCAGCAAAGGACGAAACTTATGACAAGGATCGCGCCGAGCCGGCTTCTTGTTTTTTGTCGCGGTTTCCACAGTTTGCGGCACTAACTGCGGCGGGCGCTCGCCGCCGAGGATGCGGTAATAGGCGGCCACGCCGGTCCGTCACCTCCTAGGCAATCGCGAAAAAGTGCTAAACCAATCTCAACCCAGAGCAGAAAGTCTGAACTTAAGGAGCTGTTGCCCAAATCGAAAACGCGCCTTCGGCGAGATGCTTCGCAGGCCTGTCCTGAGCCTGGTCGAAGGGCTCAGCATGACAATTTCTTAGGAAAAGCGAGGGTGTTAAGTGTGTCATTCCGAGCGAAGTCGAGGAATCTCGATTTAGGCAACACGCCCTTAACGGGTTGCGTGTAGTTTCCCCGTAAGTCCGTGGTTTAGCGAGCCTAAAGCTCGATGAGTCCCAACTTATTCAGCCTCGACCGGACAGCTCCGGGTTTGCGATCAGAATCTTCCGCGATGGTGCGGCTCTTCGCCGCTTCGGATTCCGCGATTGACTGCATACCTCGCCTGCCCGGCGAAGGTTTTCATCTTCCTCATCCGACCATTTTTCGTAGGCGCGCGCGTGTTGCTTACGGGCTTCTTCGAGGCATGTGGGTGAATGCTCCGATGTGGAAGATTCTAACATTTCGACCTGCATAATCATGGACCCCGGTAGGTAACAACTCAACTGGTTGCATCAGAGATCGGCGGGACAGGCTGTCCCGCCCTACCATTCTCATTGATGGCAGGGCCGCCCCGACCTCCCGGAGAGTCGGGGCCTGTATGGTCATCAAAAACAGCATGATCTGAGCAGTTACCCCAGTGGTTCGACATCCGGGTGGGTCTCACGGAATTCCTGGATCGCATCCATGAATCTCCGGCCAAATTGCCCGGCGCGTTTCTCCCCTACTCCGGTGAGTTGAAGCATTTCCGACTCATTGGCCGGGAAGAAGCGGGCCATTTCGTGGAGGGTGCGGTCGGTAAAAACGACGTATGGGGGAACGCCTCGATCAGAGGCCAACTCCTTGCGGAGGTCACGAAGCCGCTCAAAAAGTTCTTCATTGAAGGGTCCGGCCGCTGCCGCCACCTGCGACCTTGCGCTCTTACCGGCGGGCTTGCGCGGCTTGAGGACATCAACGGACCGTCCGTTGAAGAGAACCTCGCGGGATTCCGGCTGGAGTTGCAGGACGGGATAGTCGCCTGTCGTCTGCCGGATGAATCCCTGCGCGAGCAGATTGTCAATTATCATTCGCCAGTGGCGCTTGTCCTGGTTCCGTCCGGCGCCAAAAGTCTTGATGCGGTCGTGCCCGAGCTGGCGGATACGGTCGGACGCGTCGCCGATGACGATGGAGACGATGTGGTTGATCCCAAAACGTTCGCCGGTGCGAACGATAGCGGACAGGACGATCTGAGCGTCAATTGTCGCGTCAACGCGCTCGACTTCACCCTCGCACACATCACAACATCTGTACTTCGCTTCCTCTGTGTCCTTCTGTGCAAACTCTTCTCCGAAATAATTCAGAAGTTGTTTCCGTCGACATGCGTGGGTGGTCGCGTAGCTGACCATGCGGTTCAGACAGCGGATCTGGTGCGTGCGTTCGGTTTCGTCCTGGATTTTATCAATAAAGAAGCGGATTTTCGGGATATCGCCGGGGCCAAAGAGGAGCAGACAAACAGCGGGTTCGCCGTCGCGGCCGGACCGACCGGTCTCCTGGTAGTAACTCTCGATATTCTTCGGCAGGTCGCCGTGCAGGACGTAGCGGACGTTGGATTTGTCTATCCCCATGCCGAATGCGATGGTGGCGACAATCACGCAGACCTCGTCCCGGTTGAATGCGTCCTGATTCTTAACGCGCGTGGCGTCATCGAGTCCGGCGTGATATGCCAGTGCCTTGATACCGTGGCGCGTGAGATTATCGGCGGTCTGCTCAACACTCTTCCGGGTTGTGCGGTAGATGATTCCGGGTTCTCCGGCATGTGCCTGCACAAACCGGAGAATCTGGTCGCCTGGTTTCTCCTTTGGAACGACCTTGTAGAACAGGTTCGGGCGGTTGAACGACGCGCGGACAATGTGCGGGGACCGGAGCCCCAGCTTCGCCACAATGTCCTCCTGAACCTTGTGCGTGGCCGTCGCCGTGAACGCGGCAACGGGAACGTCTGGATATTTTTGAGCGATTATTGACAGGTTGAGATATTCCGGCCGAAAGTCATGTCCCCACTCCGAAACGCAGTGCGCCTCGTCAATAGCGACGAACGACAGCTTCACGCGCTTGAGCGCCGCAACGAACTCCGGCATGGCGAAACGCTCCGGGGAAACATAGATGAGGTCCAGTTCGCCGGCGACGAACTGCGACTCGACCTCGCGTTTCATGGATGCGGAGAGGGAACTGTTAAGGAATGACGCCCGCAGCCCGGTGGCGATGGCGGCATCCACCTGATCCTTCATTAAGGAAATGAGCGGACTGATGACGATGCACGTCCCCTCCATGATGTGAGCGGGAAGCTGATAGCAGAGCGACTTTCCGCCGCCGGTCGGCATGACGACAAAAGCGTCCCGCCGGGACATGATTGCCTGGATGATTTCCTCCTGATTCGACAAAAAGGAGTGAAAGCCGAACACACTTTGGAGGACGTCATTCGCGCTGGTGTTCATTTCAAGGGTAACCTCGCGTTGCTTGGTTGCTAAAAAAAGCATACCACAAAGATACACAACAAAACACAAAAACAGGTCCGTCCGGAAATAGCGTGTGATTTCGCATTGAGCGCTATCCTCGGCGATATCCTACCGCTCCGCCCCTGCCGTCATCCCGAGCTTGTCG
>CAYWJE010000038.1:0-18905 GCA_964458525.1 uncultured Verrucomicrobiota bacterium
CTTTTCTTCTCGAATTCAAGCACTATGAACCGTGAACGGGTACTTTAATTGTAATATCCCTTTTCTCTGCAACTATGAACTATGAACTGTGAACCCTGAACGGATACCATAAACCAGGACATAATCGCATGACTGCGAATTCCGAGACCGGCAACGACTTTTGGCGCGCAATGAGATGGTTGCCATTTGTTGTAACTGTAATTATTCGCCTGATAGCATTGAGCAGCTTCATAGAGTCGCCGCTCTTCCTTCCCATCGGTGGCGACAGGGGGCTGTACCACGATGCCGCATGCGCGATTGCATCGGGAGTCCATGTACGGGAAGTGTTCACGTTTCTTCCGTTCTATCCTTATCTCCTCGGCTCGATCTACGCGCTGATCGGGTCCACCAACCTTGCCGCCGCGGGAATCGCGAACGCGATCCTCGACGGGTTCACGGCCATGATGATCCTCCACGCGGCAACCCGGCGCTATGGCAATTCCGCCGGGCTGCTTGCCGGCTTTGGATTCGCCTTTCTCGGCGTCGCGTCGGAGTATTCACTTGTTTCGATGCCGCTCTCGCTCGGTCTGTTCTGGACAATGCTGATAGTCACACTATCGGACAGGTGGGATGGCGCCATGAATCCTGCGAAGTCTGCGGCGCTTGGCCTTGCGCTCGGAGCAGGAGGCCAGATCCTCGGCGCTTTCTGGCTTATGATCATTCCGTTCGGAGTGAGGACGATCATCCTGAGCGCCCGCCAACCCCCTGCCCGGCGGTTCTTGCTCGGGATAATAACCATATTGTGCGGCTACTCATGCATACTGCCCACGCTGGCTCATAATGCAATCAGGGGGGGCGAATTCGTGGCGGTAACCGCGCATGGCGGACTAAACCTCTACCTCGGCAACAACCCGGCGGCAAAGGGGTATGGTGTAGCGCTGCCCGGCGCCCGGCTCAGTGCCCGGGAAATGACTGCCGATGCGCGCGCGATGGCGTCTGATGCGAGCGGAACCCCGCTCAACATGGCCCAGGCAGACCGATTCTGGCGGATGGCGGCATTGGATTTCTGGATGGAGCATCCGGCAAGAGGCCTGGTGCTGCTCGTCCGAAAGGCACATCGCCTTGTGAGCGTCAATGATTTCGATGATACCGGACTTTGCAGACTGCTGCGCAGAGCCCCCATACGAAACTGGGCATTTTTAGGATTCGGAGCCGTATGGCTACTGGCATGCGCCGGGATAAGCTGGCGGAGTTCGCAACATGGAAACGGCACACTGTGGATCATGGGCACAGCTTTCGCAGCTGGCGCCCTTATGACTTTCGTAACGGCCAGGTACCGGATTCCCCTTGCGGTACTTATGCTTCCCGCAGCCGGGGGAACTCTGGCGAGGTTGCCAGGCTGGCTGCGTGATTTTGCGCGGAACAGAACGCAGCCAGCGATGAGTATTCGCATACCCTTATCAAGCAAGGTGAAAGTCGCCGTTTCGATTGCCGGGATATCCCTGGCACTGATCCCCCATTCCATGCCCGACACGCAGCTGCCTGACGCTCTTAACCGGTCAGCTCATTTCCTGCAGGCTGGAAAGAATGACCAGGCGCGGCGTGAAGCGTATGATGCTGCAATCGCATATCCGTATTCCCCTGATGCCCTGTTTGCTCTCGGAAATTCCAGCATGGCCATGAAGGATTTTGAGGCGGCCGCGCAAGCCTATGCCAAGGTTGCGGAATTCGCGCCTCGCAGGGCTGATGCAATGTTCAACGCAGCCTTTGCATTCCGGGAACTTGGAAATACGGCCGAGGCCAGAAGTTGGCTGCTCCGGGCGGTAGCTGCAGATCCAGGACACGTTAAGGCATGGTTCGCCCTGGCAGAGATATGCAGGGAAACCGGTGATCCAACCGGAGCTCGCAACGCGATAGAAAGAGCGAGCGAATTTGCCGGACCCGACCATCCTCAGATAATCGAGTTCTTGGGACAGAAATAAGTACCCGCGCGAGAAGCTATTGCAACAGAGCGTAGATGTATTTTCCCGGTCGCAGAGCCGAGTTGCCATCGCAATAATTGACAAACAAATCTGTTACGGCAACTGATCTCAACTGCCGGGCAGTTGAACTGCCGGATCCAGGGTTATTTGTCGCCGAAGCTCGTGCCCACCGCCCGGGCCGCGAGCACCATCTGTTCTTCCGGAGTCACGAGCTTGAGGTGGTCGGTTGCCTCCGCAATGGTCACTGACTCAACTTTATTCCCGCGAAGAGCGACCATCCGTCCAAACTTCCCCGACGTTGCCAGGACGCACGCCATCACGCCGAACTTGGTGGCGAGGATCCGGTCGAACGCGGTCGGCGTGCCGCCGCGCAGGAGGTGGCCGAGCACCGTGACCCTGGTTTCACGCCCCGTATTCTCCCTGATCTTGTTTGCCACGAAGTCCCCTATCCCGCCCAACTGCTTGGCGTCGGTCCTGGTCCTGTCGTATTTCTTCACCACCTCGCCGGCGTCCGGACATTTCGCACCCTCTGCCACGCATACGATGCTGAAGCGCTTGCCGCGGCGGCTCCGTTGTTCGATTCTGCGGTAGACACAACTCCACTTGAAAGGTATTTCGGGGATCAGGATCAGATCCGCGCCGCCCGCGAGCCCCGACGCAAGCGCAATCCACCCGGCATACCGGCCCATCACTTCTATAACCATCACCCGGTGATGGGAGGAAGCTGTCGTGTGAAGGCGGTCAATCCCCTCCGTCGCGATGGTCACGGCTGAGTCGTGCCCGAAAGTCAGGTCGGTGGCGGCCAGGTCATTGTCAATTGTCTTCGGCACTCCCACTATGTTTGCGCCAAGCGCGGCCAGCTTGTGCGAAATTGCCATGGTCCCGTCCCCGCCGATGGTTATCAACGCATCCAGTTTCCAGCGCCGGTAATTGGCGATGGCTTTTTGGGACGTGTCAATAATCCGCAGCCTGCCGCTCTTCCCGATGCTCGGGTAGTGCCACGGATCGCCCTTGTTCGATGTGCCAAGAATTGTTCCGCCCTGAGTGATAATGCCGGAGACATCCTCGTTTTGGAGCAGGCGCTTGCGGCCCTCCACCATCCCCTCGAACCCGTCCTCGATGCCCACCACCTCGGCGTGGCAGTGATTCATTGCCGTCTTAGCCACCGCGCGTATGACTGCGTTCAGGCCGGGACAATCCCCGCCACCCGTGAGAATTCCAAAGCGTTTCATCCGTGTGCCCTTCATATCGCGTCCTCCTATACTTTCCTGACAATCTCCTCGCGGGCGAGTTGAACCCAGCGGGCGATTCTTTCCGGTTCGTTATTCAAAGTACGCACGTCCTTCATGATGATTTCAAGCCTGCACTTCCCGGCCGATTCAAGAGTCTGCCTGATATCCGCACGGATTGCCGCCTCGTCGAACCTGGGTGTGCTGATTAAGGTCGGGTTAGGTTTCCGTGAAAACACGATGTCCCTGCCGCACGCTGCCGCCATGAAGTCCTGATCCGCCCATGGCGACACCGACACCCTTGCCAGGTTCGAGAGACGTTTCAGAACATGCCACCTGTTATTCACCGGCTCGCAGCATCCGTAGTAGCAGAGCCCGAACTCTTCGACTATATCGCGCTGGTAAGGGAAGATGAATTCCTCGAACTGGTCGGGCCCCACCCCCACCGTTTCCTGCGACTCGCTCAACACCCACAAGTCCCTCTTGCGAACCGGCATGCCCTCGCGCCAATCCGGCTGCGGCAGCGCCCTGGTGTAGCCGAGAGTGCCGGACCCTGTGTAATCGTTTTCGTTGTTTAGCGAATACAGACCTTCCTTCTCGAGCCAGTTGGTCACAGCGAGGTGATCGTCGCGCAGAAAAGCCATGAGGCGGTGCAGGCCCTCGGGGTGGTCATACATAGCAAGCATAAGCTGTTCGAGGCCGATCAGGTCAATGGCACACCATGTGAGGCCCATCGTCCAGTGGAAGCTGCCCCTTGTGCGCACGGGCAATATCCCAGCGAACACCGACTCCAGCCTCTCCTTCGCCGCAAGGGTAGCGGCCCGGTCCACCGAGCAGGTCCGCGGATGAAGCTTGTTGAAGTCGTTGTCCAAGTCCTTTACCGGCGGATCCCATGAGCGGGAGCCCATATGCGATTCGTCGCCGCCCTGGTGAACCACGGCCTGAACTCCATAATCGCTAAAGGAAACGCGCCAGTTGACATTAACAAAGGGTTCTATCACGAAATCGTCTTTCAACCCATCGAACCTCAGCATTTCCGATCGCAGACCATGCTCGACGCCGCGCGCCCATTCATCCTCGCATTCGAGGGACTCCACGCTCATCGGTTTCCTGGCGTCCCGTATTCCGCCGTGTTCCGCGAGAACCATCACGCGGTCTCCCTCGCCCGAGTCAAGGGCGTGCCACGCCTTGCGGCGCTCCGTGTTCACTGGGCTCGCCGCCATTTCGGTCTTGGTTTCAGCCAATCTGCGAAGGACATCCATGTCGCGCCGGGGTATGCTCGAATTTTCGGCTTTCTTCATGTTCTTTTTTCACTCCAAAGCTGGCGTAATGTCAGCAGTCCATCTGAATCAGAGTTCCGGCTTACACAGTTCGTAATAGCTACAGCGCCTGCAGGCATCGTGATCGGCCGTCATCTCCCAGTCCTCCTTGGGAAGGGGAACGTTCTTAGCTATATCGCAATCCACGAGGTATTCGGCCATATCGGCGGTGGAGCGCGCTATCAGATCACGGATGGACTTCACGTCGGCTTCGTTCAGGACGGCGCTCCTGGTTTCGCCGCTCAACAGGTACTCGAGGCACGCGTGAACGCGGCCCGGGGCGCCGCCGTGCTTAACGACGGCCCACACCCCGTACAGCGCCATCTGCTGTCCGTGAAACGGTTTGGGCCTGCCTGACTTCCAATCGTGAATGTAAATAGCATCATCCAGTCGATAGGCATAATCAGGAATGGCATAGATCTTGATTCCGTCCAGCTCCAGCGATTCAGGATCGCCCCGCTCCATGGTCGCAATTTCTATTTCCCGGTCCGCCGCCACACCCTTCAACGCGGGCGCGGTCTTGCCGAGGAAATTGGAAATGCACTGTTTTGCGCACTCCGTCATCCGCTCCGTCATTTCCTTCTCAGGAGTGTGGTGGTGTTCGGGGTAGTAATGCTCGTGCAGGCAGCAGAATTTCTTCGGGTTCGCCTCCCACATACGCTTACGCGATTCCAGCCAACGTTTGTTCAGGAACGGCCTGGCCGCCTCGTCGTACGCCTGGTCAGCGGCCACTGTCTCCCCGAGCTGCAGCCGACGCAGCGCCCACATCACTGCCTGCTCAACCGCGTTGCCAAGCAGGCTGAACCTGTTCTCCATCTTGGCGAGCCGATAAGCCGCGCGCCTTGTTTCGTCCGCGATGTCCTTCCACCCGCCCCACATTCCGTATTTCGACCAGTATCGGCGCCGATGGCATTCCTCGAAAGCCTGCATCGCCGATATTGACCATGAAAAGGTATTCTTGAGTTCGGACATGCCACGCCTCGCTAAAATGATCACCTGTGGAAAGTCTACTAGCGCCAGCGCCGAAACCAAGCTCTTTTTGTTTCCTGTAGCTGGCCTCGGTGATCTACAGAAAATGTAGCTATAAGGAGTCAGAATTCAAAATTCAGAATAAAATGCAAAAGAAACGGTCATAGATACCCGCAAAGGCTGTCTTTGAAACCGGATGGTTTCTCGACCATTTCGCATTCTCTTCGCTCACATGGGGTTCTTATTCTGACTCCTGATTCCTGAATTGCCGCTTCGCTCCCATGACTTTGTATGGGCTCTGCCGAATACGGCGGTCTGAATGCTGAGTAGTTACCAGAAAACAACAATCACCTGATTTCGTCACTGGTTCTTCCGTGAGGCAAGACCAGGTCCGGACATCTTGCACCTGATCGCAGATGCGCCCTTTTTTAGCGACGCCCTTCCTCACAACGCTTGACGCCGGATGCTCCCGTGCGTAGTATGCGGAACACACATCACGAGAGAGGCAAATATTGGACCTGGAGACACAGAGCATTCCCGAAGCGGCATCAGTCGTCATCCCTACTCTTAACGCCGCCGGCTACCTGCCGGCGCTGCTCGACCGGCTCCTCTCCCAGCAGCCCTCGCCGCCGATGGAGATAATCCTCGTTGACTCGTCTTCAACAGATAACACGAGGGATACAGCGCTCTCTTTCGAAAGGGTGAAGGTTATCCCAATCGCCCGTTTCTCGCATGGCGGGGCGCGGAACCTCGGCGCGCGGACGGCGCGCGGCGAGTTCGTTGTGTTCATGAGCCAGGATGCCATGCCGGTGGACAACTCGTGGCTGGCTAATCTTCTCGCCTCTTTCTCAGACGAACAAGTGGCGGCGGCTTACTCGCGCCAGGTTCCGAGGGATGATGCACCGCCGCCCGAGCGCTTCTTCATAGAGCATCATTTCCCGTCGGGCAAACCGGCGCGCCGCGTCAAGCCCGAGGGGCGGCCGCCTGCCTTCGAGGACGTTTTCTTTTCGAACGTCAGCTCCGCGGCCAGGCGCGAGCTTGTGTTGAAATTTCCTTTTGATGAGGACCTCATCATGAGCGAGGACCAGCAGTTCGCGCGCGACCTGCTTTCAGCCGGGTATGCAGTCGTCTACCAGCCGGGTTCGGCCGTGCTGCACTCCCACCGCTATTCGCTCGTGACGGTGTTCAAGAGGTATTTCGACAGCGTCTACTCGCTCACACAGCTCTTCGCGGACCACGACATGGGGACGAGCGTGGGGATCGGGCTCCGCTACCTCCGCGAGGAGACGGGCCATATCATCCGGAGGCATCCGGCATACCTGCCCCGCTATTTCTTCTATACCCTTGCAAAAACAGCGGGAACTATTGCGGGCCACTTCGCGAACAGGATGCCGAGGGCATGGCTCAAGCGCCTGAGCATGCACAGCTACCACTGGACACGGTGAGGCTGAAGCCGGTCAGCGTATCATTATCAGCAGCATCTTGAAGGGAGTACGGGCCTGCACATCGTGCGGAACCTTCGCAGGCATAATCACCATCTCGCCCGCCTTCGCGTTGACGGCCTTGCCGCCGATGGTCAGAACCGCTTCACCTTCCAGCACCATGACCGTGGCATCATACGGCGAAGTGTGCTCGCTCAGACCCTGCCCGGAATCGAAAGCGAAAAGCGTAAGACTGCCTGTCTTCTTCTCGAAAAGCGTCTTGCTGACAATCGAGCCGACCGAATATTCGACCGTTTCCGCCAGCGCGACAGGACTGCCCCTGTTGTCTTTTGCCATTATCATCTCCTTCCGTAACGCATGGTTCTGTCAAAAGAATTTCACTTTTGTTTTCCCAACATCCTGTTTACAAGGTGGTTGCGACGAGAATACCGTTCTCCACCGTTTCCCGGCCATTTCGGCGGATGATTATGGACGACGATTACGGTGTACGATCCGCCTTCGCCCTCCAGGGCTCCGGCGGGACAGGCCAACGCCTGTGCGTAAGCACTGCCTGCCCGCCCTACCTTTGGAATTCCTGGTAGGGCCGCACAGCCTTGTGCGGCCGTCAAATTACACGCAAGCTGAGTAGTTACAAACTTTTGACAGAACCGTAACGCATCATTCAGGAAGTCGGCTTATCCTCTACAGATCGGACCTTCTTGATGAATTTCGCCGGATTCCCGCCCCATATTTCACATGGCGGAATGCTCTTAGCGACTATCGCGCCGGCCGCCACGACGGATTCCGCCCCTACGGTTACGCCCTTGAGAATTATCGCATCGGTGCCGATGAAGGCGCCATCCTCTATGCGGACCGGCTTATGCGGGATGTTGACGTTTCGTATGCGCTCGTCCAGCGCGATCGGGTGGAAATCGGTGTCCATGATCTTGCAGCCGGCCCCGAGGTTGACGTCCTTCCCGATGTAGACATGTTCATAGGCCGCGATCATCACATTCGACATCCCCGAGCGGTCGCCAATCTCGATCACGGCATCGGGCCCCTTGAACACAAACGCCGTGCAGACTCCTCCCACCGGGTTGGCCACTATGCTGGAATTGATGACAACCCCCTGGCCGAACCGGAGCCTGCCGCTGAGATCCCCCGCGAAGTCAGCCACGAGTATCCTGCCATTAACGCGGGGCATCGGGCCCTCCACGCGAAACCGGGAAAACTGCCGACGATTATGAATATCATCGAGCCATTTCATATTATGCTCCAAAGCGAAGATGGACAAACATTCCTGTTTCTGATATTTATATTTTATCGTTGAAAAAAATACAAGAACAAAAGGAACTTCGGCCCGCGATAAATGAAAACGGTGGCGCAAATTATCAGCCTTCTGATCGCGGTCATCCTGCACGAGGTGGCGCACGGCTACGCGGCTTACCGACTTGGTGATCCCACGGCGAAGGACGCGCACCGGCTCACATTAAACCCGCTGGCGCACATTGATCTGTTCGGGTCCGTCATCCTGCCCCTGTTGCTACTCGTAACCAGGAGCCCAGTTCTTTTCGGATGGGCCAAGCCGGTCCCATTCAATCCTGCCTATTTCCGCGACCCGCGCAAGGGCATCATGATAGTGGGCGCGGCCGGTCCGCTCACCAATTTCGCCATTGCGATTGTCGCCGGGGCGCTGTTCAGGGTCTTTGAGCCGTCCGGCTGGATAGGGCTTCTGCTGCTCTACTCCTGCCTCACGAACGTGATCCTCGGCGTGTTCAACCTGATTCCGATCCCGCCGCTTGACGGATCGAGGGTTGTCATGGGCCTGCTGCCGAGGGAATTGGTGCCGGCCTATCTAAAGTTCGAGCGTGTGGGCTTTATCGTCATTTTTGCGCTGCTCTGGCTGGGCGCTCTTGATTACATCATCTTCCCGGTAGCCGGTTTCATGCTCCGGCTCCTGCTGGGGGACTGAACTGCCGTTGGGAACCGTCATGCTCAGATATATTACAAGGCGCTTGTTATACATGATCCCCACGGTGTTCGGGGTCATCGTGATAACCTTCATCCTTTTCAATGTGGCCGGGGGCAGTCCCGCATCCATGACGCTCGGAATGCACGTCTCGCCCAAGCGCCTGGAGGAGTTCGACGAGCAGCGCGGGGCGAACAAGCCGCTTTTCTTCGGAAACTGGACCGGCACCCGCGCGTATGGCGCCGAATCGTTCGACCGCAGCCCCGGGGCGTGGCGGGATGTGAACGGGGTTGAGCACGAACCGCGCGCCGGGAGCGATCCCGGAAAAATCGTAATCCAGTCCGGCAAAGCGCACACCGTTCCACTCGCCTTCAACCTGCATCCCGACACTTCGTACCGGTGGATAATGACCTACCGGCTCGCATCAGGCTCAGGCCTGGCCGCGCGAGGAAGCGCTGTCGAAGACGGGGGCGACGTTTTTCCGGACCCGGAAGACAGCTCCTTTCCGATACCGCCTTCCAAAAGATGGAGAACGATCACAATCCCGTTCCAATCGGGCGAAAAACCGATGACACTGATGCTCGAATCCGATGGAGCCCCGCTGGAGATCAGCGCGCTGAGGCTTGAAAGAAAGACCAGCCATTTCTTCGATTCGCAGTTCATTTACTACCTATCGCAACTCGCCAGGCTGGATTTCGGAGTTTCCCACGCAACGAACCAGCGGGTCTCGCGCATGCTGATGGACGGCATCGGACCGTCGCTCTGCCTGACGGTTCCGATCTTCCTTCTTGGCCTCGCGGCTGCGATAGCCATTTCCCTGTTCTGCGCGTTTTTCCGGGACACTTGGATTGACCGCGTGGCAGTGGTCGCGTCGGTAGTCCTGATGAGTGTGAACTACCTCGTATGGATCGTCGCCAGCCAGTACGTCTTCGCCTACCGCCTGCGCTGGTTTCCGATATGGGGCTTCGAATCGTGGTCTTACCTGTTACTGCCCGTGCTCATCGGCGTGATAACGGGCCTCGGCACGAACGTCCGCTTCTACCGCACCATAATGCTGGACGAAATGTACCGTGATTACGTGCGCACCGCCTTTGCCAAGGGGGTCGGAAAGGGGGGGGTTCTGTTTAAGCACGTCCTCAAGAACGCGATGATCCCGATCGTCACCAACGTGGTAATAGCGATCCCGTTTCTCTATACCGGGAGCCTCCTGCTGGAAACCTTTTTCGGCATACCGGGGCTCGGCAGCATGGGAATCAATGCAATCAACTCGTCCGATGTTGACGTTGTCCGTGCCATCGTATTTATAGGCGCGGTGCTTTATGTCGGGGCCAATCTGCTCACCGACATAATCTACGCGATTGTTGATCCGAGGGTGAAACTTCAATGAAGCCGGAAACGAATGTTGATACGGGCGGACATTCCCTGTGGGCGGGCGCGTGGCGCTCGTTAAAGGCCAACAGGCTGGCGATGGCCTCGCTTTTCGTAGTGGTTCTCTATTTCGCGGCCGCGATGTATGGCGAGGCTGTCCACCTTTATTACAGCATCGAGGACCGCACCCCGTCGTACCAACAGACCAATCTCGGGAGTGAATACCTGCCTCCGAGCTTTCTGCGCTCACCCTTCAGCGCCGGAGAGGATGCGGCGGCAGGCGCCGCAGCCCACATCGTGAGGGGATTGCGCAACCTGGCGAGGAACCCGCTCGGGACTGACAACCTGGGGAGGGATGTCTTCCAGCGTACGATCCAGGGCGCGAGGATCGCCTTTCGGGTCGGCATCATAACCTCGCTGATCGTTATCCCGCTTGGCGTGATACTTGGAACCATTGCCGGTTATTTCGGGGGGCTTGTTGATGACATCATCGTGTGGCTCTATTCCACCATTGCGGCGATGCCCGGCCTGCTCTTCATACTGGCCATAGCGATGATCGTGGGCAAGGGTCTCGAGGGCGTCTACCTCGGGATCGGCCTTACCACGTGGGTGGGCCTCTGCCGACTGATCCGCGGCGAGGTGATGAAGCACAAGACAAGGCCCTACGTGCAGGCCGCACGCGCGATAGGCGTTGGGCATCTAAGTATCATGTTCCGCCACATCCTCCCCAATGTCTTCCACCTGGTGATCATCACCTTCTCCCTGCGGTTTCCGGCCGCGGTCTCCACGGAAGTCTTCATGAGCTTCCTCGGGATAGGAGCACAGGGCGAACCATCGTGGGGCATCATGATAAGCAACGCCCGGCTGCGCCTGTGGGAGGGCATGTGGTGGGAGATGACGTCTGTCACTCTGGCGATCTTCCTCGTCGTCCTCGCATTCAATCTGCTCGGCGACGCGCTGCGCGACGCCCTGGACCCGCGCCTTCGCGCAGCGGAACAGTGAATCAGTGGGGCAGTCGGGCAGTCGGGCGATGAAGCAGTGAAGCGAAAGAAGCTGAGAGGTTTAGCTTCAGTAAGAATATATCTCAAGCCACTGTTCGCCGTGCCGCGTAAGCTTCCATTCTCCGTTCCTTTGTAAAATAAGTCCGCGCCCATTGTGACTGCCCATATCGTCTACGACATTCCGCACCAGATGGCCGCGCCGGCCAAGACTCTCCTCCTCTTCCGGGGTTGCAGGACGGCCGCAGAGTAGCACGCCGCCCTCCGACACCGCCACACTCATGGCGCCATCCTCATGCGGCGGCCCGCTCCACAGTGCTGGATAACGCTTAAAATAATCAAGCGGGCCTTCATGACGAAAGGCCAGAACAAACGCGGGTTCCTCACTGCGAAGATGGACGAGCATGCTGAACGCCGGAGCCGCTTCACCCCCACCGTATATCGCAAGCGGGTTGAGTGCGGCCAGGTTGTACCCATGATAGGTCCCATGATCCGGCTTGAGCTTCTTTTTTTTATACCAGGCATGAAACCAGGCGTTGTTTACAACCCCGATCTCGAAGTGCAGATGGGCGCGCTGCATCGGTATGCCGGTCGAAGCGGTGTTGCCCATGACACCGAGCGCCGCGCCCTTGCGAATCGCGGAACCCGGTCTGATCTCCTTTGCGACACTGGCGAGATGGGAGTACAGCGTATAGATCTCGCCTACCGGATCCTGGTGGGTGAGAACAACGTAGATCCCGTATGAAGAATTGCCGCCAATCCGGTTCACGTAGGCAACAGTCCCGTCCGCAACCGCATAGACCTTGTCGAGCGGACGCCCGTGCCGATCCCTCCGCAAGGCGGCAATGTCTATACCAGCGTGAAAAGACGGCACGATACGCCCCCCCCTCTGCACTGTTCGCGTGGTCCCGTGAAGCGCCGACGCCACCCTGCCGGATGCCGTCGGCTGGTAGACCACCGTTGATCCCGTATCATGAAGATTTGTCTGGTCCGTCGGATAGGTATAGATCAGTTCGGCGTCCTCCACCGGAACATCCTGTTTCGAAAGCTCCGCGGACGGCTCAGCGCCGCCCGACTCCTCCGCCGGCCGCGCCAGGATCCATCTGAACAGAAAGATGTCCGCTATCAGCAAAGGAAGAATCCACCACCAGTGCCGTTTTAAAAAATCAACAATCATCACCGCTCCCGTATTTTCCCTCAATTTAAATTCTCCATGCATTGCCGAAAAAGACAAGAACTGTTTCAATGAGAATTACTGGACAATAGATCGGAGATGCGCCCCTTCACAGTCAGTCCGAATTCCGCGCTTTTCTTTTCACGATCGCCCTGCTAGGCTTCGATCATGATTACGAAATCGAACGTGGACAAATACAAGGATAGTACCGGACGAATGGGCAGCTGGTCGCCCGGCGCCGTACTGTTCGATTTCGACGGCACGCTGACCCGGCCCGGGATATTGGACTTTGCGGCAATCAGGCAGGCGATAGGATGCCCGCCCGGCGAGACCATTCTCGAATATATATTAGCCCTGCCGCCCGGCGGCCACCACGACCGCTGTTCGAATATCCTCGAAACATTCGAGGCCGAGGCCGCAGCGCAGGCCGAACCCAACGCCGATGCAGAAGAAATAGTCAATCATCTCAAGGCTCGCGGCATCCCGTCCGGCATTCTGACGCGCAACACCCTATCGGCCGTCATAAGGTCGCTTCGCAATTTCACATTGCTGCGCGAGTCAGATTTTCACGCCATCATCACGCGCGATGACCCGAGCCGCCCGAAACCGGAGCCGGATGGCGTCCTTCTCGCAGCCTGCCGCATGAGCGTGGCCCCGGACCGGATGCTGGTCGTGGGGGATTACATTTTCGATATCGAGGCCGGACGGAAAGCCGGCGCGAAGACCGCCTTTCTCTGTAACGGAAAGACGGATTGCGCTCGGCACGGCGCAGATTTTATGCTCTCGCGTTTAAGCGAATTGAGAGCGCTGTGCTAATGAAATGACAACACGAAACCACAACTTGCTTGAAGTTGAAGGCCTCCGCGTGCACTTCCAGGCGGGAAAGAACCCGATCAAGGCGGTTGACGGGGTGAGCTTCAGCACGCGTGCCGGCGAAACGACCGCGCTCGTGGGCGAGAGCGGCTGCGGAAAGACGGTTTCCGCGCTCGCCCTGGCGCGGCTGGTTGCGCCGCCCGGCCGCATCGCCGGAGGCAGCATCTTCTTCTCGGGCAACGACGTAATGACAATGGACGAGTCGGCGCTGCGACGGCTCAGGGGCGCCGATATCTCTTACGTTTTCCAGGAGCCCTCGACTTCGCTCAACCCGGTCTTCACGGTTGGCAGCCAGGTTGCCGAAGCCATCCACCTGCACAGGCGCGGCTCCGATGCGGATCGAGAGGTGGCGGAGCTTCTCAAGCGCGTCGGGCTGGAAGAGAGGCTGGCCGATTCGTACCCGCACGAACTGAGCGGCGGCATGCAGCAGCGGGCCATGATAGCCATGGCTCTCGCGTGCCGTCCCAAACTCCTGGTGGCTGACGAGCCTACCACGGCGCTCGATGTGACCATCCAGGCCCAGATACTCGACCTCCTGGCCGGCTTGCAGCAGGAACTCGGCATGGCCGTTCTCCTGATCACACATAACCTGGGCCTTGTGGCGGATATCGCCCACAGGGTCTACGTGATGTACGCGGGCAGGATCGTGGAACACGCCGACGCCGAGACCCTGCTGACTAAGCCGCTGCACCCCTATACCCACGGACTGCTTGGCGCCGTGCCGAGCCTGTCCGGGACGGGCGAGCGTATCAAGGGCATACCCGGCTCAGTTCCGAACCCGGCCCGACCGCCGTCCGGCTGCCGATTTCACCCTCGCTGTTCGATGGCGCAGGAGAAATGCAGGATCGCGGAGCCGGAACTCACCATCGCGGATGGATCCAATTCCGGCGATGATTACAATAAGGCTCAACATGGAGTGAGATGTCACTTCTGGAAGTAAAAGATCTCAAGGTGGTCTATCAAGCGGGCACCGGCAAAACTTTTGCCGCGGTGGACGGCGTAACGCTTGACGTGAGGGCCGGCGAGAGCGCGGGGCTGGTCGGCGAGAGCGGCTGCGGAAAGAGTTCGCTTGGCAACGCTGCGCTGAAACTTGTTCCGACATCCAGCGGCCAGGTGTTCTTCGATGGCCTCGATGTCCTCTCGCTCCACCGCGGACAGATCCGGGAATTCAGGAAACGGGCGCAGATGGTCTTCCAAGACCCGCACGGCTCGCTCAACCCGAGACTCTCCATTGGCGCAACGCTCGACGAGACCCTGCGCGTGCATCGCATGGGTTCGCGGGCCGGGCGCAGAAGCCGGATCGCGGAGCTGCTTGAAGCCGTGGGGCTTGAGCCGGGCTACGCATCACGGTACCCTCATGAGTTCAGCGGTGGACAGCGACAGAGAATAGGGATAGCGCGGGCCATAGCCGTGAACCCTTCGCTTATAGTCGCGGACGAGCCGGTATCCGCGCTTGACGTGTCCGTTCAGGTCCAGATTCTGAACCTGATGAAGGATCTCCAGGAACAACGCGGCCTGGCCTACCTGTTCATAGCCCACGATCTCGCGGTTGTCCGCTACATGTGCTCACGCGTCTACGTGATGTACATGGGACGATTAGTGGAGTCGGCTTCGTCCGACGAATTATTCAGGCACCCCGCGCATCCATACACCGAAGCGCTCATGGCCGCAGTCCCGGACGTGGAAAAGGGGCTGGCATCGCGGAAGGGCGCGCGGCGGCACAACCTAATCGAAGGGGAATCTGCGAGATCTGCGGCTTCCATTGCGGGCTGCCACTTCCACCCGCGCTGCCGCCATGCCCGCGAAATCTGCCGCGCGGAGCCGCCACCGGCGCGCGAGGTGTCGTCCGGCCATGTGAGCTGCTGCCATTTCGCGGACGAGTTTTGATGTTTGAGCCTGATTTTTGATATCAACGGATTCAGGTATTTCAGAATGTGCTTGCACATCATCCCGCCGGAAGAGAGAATACAGATATTATGGCATCGAAAGAATGGAACCGGTGGGAAGATAATTTCACCCAGCTTATCAGCAGGACTTCTTCGAACCTCCCAGCTGATGTAGAGTCGGCCCTCAGGCGGGCGCGGAACAGGGAGGCGAAGGATTCGTCCGCGCAATGGGCGCTGGACACCATCCTCGAAAACGTGCGTGCCGCGAAAGCGCGCTCGCTACCGCTGTGCCAGGACACGGGTTCTCTGCATTTCTATGTCAAGGTTCCCGCTGGCTTTAACGTCGAGGGCATGAGCGGCGCTGTACGATCGGCAGTGGCGCGCGCGACGGAACTCGGTTGCCTGAGGCAGAACACGATAGACACGCTTACCGGGGTTTCACGCGCAACTAACGTAGGGGCCGGCTCTCCCGTCATTCACGTGCAATATGGCACCAAGGCGGTCGTGGAAGTGAGGCTCCTCATGAAGGGTGGAGGCAGCGAGAACGTGAGCGCGCAGTATAGTCTTCCGGACACGGCCCTGAAGGCGGGCAGGGATTGGAACGGCGTCCGCAGGTGCGCGCTGGACGCGGTGTGGCGCGCGCAGGGAATGGGCTGCGCGCCAGGCATTCTCGGAATCTGCGTGGGCGGCGATCGGGCTACCGGCGCCGATTGCTCCAAGCAGCAGCTTCTCCGAAAGCTCAACGACGTGTCCAAGAACAGCAACCTCGCGCGCCTGGAGAAACTCGTCTTGAAAGACGCCAATGCTACGGGCATAGGTCCCATGGGTTTCGGCGGCTCCACCACTCTGATCGGGGTTAAGATCGGCGCACTCAGCCGGCTGCCGGCCTGTTATTTTGTGAGCATTGCCTACATGTGCTGGGCATGTCGAAGGGGCGGCATGGTCATGCGCGCCCGGCGCGGCGATATTCTGAAATGGCTGTAATGATGCACGAACTGACATATCCATTCACGTCTGCAAAAGTGCGCAAGCTGGCCGCCGGAGACCTCGTGAGCCTCTCCGGCAGGATCGTTACCGGGCGCGACCGCCTGCATGAACACCTGTTTAAGGGCGGCAGGTCACCGATACCTCTGAAAGGCTGCGCTATATATCACTGTGGACCCGTCGTCGTTCGTGAGAACAACAGGTGGGTGGTACGCGCGGCCGGTCCAACCACATCCGCCAGGGAAGAGCATTTCATGCCGCGCCTCATCAGGAACCACAAGATCGGCCTGGTCATCGGCAAGGGCGGCATGGGAAAGGACACGCTTGCCGCCTGTGCGAAATACGGGTGCGCCTACCTCCACGCTGTAGGGGGCGCCGCTCAGGTGTTGGCGGACAGGATCAAAAAGGTCGTTTCCGTACATTTTCTCGATGAGTTCGGGGCTGCGGAGGCAATGTGGGAGCTCGATGTGGAGGATTTTCCGGCCATAGTCACGATGGACTCGCATGGGAACAGCCTGCACGAACGTATTCTGCGAGAGTCGGAACGCGTTGTAGCCGCAAAACTCTTCTGACGGGAAATGGAGCGGGAAATGCGCATTATCTTCATGGGTTCAGCCGCGCTGGCGTGTCCCTGCCTGGAGAGAATAGTCTCTGCGGGCACCGACGTCCTGGCCGCGGTAGTCACCCAGCCCGACAGGCCGAAGGGCCGGAAGCTCACGGTGGCGCCCTGCCCCGTTCGCGCCCTTTTCTCAAGCTCTGACATACCGGTCATGACTCTGAGGAACGTCAACGATGACTCAAGCATCCGGAAAATACGCGAGCTTCGTCCCGACCTGATCGCGGTGGTCGCCTATGGCCAGATCCTCAAGGCGCCACTGCTCGACATTCCCCCGCTGGGCTGCATCAATATCCATGCATCCATGCTTCCAAAGTACCGGGGCGCGGCTCCCATCGAGTGGGCCATAGCGCGCGGCGAGACCACAACCGGAGTTACAGCCATGTTTATGAACGAGGGCATGGACACGGGCGACATAATTGACAGCGCAAATGAGGAGATAAGGGCCGACGACACGTCCGCCACTCTTGGCGACCGGCTTGCAGTGCTGGCTGCGGAATTGCTCGCGGGCACACTCGACCGCGCTCGCGGCGGCAGACTGAAGAGAACGTCGCAAGTTGAATCCGAGGCAACCTACGCCCCGAAACTGGCCAAGCAGGATGGACGACTCGACTGGACCAGGCCGGCGATGGAACTGCACAACAGGGTGCGCGGCTTCAACCCGCGGCCGGGCTGTTTCTTCAAACGCTCCACGGGCGCAACGGTGCGCGTTTTCAAGACACAGGTTGAGAACATCGAATCATTGGGCGCAGAGATATCGCCGGGCATTGTGCTGGAAGCGTCCGGGCCGGGCCCGTTAATCATCACCGGCGACGGCGGACTCCGTCTCCTGGAGGTCCAGCCGGAATGCCGCAGGATCATGAGCGGATCATCCTTTCTTTGCGGCCATGGCATACGGATGGGAGAGGAGCTTCCATTGTAAATAGTGAAGAGAAAGTAATGCAGGAAAAAAAGACATATGAACTGATTGACAACGCCAGCGCCATGGCCGCGACCATGGAGAAGCTGGCCGGAGCTTCCAGGCTGGCCCTGGATCTCGAGATGGAGAACCATTGCCATCATTACGGGCTGCACATAGCTCTAGTGCAGATATCCATCCACGACGGACAGACCTTCGTCTTCGATCCGCTTTCCGAGATTGACCTAGCCCCGCTTGGCGCGATGCTTACCGATCCCAACGTGGAGCTCATCATCCACGATGCCGATTTCGACAAGCGCACATGCCGGCAGGTCTACAAGTGGAACTTGAACAGGTTCTTCGACACTAAGCTTGCTGCCCAGTTCTGCGGGTTCAGGCAGTACGGACTGGGCAGTCTGCTTGCCGAGCTGCTGAACGTCAAGACCGATAAGAAATTTCAGAGAATTGACTGGCTGAAGCGCCCCTTGCGCGGGGACGCTCTCGACTACGCGGCCCGCGACACCCGTTTCTTGTTCGATCTCAAGAACATTCTTCAAAGGCGGCTGACCGAGCTGGACAGGCTTTCATGGGTGCAGGAAGAATTCAAGCTGCTCGAGACATTCGAGGACTCGCTGGACGAACCAGCCCCGCACACCAGGATAAAGGGAAGCACGGCGCTGAGCGGCCGGCAGCTCGCCATCCTGCGGGAGCTGGCTGAGTTCCGCGACCAGCTTGCCAGAAAGCTCGGACGGCCCGTCCACTTCTTGATCAGGAACAAGATCCTCATTGAAATGGCCACCACGCCGCCGCGGACGGCCAATGAAATCCAGAAGATCCCGGGCATCCACCCCGCGATCTACCGCGAGTCCAATTCCGCGCGCCTGATCGAGGCGGTCAACAGGGGGGCGGCCGCGCCGACGGAAACACATCCGAGCCGCGTGTATCGCCCAAGATCAACGCCCGGCTATGGCAATCGGCTCAAAGCCATGCAGACATGGCGGACCGATATCGCGAACGGGCTCAACATCGAGCCTTATCTGCTTCTTTCGAACGACGTAATCGGATGGTGCGCCAGGAACGCGGGAAAAACATTGCCCCCCGACCTGGCGTCGCAAGTCCGAAAGTGGCAGAGAAAGCTCCTGTGGACCGATTTTCGCGAACGCTTCTCCGTGGTTGAAGGTGAAGCGACATCACCTTGTCTCTGAAAACATATTGAACTCGTAACTACTCAAGTATTCAG
>CAYWJE010000039.1:0-18814 GCA_964458525.1 uncultured Verrucomicrobiota bacterium
GTAATATGGGATTTCAAGCAATCCAGAGAAGGACCTGAGTAGTTACGATATTTCTTAGAAAAATGGTAACTACACAGGAATTCAGAATCCAGGAAAGCCCCCCCCCTCCATCTGCCGGATTCAGAATCAGCGGGTCAAGCCGCGCAGGAGCAGGGCGACTTTCTCCTTCTCCAGAACAAAGACCACATCCTGCCCCTGAATCATTGTGTAGACACCAAGGTCCTCCGAATCGGCGCCGAACAACAGGGCCTTGCTCACGCCGCCCTCCCCGGTGAGGCCGAATGAGAGAGAGACAAGCGGCGGCTGCAAGCGGTAGACGGCCAAATTTTTAGCTCCGCTGCATTCGAACCTGGCGGCGGAAAGAGAGGAAACTTCGGACAATATAGCTTCTATGACTTCCAAGTCGGCCTCCGCTGCGGACAGTGATACGGGCACCCATGCTCCGGAAGAATCCAGCTCGACCGACTCCTCGTAATTCTCCTTTTTCAGAGTGATAGAACGGATCACTGAAGGATTGAGCGCAAGAACTTCCGGATCCCTGTATTTCAGAGGATCCACGTCAAGCGTGAGCACGGACGCCGCTGATATCTGGTAGACCTGCGGGTTGTCATCGAACCTGGCAAATACGAAATCCTGGCCAGGCCGGGCCTCGCCTATTTTCAGTGTCCGCTCCAGCCTGGTCGCGGAAGCGGCAATATGATCCACTGCCTGCGTAGCCGGCCCCTGGTCGGGAACATGGTCCCACATGCGGACAACCCGCGAGGGGACATCGAGTCCAAAAACCTGGAGATTAGTCTCGGCGGCATTCACGAAGGCGGAAATCCTCACGGAGTTCAGGCGGTTCAGCAGATCCGTCACCACCCGCACATCCGCCGGCCATTGATGGGGCTTGACGATGTTCCACTTGTTTCCGTCATCGCTGTCGAACCGGAGCGTCTTGTCGCCCACATCGAGCTGCACCGATCTTGCCCGATCTGCGGCCATGAAATAGAGGCGCGAATCCCTGAGCTCAGCAGCGGAAACGCCCAGCATATCTACTTTTCGCTTCTCGACGGCATATATTGAGGACGAGCCCTTCCTGTGCGCGTAAAGCATTTCCCTCTGGGTGTCAGCCGGCTTGCCGAAGAGCACGACCTCGCCTTCCTGCTCATTCCCCTGCCACACGCCGACCCACAGGACGGCCTCGTCCTCACCAACCCCGTAAGCGGCGGGATCCGACATTGATTCGGAAACGAACTGCTTGATCCGGGCGGAGAAGAAACTGTCCAGCACGGCGGAGACCTTCAGCCAGTCGGCTCGCGCTAGAGCAGGCTTTCTGATAATCCACTCGGAGCCCTCCCGGGTGAGAGACAGCATAGGCTTGTCGTTAGGCTTAATGTCGAATCGGGTCACATATGATGGAGCCCCTCGAAAAAGCCATCTATCCCTGATCTCATCAGCGGAGTGTATGACCGCGGCGAGGACATTGGTGGAAGTGGTCATTATGTCATCTTCGCCGTCCATTCGGACGTATACGGCATCCCTGAGCGGCGAATCGCCGCCTATGTTGAGCTTCCTCCGCTTATTCCCCTCTCCGAGCACAACCCAGGCGCGGGGACTTGCCAACCCGTAGTCATCGGCGGACAGGTCCCTCGCCCTGCGCTCATCGAGCGTAATGATCTCCAGAACCGGGAGCATGCTTATCACGGAGATAATGCGATCAATGGCGCCATTGTCGGCGCGATCGCGAACTGGCCTGTTGACGAACCACTGCCCCTGCTCATTAACGCATTCAATGAAGATGCCATCCCAGTAAAATGACACGTAAGACAAACGCTCCGGCTCCATGCTGTAAATACCCGCGCCGCGGGTCCGCGGAACGTCGGCCGGGTCGGATCTCCATTCGAGGATCCAGATCAGCAGTCCGCCGAGACATACAAGCATCATTAAGATGAAAGTGGTTCTATATCTCATGCCTGAATCTTTCCGTAACCGTTCACGGTTCACAATTCATAGTTGCAGAAAAGAGGGATATTACAATTAAAATTGGTTACTACTCATGCGCGAGAAATGCGGCGGAACAGGCTGTTCCGCCCTACCATTCTTATTGATGGTAGGGCCGCACAGCCTGTGCGACCGTCAAACATTGCGCGACCTGAACAGTTTGCAAGGTTATAAAGGTTTCAGTAGTTACTTCCTGCGAACGACCCACACGACAAACCCTATGATCAACACCGCTGCGGGCACAGCTACCGCGACAAGCCAGCAGGCAAGCCTTGCCTGGGCGAGTGTCATCATCACGCGCAGCGCAACCGGCCTTTTCGGCGAAATATCGAGAGACGATCCCCGCTCCAGCAGCCAGTTCAGGGCGCTGATGAAAAAGCCGGTATTATAGCCCGCGAGCAAAGCGCCGTTTGACACCATCGAGGAATCGCCTATCACGACCATGCGCGTGGACTTGAGCTCAACTTCCACTCCCTGCAGTGCGCCCCTCTCAACGGCCACCGCCACCGGGACCGGGCCGGAATGGTCAACCCCCGCATCAAACACGGAGGGATTTTGATCAGGCGTCATCTCCGACCATCCCCGCGGCGATGACGAAGCGAGGATCGTCAACAAAGGCTTATCCGCGGCCCTGGCGCCATCGGATTCATCGGTCGTCGCCGGCTGCACGGAACGCGGAACGTTTAAGACCGTTCTCACATTGTCCAGGCGCCGCGTTATCTCGTGGTCGCCGTACTCCGATATCACCAGTTCCCGGCCGGTCAGCGTGGTGCCGACGACTCTGTCGCTGGCGAGCAGCAGACCCCACTCGCCCATCAGATCCTCCAAACCGGTCTCGACCCCTGAATCCAGCATCAACAGCAGCCGGCCGGAGTTGGAAAGGTAGGTTTTGATCATGTTAATCTCGGCCCTGGCAAGGGGTTTTGATGGACCAGCCACGACCAGGGCCGAGCAATCGGGGGGCACAACCGACTCCTCGCCGAACGCGAATGACCGCACCTGTATGTTCTCGCGCCTCAGCATCCGCGCAATGATCGAATAGCCGAAATACTGGTCGTAGCTGTCAAGTCGCGCCTCGCCGTGGCCGGACAGGAAGTACACGACCGGATCCTGCATGGCGGCAAGGCTTTGTATGGCCGAAGATAACACCTGTTCGCCCCTGAACGCCGCTATCTTCCTCGGCAGCCCGGACTCGGCCGGCGAGTAGTCATAATCGGCAAGCTCGTCGAGCGATACGATTTTGCGCCTGTTGCCGGCAATGAGAATCACGATGTCCGATTTTTCCACGAAGTACTTCAATGCCAGGTCCCTGGTCCGCGCGAGATCCCTGTTGGGATCAACGTATTCAACCCGAATCCGCGGGGAGGCATGCTCGTATTCGCGCAACAGGATCCTCGCGTCGCGGGCAAGATCATGCTCCGAACCGGCGAGCACAATCATCTCGACGTCGGATTCGAGACTCTCGATCAGGTGCAATGTGCCGTCCGACAAGCCGTAATACTGAGAACGGCTCAAGTCAACCCTTGCCCAGTGTTTGCCCGAGATGTAGTGGATCATCAGAGCCAGGACAGCGGCGAGCAGCACGGACGCGCCCGCGTTAAATGCCATGCCCCATCGCCTGCCGTTGAATCGTGCAGCCATAACCTATCTTCCTTTACCTCCACTGCCTCGACTCGAGCGACTTGACAGTCGCGAAGAGAAAGAACCCGAGCAGACAGAAACATACCACGATCGAGCGTGTATCTATCATGCCCCTGGACACATCAAGAACCGCGCGAATGCCGGATATGGCGGCCAGCGGCCCGGCCGCCCGCTCGCCGGCAATAACGCTTTGCAGACTCTCCGAAAACAGAAACACGGAGAGTCCCGCGAAACAGATAATGCCGGCCACCACCTGGCTCCCTGTAAGCGATGAAGCGAACAGCCCGTAAGCAATGCAGGCCGCGCCCACGAGGAGGAACATCAAGAAACTCAGCAGGATCGGCAACAGATCGAACGCGCCTGACTCTGCGTTGAACAGCATGATAACGATCACGTTCAGGAACAGCGGCGCGCACATGACAATGAAAAAGCACACGGCGGCCGCGTATTTCGCAATGACCACCTGGACATCGGTGACAGGCGCCGTAAGCAGCGTCTCCAGCGTCCCCGAGCCCTTTTCCTCGGCCAGCAGCCGCATGGTAGTCAGCGTTATTGCTGTGAGCACGGCAAACCAGAACAATGCCGAGCCGAACATCACTTCGCCGGCCTCGAGGCGTTCAACAAGGCTGCGCCAGGCCATGCCGCGGAAACTCAGGCCGGCCACGGCAAGAAAAGCCGCCATGACGATATATGACCCAGGCGAACTGAAATAGGATTTTAGCTGCCTGCGGAACAGCGCCCTGAATGCCCTCATCTTTTCCTTCCTTCTCTCGTCAACTCGATAAACGTCCGCTCGAGGCAGCATTTCTCCGCGGCAAGCTCGCGCATCACCCACCCGCCCCTGCCCGCGACATCGAACACCCCCGCCCTCACGTCCATTCCCGCCTCGCACTCAAGAATATAGCAGCCCCAGGCCGACGCCGAACGGTTCTGCCTCTCCTTTTCGACGTACGGCTGGTAGGAAACACTCTTGATCCCCGGTATAAGCTCCAGCGCCTTGACCACCTCGTCACAGGGCCCCAGGAGTTCGGCCCTCACACGCGTCAAGCCGTCCGGGGCCAGGCTGTCCGGCGAACCGGATGCAACGAATCCGCCTCCGTCCAGAACGAACACCCTGTTGCACACCATTTCCACCTCGGAGAGAATATGAGTTGACAGCAGAACGGTATAGCGGGAACCGAGATTTCTTATCAACTCCCGCACATTCCGGATTTCATACGGGTCAAGCCCGATGGTCGGCTCATCGAGAAGCAGCAGCTTGGGATCGTGCACCATGGCATCGGCCAGCGCGATCCGCTGCCAGAATCCCTTCGACAGCTGACATATGATTCTGCGCCCGACTTCCTGCAGCCCGCAGAGAGCCTTCATCTGCTCGATCCTATCCCCGCGATCGCGGCGGCGTACACCTTTCAAGGCGGCCCGAAATGAGAGATATTCATCAACCCTCATGTCGGAATACAAGGCGGCATTCTCCGGGAGATAGCCCAGCCTGCGCCTGGCTTCAACCGGGTAGTCGAACAGGTCCAGCCCATCAATAATCACGGTGCCCGAGCTCGGCGCTATGTATCCAGCGAGGATTCGCATGAGGGTGGTTTTGCCCGCCCCGTTTGGACCCAGCAAGCCCGCGACTTGTCCGCATTCAACTGAAAACGACAGGTCTTCTATGACGCGGTCCCGTCCGAAGTATTTCGCGAGGTTGTTGACTTTAATCACCGATTATCCCGCATTCCATTGTAACTACTCGAATATTCAGACTCCTGATGTCTGAGCTATCGCCGCTTCCCTTATTTTCCCTCTTTACAAGGAATCTCGATAGAACAATACTATATACATGGATAAGGCGCCTATCAATCCAAAAATGGGCCGTGCCGGATATCCCGGCTGCAGCGGCAACGAAGCTTTTGCCGGAGCCGAAAGATACCGCGCGTGCCTTGGCGCCGACCGTTTCCTTCTCCGCGAGACCGGCCGACCCGCCACATCCTTCCCCCACACCGAGCGACACCTGAAGTGCGTATGGTTTGATTCCGCCCTGAGACCGGCCAACCTTCAAACCAGGGAGCGCGATACGGTCGTGGTCGAACATCCCGGCAGGTGGAACCTGGAGGCTGGACCCGATTTTCTCGGCGCCGCTCTCAGAATAGAGCCTGGCCGGACACCCGGAAGTCCTGATGCGGGGTTGCAGAAAAGAAAGGGCGGAAGCCGCGCGATCGCGCGGCGCGTGACGGGCGACGTGGAGATACACATATCCGCCGCCGACTGGACCCGCCACGGCCACTCCGGCAACCGGGATTATGACGGGGTGCGCGCTCACGTAACCTACTTCCCCGGCTATCTTCCTGAGGGCTCGCTTCCCCCGGGCGCGATCCAGCTGTCACTCAAGGAAGCCCTATCCGCAAATTCCTTCTTTTCTTTCGACGCCATTGATCTTGCCGCTTATCCTTTTTGTTCGCCCGCCATGGCGGCTCCATGTTCGAAGATCCTCGCGGGAAACGCCGAAACAGCCGGCTCACTTCTCGACTCGGCGGGACTTGAGCGAATGCGCCGCAAGAGCGAAAGGCTCGCGGCTGTCGAGCAGGAAAGGGGACTGGACCAGGTGCTGTACGAAGAAATCATGACCGCGCTGGGCTACAAGCGGAACAGGCGTCAATTCCGTCATCTTGCTGAGCAAATGCCCCTTGAGGCGCTGCGGGAAGAATCGCGCGGCAGCGCGATCTCCGCCTATGCCATTTTAATGGGGCTTGCCGGTTTGCTTCCATCGCAGGTGCGGGCCAAATGGGATGCTGAAACGCGGGCGTTTATCAGGCGGCTCTGGGATTGCTGGTGGAAGTGCCGAGCGCGATGGCAAAACCTTGCGTTGGAGAAATCGGCATGGGACATGAGGGGCATCCGCCCCCAGAACCATCCCCGGCGCCGTCTGATGGCCGCAGCCCTGTTGTTCACCGGCGGCACAAGCCTCGCCGGGGAACTCGGCAAAACGCCGCTCGACAATCCCGGCGAATGGATCAATCGAACTCTGCGACTTCTCCGCCCCGAGGCGGGGCGGGAATGCTACTGGACATCACGGCTGAGTTTACAGGGTCCGCCGCGTCTCTCGCCGGTTGCGCTCATAGGCGGCGCCCGTGCCGCGGCGATCATCTCGAACGTCATCATCCCGTTTCTCGCCACAAACCGGCCGCAAGTCTCGGAAACGGAGTTCCTCGCCATGCTCGCCCCCGAAGAGGACAACAGCATCATCAGACAAACCGCGAACGCTCTGCTTGGACCGGACCACAATCCATCACTATACAGAACCGGTCTGCGCCAACAGGGTCTGATCCAGATGTTTCATGACTTCTGCCTCAATGATCGCTCCGGCTGCGCCGCCTGTCCGCTTCCGGAAATGCTGAAGACATTCACCGGAATCCGGCAGTAAAGATTTTGTGATCGTTCACGGATTCAGATAATGTTTGTTCATGAATGAGCACTTTTTTTTACCATGAAGAGCACGGGCAGGGAATCCAAGGAATGCCGTCATGCTATGACGGCCTACAAGGTCCAGGTATTTGTAGGCCTTCATAGTATGAAGGCAATTCAACTTCCATATTTTTGCAGGCATTCAGAGTGAATCTTTTCAGGTTCACCGGCTGAGGCAGCAATGCTTGTATTTTCTGCCGCTTCCGCACGGGCACGGGTCGTTCCTACCCGGGGCAACGGCGGCAGACGTTTGCGCGGCGGCCGCGATGCGCTCTTTCTCCACGCGCCGGGCAAGACGCCTGAAGCCCGGGAGGGAATGGGCATAAAACTGCTTCCAGCCTTGGCAGAGCCAGCTCAGGGCATGACTGTCAGTTCCGGCGTGATAGCGGTGCTTGGGACAGTCGCCCATGCACAGGGTTTTGAATTCACACCTCCCGCACTCCTCGTTCCAACTGCTCTTCCGGGCGCCGAACTGCCTGTAGGTTGAGCTGTCCGCAAGCGCCTGCCAGCTCATTTCCGCGATGTTCCCGAGAAGCAGCTTTGGATCGGCGAAGAAGTCGCAGGGATAGACATCTCCGTTATGCTCCACCATGAAATACTGGCAGCAGTTTCCTCCCATGTGGCAGACCGTGGTGCAATTATCAACCAGCTTGCTGAGAATGGAGTCAAACTGCCGGATTGACACGATGCGCGTATCGGCGCCAACCCAGGCGTCATAGAGTCCGCAAAGGAATTCACCCCACTCCTCGCCGGTTATGGCGTACGGCATGAGCTTTCCCGACGAATCGAATTCGACGCAGGGAATATACTGGTGATACAGGAAACCGCTGTCACGAAGATAGCGATAGACCGCCCCTGCCTCCTTGACATTCGCCCTGCTCACCAGCACAAGGATATTGAACTCAACCTTATTACGCTTGAGACACTCTATCCCTCGCAGTACATCCTTGTGTGAACCGGACCCGGCCCCGTTCCGGCGATACTTGTCGTGAATATCCGCCGGCCCGTCCAGACTCACACCCACAAGGAAGTTATATGCTGCGAAGAGCGTCGCCATCTCGTCGGTTATCAGCGTCGCATTGGTCTGGAGCCCGTTGGCAACCGATGCGCCCGATCTGCCGTATTTCTTCTGGAGCGCGATCACACGCTTAAAGAAGGCAGTTCCCATCAAAGTGGGCTCGCCACCCTGCCAGCCGAAAGCGTACTGGGGCTGGCTCGTTGCCATATAGCCGGACACTAGTTTTTCCAGGGTTTCATCCGACATGCGGTGAACGCTTGAATCCGGGTAGAGCGAAGCGCACGGAAGATAGAAGCAGTATTTGCAACGGAGATTACAGTCAGCGGAAGCAGGCTTCACGAGGAGGCTGAACGGTTTCACTACCAGGCTACCCGCCAGGTATTGAGATCGGACTGGTATGACTGGCCCCTGTAGCCATCCTGGGACCTCTGTATGCACCAGACGAGGAACTCGCCCGACACGTGAACGGTGGCGGGATCAAGCAGGTTATCGGAGTCGAAATAGCCGGGCGAAGGAACGCCCGCGCCGTTGCTCGTGCCGAAGGTCAGCTCTCGAATATTGCCCGTGCTTGACTCCTGTATTTCCCAGCGGTTTTCAGCGTACCAGTAGACCGCGAGGTCGGCAATGCCATCGCCGTCATAATCGCCGGGCGCCGCGATTGCATCCAGACCGCCGAACTCGTAGATGACCTGGCCTTCCGACTCACTGGTGATGATCCACGTCCCGTTATAGTAGATTGCCATATCCGTCTTGCCGTCGCCGGTGTAATCCGCCGGAACAGGAGTGGTTTCGCTCCAGCCGAACTGCGTGTAGTCCCAGTTCCATGTGGTCGATCTCAGGATATACCATATTCCGCCTTCCGGCCAGTACACGGCGATATCGGTCGTCCCGTCGCCGTCGTAGTCCGCGGGAATGGGAACGGTATCCCACCAACCGAACTGCAGATACGCAAACCGTCCATCCGGCATGAAGAGAACATACCACGTGCCCTCGGTCTGATGGTAGACCGCGAAATCCATAACGCCGTTGCCGTCGTAGTCGCCCGGCACGGCATCCGTTTCCCATGAGCCGAACTGCAGTTCCGCGGTGCCGCCGCTGACGTAGGAAATGCGCCACATTCCGTAAAGTGAATCGAAGAACCACAGATCCGACTTGCCGTCGCCGCTGAAATCGTCCGGTACCACCTTAGTTCTCGTGGAGCTCTTGAACTCGGAGTAGACAGTCGTGCTGAGCGCGGTCGGCTCGGAATCAACCGCTGTGACCTTGACGCGCAGCCAGCTATTTTTGTCGTTTTCCGTGATGATGTATGACGATCCGACGGCGCCCGGTATGTCCGTCATCTCATCGCCATAGACCGTGGTCGCCCTTTGCCATTGGTAGGAGAAGGTGAGCCGGTTCTCATACTGCCACATGCCGTTGTCCACCGTCAATGACTGCCCCACATGGGCCACGCCGTTCACCTCCGGCAACTCGAAGTTGACCGGGGTGCGTGAAGCGACGGTGAATGTGACGGTCTTCGTCCGGGGCGCGCCCGGGGCCTTGCTTCCGCTCTCGACATCCGTGGCATCAACTGTTATTGAGCCCGTGTAGACGCCGGGCTCCAGACCGCTGCTGGAGAAGACCACCGATATCGCGTTAGTCTCGTTAGACACCGTTCCGCTTGATGAGCTGAGCGTGAACCACGAAACATCCTTGGCCACGGTGTACGCCATGCGGCTCCATGGCTCGCCTCCGGTGTTCCATATCGAAAAGCTGTTTGTTGCCGAGTACCCTTCCAGCACCGTGTTCGTGAACCCGTTCAGAGAAGTAGCGAGCGCCACGTTGCCGAGCACGGTGAGTTCTATTCCGAACTGCTGCGGAGAGCCGGTTGCCGTATCGTAAGTGACATCATCCACCGCCGTAACGATAACCGCCCCTGTATATATGCCCTGAATGAGACCCTCCGTCTCAAAACTCAAAGTGATCTCATGCTGCTCACCCGTACTGGTTCCGCTCCCGCTGCTGAGAGTCACCCATTCGAGATCATCTGAAACCTGGTATTTCATTGTGGCGCGCGGAACGATGCTTGAATTCCAGATGTTGAATGACGCGTCATCCCATAACTCGCCGATCTTGATGATATTCGTCCATCCCGCCGCGTCCGTGGACAGCACAGGTCTTGCATTCACGCGCAGGCTCACCACGACCTCCTTGGAGCTTGCGCCTGCGCCAGAGGAGGTGACTGTAACGGTTCCGGTGTACCAACCCGGCGCGAGAGAGGCGGTATTGTAGGCCACCGCCACCGCATTGGTATTGTACTGGCACACACCGTTCGTAGGACTGACTATCATCCAGCTCTTATCGCTCGACACGGTGTAATTCATTACCTCGCGCGGCAGAAGACTATCATTCCATACCCGGAACGAATCGCCGGAAGGCTTATGTCCCTCAGACACCTCGTGCGAAAATGTCGTGGGAGCAACCGCAAGAACGGGCGGGTAAATCGTGGCCACGGAAACATCAATTGTTTTTGAGGACCCGCTGGCAGTGAACCCGAACTCGGGATCCCATCCGCTCACGACTATCTGCGCGGTATAGGTATCGCCCGCCGGCAGGTTCTCTGTTCCATTAAACGTGACGTTAATCAGGGTGTGGGTGAGACCGTTATTCGTGCCGATAATCGTAGCCACCTGCACCCAGCTGGTGCTGACCCAGTTCGAGAACACAAGATCGTAGTAGTTGGTCGTCTTCCAAATCTCGTAGCTGCCGGCCTCCGCCGTCTCGCCCGCGAAAATGTTCCTGTTGAAATTGGTTGCCGTGACGTTCAAGTCCGGCAGCCAGTCGCCGCCGTCAGCGGCGAGATCGGGCGGCAATCCGTTTGTAATGGAAATGTTATCAAGATATGAAGTAGCGCCGCCGCCGTTATAAACGTCAAAGCCGTTAAACGCGGACACGTTTGTATTCACGAAATTGATGCTGTTCGTGATTAGTTTATAATCCACGAAAAGCGCCCATGTCTTATTTAACTGGTTCTGCATGATATTGAGGCGCACCCAAGTGTTGGTTTCGTAAGGAACCGCTTCGGTTCCGGTTACCGTATTGGACAGCACTACCCAATTACCATTTGTCGGTTCCGCGTAATTGGTCATGTGGTTCACGCTGAAAAATCCGTTACTTTGAATGTAGAACATCACTGTGGAATTTGTGTCCGTTTCCGGCGGATCATCGCCCTCGTCGAGGCCGGCGCGCACATCCATCTGGATCCATAAATTATTGGTGAAGGTGCCGTCGAAGCGGTTTGAGAGCGTCTCATCCTCTCCTATCGCCACAGACATCAGGCTGTCTATAAAGGGGGAGTCGTTGCAGAAATCAGCATCCTGAACGAAGGCATTGCTGTCCGCGGAATACCAGCCGCCAAATCCCTCATTAAGCACCATCTCGTTCGTATATCCCTCGGACACCTCGAAGCCGCAGAACCACGGCACGGCATTCGTGGTGGCGACCACCTGGGCGCGCAACAACGGCGAGGCCATGGATAGAGCAACACCGGCAACCAATAATGACAACCCTTTTTTCATTATCTACCAAACCTCTCGCCAGCCTGCCGCAACGACTTCCAAACCCCCATCAGGGGCTCATACAAGGCAACTTCACATGAACAACATCTGCCCGCAATCGCTGCGCTCTAATCGCTGCAGGCGGGTGCCGACTCTCCCGCAAGCCTTTTCGGGAGGGACGGCATGCTGCCGTCCCCCATGTTCTTTCAAGCGGTCTCAACCCCGTCAGAACCTGCCAACAGGAACTCCCGCTTCAAATTTCTCTCATTCAGCCCCCGGCCTCATGCTTCTTCCGGATATCATCTCGTAGCCTTCCGAGGATTTCAGCAAATACCAGGTGGAATCGGTCCTGCTCCTGTAGAACACTGCCGGGTCAACAATGCCGTCGCCATCATAATCAGCAGGCGCCGGTTCTGCCTCGCTCCACCCGAACTGGACCATCAGGTACTCGTAATTCCACGTCAGGATATGCCATGTGCCCGTAACCCTGTCGTAGACGGCCATATCGGCCAAGCCATCGCCCACGTAATCGCCAGGCACTGGGACGAACCCGGATCCGCCGAACTGAAGGTAGGCCATCACGTAGCTCGACGAGGGCAGGATGAACCAGAAGCCCGTCGACTCACTATACACGGCCAGGTCCGCCTTCTCGTCGCCGTCATAATCCGCCGGGACCGGCAGATAACCCGGAGCGCCGAACTTCTGATAGGCCATCTGGCTGGTCGTGGAGAGGAATACGAACCAGTACCCGGAGTCCTCGTGATACACGGCCACATCGGTCTTGCCGTCGCCATCGAAATCGGCGGACGCCTCGGTATATCCAGGCTCCCCGAACTTCAGAACCGAGAGCTCTCCGCTTCCCGATAGGGATACATACCAATAACCGGTCGCCTCGTCATACACGGCAACATCGGCCTTGCCGTCGCCATCGAAATCGGCGGGAATCGGCGTCATACTCGATGATCCAAACTGCATATTGGTGGCGCCAAGTTCGCTCATCATTAAATACCACTGGCCCATATTGTCGTAATAGTACCAGGGATCGGCCTTGCCGTCGCCATCAAAATCGCCCTCAACAGCCCTGGCCCAACCAACGGCGGACGAGCTGAAATCGCTCTTCCATTCTCCGTTCGCGGCCTTTACCCAATAATAATACCTCGTACCCGGCGTCACAACGCTGTCGGCATATTCCGTGCCGGACACGCCAGAGAGCTTTGTCGCCGAGGAGCTATCTTCAGCGGTGTTTCTCCATATCTCATAGCTAAGGGCGCCTTCTGCAGGCAGCCAAGTCAGGTAGACCGCGCCGCGCAAGCCCTCGCTGGCCTCCAGCCCCGTCGGGACCTCGGGGATACCAGCTACCACCGTTAGCTTAACGCCGGCCTCGGCGGGCGAATTCACGGCCGAATCGCCTGTTTCCTGATCGGTCGCCACTGCCCTAACGCTCCCGACATACTCGCCGGCGACGAGAGCGGCCGTATCGAAGCTCAGGGTCACCGTGTGCCGCTCGCCCGTGCTCGTTCCGCTCGATGCGCTGAGGCTCGCCCAGGCCATATCTCCGGAAAGCTCGTAACTCATGATCCGCTTGGGATCGGCGCTGTCGTTCCATATTTCGAACGTAACGGACGCCAGCGAATCGCCCTCGGTAATGCTGTTAGTCCAGCCTGCCGCGCTCCACTCCAGAACCGGCACGGCGTCCACCTGCATCACCACGCTCACTTCCTGCGTCGCCCCGCCGCCATCGCCCGTGGCCACGGTGAAGACGCCTGTATGGGTGCCGCCCTCAAGTGCCACAGTGTTGTAGCTCACGGTTATCGTGTTCGTCTCGGAACCGTCCAGAGTGCCGGCGCCCGAATCCACGCTCAGCCAGTCCGCACCCGCGTTCGTAGTGATCGTGTAGTTGATCGCCCCGGCGCCCGCGCTGACTACATCGAACGCCTGGTTCGACGGCGAAACGCCCCGCATCGTGAAGTTCGTAAGCACTCCCGGCGCCGCAGCCAGACTCATCACATTCATCACAACGTCCACTGTTTGCGTAGCCCCGCCGCCATCGCCCGTGGCGATTGTGAACACGCCCGTGTGGGCGCCGACGACAAGTCCTGCGGTCGTGAAGCTCACTGTTACATCATTCGTGGCCCAATTGACGAGACTGCCCGCGCCTGCGTCAACAGCCAGCCAGTCCGCGCCCGCGTTGGTCGTGATAGTGTAATCGAATCCGCCTGACCCCTCGCTGATCACGCCGAAAGACTGGTCTGCCGCATCGAGTCCGCTCATCACCATGTTCGTAAGTGCGGCTGGCGACACATTGAGATCAATGACGTTCATCACCACTTCCACGGTCTGCGTAGCCCCGCCGCCATCGCCCGTGGCGATTGTGAACACGCCGGTGTGGGTGCCGGCGACAAGTCCTGCGGTCGTGAAGCTCACTGTTACATCATTCGTGGCCCAGTTGACGAGGCCGCCCGCGCCTGCGTCAACAGCCAGCCAGTCCGCGCCCGCGTTGGTCGTGATAGTGTAATCGAATCCGCCTGACCCCTCGCTGATCACGCCGAACGTCTTGTTCGGCGCGTTGAGCGTGCGCATGACCATGCCGGTTATGGCGCTCTCCGACACCTTCATATCCATCACGTTCATCACCAGCCCGACCGTCTTCGTGGCCCCGCCGCCATCCGGGCTCTCAATAGTCAACTGTCCGGGCCATTGCCCCACATTCAGCGCCGCTGTCGAATAGGTTATCGTTATCGTGTTTGTATCCTGGTTGATGAGTGTGCCGCTGCTCGAATTCAAACTCAGCCAATTGACGTTGGATGTGATCCCGTAGCCGACCGTTCCCGCGCCGAGCGTGACCACATCGAACTGCTGCTGGGGAGCGTTATGCGTCTTCATAACCACGCTGGTCAGCGCGCCCGGATTCACGGACAGCTCCTGCACCTGCAGGGATACGGCAATCTCATGGCCTGAATTCGTCGCGGGGAACCCGAATTCGTCGTCTCTGCCTGAGACCGTGATTGTCGTTTCGTAGGGAGTAGTCTGCGCCGCAAGGGCATCGGATTCGGCGAACGCGACAGCTATTTCGCGCTGAACCTCAGTGGCGTTGGTGAAACTCGATGGAGTGGTCTGCAACCAGTTCTCGCCGACCGCATTCGTGAACACCATCCCGAAAAAGCCATTCGTCTTCCATGCCTGGAAAACCTGACCAGTTGCGACATTGCCTGTGAAGATCAGTCCCACCAGGTTTGTCCTGCTCACTCCGATATCCGGCAGCCAGTTGCCTCCATCCGCCCCGAGGTCCGGCGGGTTGGTGTACGTGACCGAAATATTGTCGAGAAAGCTCGTCTCGCCACCGCCGTTATAAAGATCGAACCCGCTGAAATTGGTTATCGTGGAATTAACGAAATAGATGTTGTTGGTCAGAAGCTGGCAATTCGCGAAGAGCGTCCATTTTTTCGTTGCATAGTTCTGCTGGATATTTATGCGCACCCAGGAGTTTGACGGTATTACCTGCGCGGCCCCGTTCACGGTGTTCGTGAGCTCCAACCAGTTGGTCACGCCAAGGGTGCCGGAATTCTGGACGGCGAAATATCCGTTGGAACTTAGGAAGAACATAGCGGAGGCATTGGTGTCAACATGGGGAGGGTCCTCGCCGTCATCGCGAACGGGGCGCACGTCCATTTGTATCCACACGTTTGTCGCGAGCATGTTCTGGAAACGGTTTGACAGCGTGACATCAATGGGAATTATGGCCGCCTGTGCGTTGACAGGAAACACCGAAGAGGTGTTTGTGCTGATAATGGCATTTTGGACGATTGCGTCTATCGAATCCGCGTACCATCCGCCCACGCCGTCTATTAGCGGCATATTGTTCGTATAGCCGGGCGCTTCGGAAGACTCGAACCCGCAGAACCACGGAGCTTCGTTCGAGATCCCCCCGAATGAAGACAGAGCAGACAGCAACAAAACAACTGCAGCTATTCCTGGCGCGTATTTTTTCACAGGGCACCCCCTAGCGACTTCGGCCTGAAGATTCAGCAATGAACAACAACTGCGCGGCTGAATACTCACGTCAACTGTCCAATTCACCCCGGTAACATCGAGACATATTTTCAACTAACACTATAATGCAACACAATTCCGATTTTGTCAAGACATGGAATTCTTTTTTTTAGGGATTTTTCGGCTGGTTCAAAACCAAACAACTCCTGAACACTGCTCCTACAAACCCCTGTCGAAATTCCCGGTGTGCGTTTCAGGCACTGTTTCGTTCATTCGCAAGCGCCGCCAGAGCTCGCGCGCTTTTCCGGGGCTGTATTCCCTGTAAAGAAAATCAGCCCTCAGGCGCGTAACGCCTGAAACCGTCAGCTCGCCGATGCGGCCGCCCAGGCAGAAGGGTTTCTCATTGATGACAATCATCCGGCAGCCGCGCCGTATAACCCGAATTTTCTCCCCAAATGACGATTCTAAGCGAAGAACCCCCGCCCCGCACCTTCCATTATTGTTGCAGGCGTCTCTCTGCATCACGCAGGCCTCGGAGATCATGAGCGGCGTATCCTGGAAAACGATCGCCACGGCGCGGCCGGGAAAATCGGCCGTAAGTTCGCGCAGGTTCTCCTTGCCATCCTCCGGCGAGAGCGTGAAGCTCGACGCACCCAGCTCCGTGAGCTGTTGAGCTGACGCCCGGTTCATGACGTAGAGCGGCCAATCGGCGGAGATCTCGAGGTCAAAACCTCGCGTTGCGCGGAGCATCTTCCATGCGCCCGGATTGGCCGCCTGCCAGCGCCGCCATCCGGCAGCGGCAAGATCCATGAGGATCTTTTGCGCCGATTCCATTTCCCATCCGCGAATGATCACCGGAAGCGCGAGCCGGATACGCTCTATACCGACCATTCCAGCCAGATCCTCAAGAGCCGGGCGCAATGATGAGTCCGCCCCGTGCGGAATTTCAATAATGACATCATCAGTGTCCTGCCAGTCAGATGACTCAAATGCGCTGAGACAGGCTGCGGAATCGGTCTTCAGGCTCCAAGTTATCCGGCTTGAAACAACAGGCGAGGCCTCAGGCGGATCCTCTGAACAGCCGACTGCTATCGAGTGATATGGACTGGAATTGACGGCGGACTTGACTGACGCCCTCCTGTCATCCCAGACTTCCCGCCATTTCGTTTCGAGTTCATCAATCAGCCGCCGCCGCACCTGGTTGAGGAGCGATACAGGAACGAACAGCGCGCCTGGATTATCAACCTCTATTCTTCCCGGGGCGAATCGCGTGCCGCCCAGTTTGGTAAACGCCTGAGCAGCAACATCATCCACATTCGCCGCATTGCGTGCCGGCTCAAGGGATCCGGATACCGACGCGGATGCGGAAATCGCGCAGGCGCCGCCATTCTCCGCTGCCGGGCCTGGAGCCGCCAACCGCAAGGCATTCCGGCAGCACGCCTTTGCCTTGATTCCATCCGGATCAATATTTATCTCGAAATCAACGGGGTGACTGCCCGGCAACCTCGCCGGATTCGGCTTTTCAAAACGGTAGCGGCGCTTGATTTCCTGGGAAGACGAGCAGGAAATTTGCGCGCCCGCCGAAAATTCCGGATGTTCAAGGGGCAGAGCAACATCAATGAGCGCGCCGGCCGGCGCCTCGAAAACGGGAACGAAGGAGTCGCCGTCCTTGACCCGCAATTTGGATACCGCGAAGCCGTAAGGTCGGGACAGGCCGGGCACATCAATTTGCAATCCGTCATGCGCTTCAATCGGCCGGCTGGTCTTGAAGCGCATCCGGTCCTCCTCCGTTCTACCGGAAATCACACTCTGCACCTTTCCGACAAGAATGCCGCGGTGCCCGACATAATCGGGTTCCACAACGTTCCTGTTACGACGGGAGCGGACATGAAGATCGGTCCATGGCCGACTGAAAATGGTCTTTATATCGCGGGCCATCTCGTCCGCCTCGCGGGGCGATGCGCTGCCGTCGAGCAGGGCGCGGTAATATTTCACGGTCGCGGCGACATAGAGAGGACTCTTCATGCGCCCCTCAATTTTCAGAGCCGACACCCCGATGCGCCGAAGATCCGGCAGACATTCCGGCAACGCCAGGTCCTTCATCGAAAACACGAAGCGCTGCCCGCTCCCCTCGCGATAACGATCACGGCACAGATATGCGCAGCGTCCGCGATTTCCACTGCGGCCCATGATATGAGATGAGAAGAGGCACAGTCCGCTGTACGAGTAACACAGTGCGCCATGGATGAACACTTCCGTTTCCAAGTCCGGCACGGCGGCGATGCCGACCAGTTCGTCCAGTGTCAGCTCCCGTGCCAGCGTGACGCGGGAGCAACCTAGCTCGCGCGCCATTTCCGCGCCGGGGCGATTGTGCACCGCCATCTGCGTACTGGCATGCAATCGTAATTCCGGAAAGTGTCGGCGCACTATTGAAAGAACGCCGACATCCTGTACGATCGCGGCATCCGCGCCCGCCTCCGCCACAGCCGCAAGGTCATCAACCAGCGCATCGGTCTCACGCTGAAGAACGAGGGTGTTGAGCGCGATATAGACCCGCCGGCGAGGATTTAATGAATGGGCGAGTGCCGTGATATCAACCAGATCCTCCATGCTGAAGTTGGAAGCATCGCCGCGCGCGGAGAAACGCGGCAGGCCCAGGTAGATCGCGTCGGCTCCATAATGCAGGGCAGCATAGCCTGCTTCCGGTCCACCGGCCGGCGCGAGCAATTCCGGCGCGCGGACACCGTTATTGTTTAAAGAAGCTGAACTCATGTTGAAACTCATTAAGGGAAAACCAATCAACCATATTTGAAATTCGTCTTCATGTAAACCTAAATCAGTGAATCCGTGAATCGGTAAGTCAGTGAATCCGTGGGACAATAGGACGGTGAAGCGATGAAGCAGTCAATCAGTGCGTCAGCGGGGAAGAGGGGCTGAAACGGATGGTGCTGTAAAATCTCCTGTCTTCCTCCATAACACAGCAAGTTTTGTCAAATTCGGGGTTAACGTCGCGTTAAACCCGCATTTGACAAAACCTCCTCTTTTTCCACCCGCGTGCCTCCGTGCCTCTGTGGTAAGATCTTAAGGGCGTGTTGCCCAAATCGAGATTCCTCGACTTCGCTCGGAATGACACACTTGACACCCTCGCTTTTCCTAAGAAATTGTCATGCTGAGCCCTTCGACCAAGCTCAGG
>CAYWJE010000040.1:0-18350 GCA_964458525.1 uncultured Verrucomicrobiota bacterium
CAGAAGAGAAGGACCACGAGCGAGGACGCTCATGCCACTACAGAAGAACCGGTGACGAAATCAGGTGATTGTTTTCCGCAGCTCACCGAGGCGCGGCTACAGGCGATGGGCAACAAATCGCAGATGCGCCCGTTTTCAGGCCGGCTCCGCTGGCGGGCTGATTCATCCTGGATTCGAGGTTAGCAGGATCTCTGAGAGCGCGGGGCAATCGGCTCCGGAAAACGCGAAAGGTCGGAGCATTCTGTGGCACACGGCGCCGAAGTGAAATGCCAGACGTTCCCGCACGGTGTCCGTGGTCGGCGCGGCTTCTCCCATGATTTTGCGCATTGATGTGACCGGCTCACCGGCGAGCCCGCAGGGAATTATCGCGGCGAAGCCGGAGAGATCGGGATTCACGTTAAAGCTCATCCCGTGGAAAGCTACCCAGCGCTTGAACCGGATGCCGATTGCCGCGATCTTTCCGCTCTCGGTCCAGGCGCCGGTCATGCCCTTTCTGCGAAACGCTTGAACTCCGTAATCAGCGGCCGTGCGGATGGCGACTTCCTCAAGGTTGTGGAGATAACCGTGCGCGTCCGCTTCCTTGTCGCCAAGTTTGATTATTGGATACATTACCACCTGTCCCGGCCCGTGCCACGTGACGTCGCCTCCGCGGGAGGTTTCTGCAATTTCCATCCCGCGCCGCGTCAGTTCCGCGGCTGGCAGCAGGATATTTTCTTCGCGGGCGCGGACGCCCAGGGTGATGACAGGTTCGTGCTCCAGGAACAGCACCACGTCGGGCACGGCGCCGGCGATGCGGGCGGCGACGAGCCGCTCCTGCAGATTCGAGGCGGCGGGGTACGGGACCGCCGCGTTAAAATATACGGCAAAAGCATTCATCATCTAAAATCCGTGATGAGCTCAGCTCTATGGTCGGCGGGAAAGGCGACTATTCCGTTGAGATCGGGGTTTCGGAGGCCAGGTGTGTGATATATGCCTGGGCTGTGGAAACGTAAGACGTGCTGCTTCCATTGGTATCAGTGCCGCCGGTGGAGTCCGAAGAGTAGAATACGGATGAAACGGTTATGATCTGAACAACGGGAGTGTCAGAGGGTTCGTAGAGACTCGTGTAGACTACATCCGAGCCGGTTCTGTGGTTCAGCGTGCCCCATTCCTCGGTGCCGAGCGACCACGTGTATGTGTATCCATTGTGCGCGGTGAGCGTGACCGACTGGTTCTTGTTCAGTACTCCGGAATCCGGCGAGATGTAGATATCCGTGTCCGCCGAATCAACCTCGCACCCCGTAAAAGCCGCAACGATAGCCAGCCCGGCCGCCGCCACTATGAATTGCATTTTGAAATGCATAATGTAAAAAACAATACCACACCCTCATCCGTCTGTCCAGACAAGAATTCCACTATTTTCTTGCCTTTAGTGGCAGTCTTACGACAATACTGCAAATTAACGGAGGTGCTTGCCTCTGGTCTCGAAATATAGAAAAAGGAACTGATAAATGAAAAATCATGGAGATATCGGATGGGCGGCGGTATGGATCGAATCTGATCTGTGTGGAGGCCCGCGGACAGGCGCGCCTGCACCTTATTTCCGGCGGGAGTTCAAACTTCCCGAAAAGCCCCGCAAGGCGCTGCTCCATATTACTGCGCTAGGGCTCTATGCGGCCGGCATCAATGGCAGTCCGGTGCACGAAGCGGAGCTGATCCCCGGTTGGACCGTGTTCGAAAAACGGCTCAGGTATCAAACCTGGGATGTAACGAACTTGCTCAGAAATGGGCGCAATGCGATTGGCGTCATTCTCGGCGACGGATGGTACTGCGGGTATCTGGGCAATAATGACCGCCAGAACTACGGCGACCGCCCAAAACTGCTTGCGCAGCTTGAATGGATCGGCGTGGACGGCAAAAAGCGGATTCTGGTGAGTGATGAACAATGGCGTGTCTCATCTGGACCGATCCTGGAAAACGACCTGCTTATGGGCGAAACCTATGATGCGCGCAAGGAAATGCCCGGGTGGGATCTGCCGGGTTTCGACGATTCCGAGTGGCGGAACGCGCGTAGTGTCGCCGCCCCATCCCTGACGCTCGAGCCCCATACAGGCGCCTTTGTTCGCCGCCACGAGAGTTTTCGAGGCCGCCTCGTTGAAGGGTCGCCGTGCAGCGCGCGCCGTCGTATTTTTGACCTCGGACAGAATATCTCCGGACGTGTCCGCATTGCAGTCCGCGGCGCGCCGGGCGCCACGATACAGATTCGCCATGCCGAAATGCTGGGCCCGCACGGATGGCTATACACGGATAATCTCCGCGGGGCGCGCGCCACCGATTGCTACACGCTCAAGGGCGGCGGAAGAGAAGTGTGGGAGCCCTGTTTCACTTTCCACGGCTTTCGCTATGTCGAGGTGTTGTGGACTAACCCCCGCGAGCCTGGCACGGTGGAGGCGCTCGAGGGCATTGTCCTTCATTCCGATATGCCGCGCACCGGGAACTTTGACAGTTCAAATCCCCTGCTGAACCAACTTTACCAGAATACGATCTGGGGACAGAAAGGCAACTTCCTTGAGGTGCCCACCGATTGTCCCCAGAGGGATGAGCGGATGGGGTGGACCGGCGATGCGCAGGTCTTCATTCGCACAGCGGCGATCAACATGGATGTGCTGGACTTCTTTCGCAAATGGCTTCGCGATATTCGCGACACTCAGGGCTCGGACGGCTGTATCCCGTCGTACATTCCGTTCATTGGGTCATTCGGCCCATGGTCTGACGGCGGACCGGCCTGGGCGGATGCTGCTATCATCTGTCCTTTCGAACTCTACCGGGCCTTTGGCGAGCTCGATGTCATTGCCGACAATTATGACTGCATGACCGCCTACATGCGCTACATTGCGGCCCGCAAGGTGAAGAACGGCGTAAGGGAGCACCCCGATTTGAAGTCTTTCAAAGGCTTCGGGGACTGGCTGGCGCTGGACGGCAGCGGCCGCACGGACGGCGGAACGCCCAAGGACCTGATCGGAACAGCTTTCTACGCCAATAACGCCCGGATCCTTGCCGAATGCGCCAGGCTGCTGGGCCGCGCGGCCGATCAGCGCCGCTGGGAAGCGCTCCGCCGTAAGACGGTCCAGGTGTTTCAGAAGCGGTACCTGTCGCCGGAGGGTCTGATGGTGTCGAGCACTCAGACGGCATGCGTGCTGGCTCTGCATTTCGACCTGGTGACGCCGGCGCAGCGGCCGGGCACAATTGCCCAGCTCGTGCAGCTTATTGAGCAGAACGGGTTCAGAATCGGCACCGGTTTCGTGGGCACGCCTTACATCCTGCACGCGCTCGAGGCGGCGGGCCGGCTGGACGTTGCCTACCGGCTGTTGGAGCAGGAGGCTTTTCCGTCCTGGCTGTTCCCTGTGAAAAACGGCGCAACGACGATCTGGGAGCGCTGGGACGGCTGGACGCCGGAGAAGGGCTTCCAGAGTGCGGGTATGAATTCGTTCAACCACTATGCTTACGGATCGGTCTGCGACTGGATGGTCGGAACGGTCGCTGGAATCGAGCCCGCGGAACCGGGTTACCGGCGCATCAGGTTCAAGCCCCGCCCGGGCGGCAGCCTGAAACACGCATCCGCTGAACTCATCACGCGGCACGGCAAGGCCGCCATATCCTGGAAGCTGGCCGGAAACACGCTTAAGTTGAAGCTCATTGTGCCGCGGGGCACAAGCGCCGTGCTTGACTCACCTGCCTCGTGGAGACCTGTGGGTCGTAAATTTTCTGCTGGAACCCATGCTGTAACTCTCAAAAGCATCAAGTCGTAAAAGGGTGAAGAATAGATTCCCGCATAAGAATTCCAAGTACGAACGGCGGCGAATTGATCGCTGGGCTTTATCCCGGTTTCCGGTCAGTCCAGCCTTTGCCAGCGGATGGCATCCAGTTGTACTTTCCCGGCGCCTTCCTTACGGCAGCGGAACTCAACATCCTTGCCGGTGATCACGGTGATGTCTGTTTCGAGCCATTCGTAACCGCTGGTCTGCCGATCAAGGACGATTTTCCCCAGCACGGTGTTGCCGCGTTGTTCGGGGATATCGAGAACCACATGATCGGTTTCATTAAGGCCTGCTGTCTTGATCCGGAAGCCGACCCGGTAGCGGCCGGGGGTAAGGTCCATGTAACAGCCGAAGAGCATCCAGTCCTGACGGTCGTTAACGCCTGCTTCACACACGAGACCGTTTTGTGAGCGCAGATCCACCTTGGCGCGGCCGATTTTCCGCGGTAGATATTCCGCTTCGAGATACCGCGTGGTGTGTCGGGCGATGATGTTGAGATCTCCGGGATGACTGCGGCGCAGCGCCACAACCTGATCGCCTGCTAAAGCGTAGACACCATGGGTGGAATTTGTGGCCAGCAGGCCATCCAGCCATTGGTGATAGACCAATGGAATGATGGGATATCCTTGGCCGTCGAGGCGGATGACCAGCCAATCGGCATCGTGCAGGCTTGTCATCAAATTCAGGTGCTGCCGGCGGGCCATGTGAGCGGATAGACTCTGCAAAACGCTGATCGGCTGGTCCTTGGGCAGCTGCTCAAGCATTTCGTCAACAATCCTGCAGGCTGCAAGCGCCCCGCCGGCGCGGCCCAGGCCGATTTCCCGGAATCGGTCTTTCTGCGAGTTCCAAGCCAGCGGCAGGCCTATTGAAGCGAAAACAATCATACCGACCAGGGCGTGGCGGCGCAGATACGGATGGCGCCCGGAGTCGAAAAAAACGGATAATCGTCTGAGTCCTTCAACAGCCGAAATGAAGAACAGGGGATAAACGGTCAGTGGATAATGAAGCTCCAAGAGCGACTGGGCGCCTGCGGTGGAAAGCCACATCAAACCCATGGCCATGGCTGCTGGCACCATAAACCAGCCGCCGAGAACCGGAAGCATTCCGATGGCAAACAGGTGTCCGGCGAGCGCGATCCATCGCTCCGGTCGCAGCATCACGGCGGAAACCCACGGCCAGATTCCGCCGCACGTTATGGGCGTGAGCATGCGGCCAATCAACAAGTGTTTGCCAGTTGGGGAAAATGCCGGTCCTATCCATAGCACGGCTACGAAGGCATAAAGAAGTGCAAGAACGGTCACTGGCAGCGCGATGCGATTTTGTCTGAATTTCCAGCCCAGGAGCGGCGCTACGGCAGCGAGATAAATCGGCGCATCCTCCTTGCAACTCGCATAAAGAATTGCCCAGCAAACTGCGTGCCAGCGTCCTCGAAACAGCGCCCAAGCGAAACAGAACAAAAACAGTCCTTCAAATGCCTCCATGTGAAAATCATAGAGTGCTGCCCCAAAAAGAGCGGGCTGAGCAAGCCAGCCGATGGCCGCGGCCATCCCAAGCCGGTTCGAGTTCGTCAACGCGGCGGCGAGCCGCCAGAGCGGAAAGGCGGCCAGGGCCAGAGCGAGACTCTGCATGATCAACAGAGCCTCGGGTCCGCGCGTCAGGCCGGCTGGCCAGGCGAGCAGGTAGAGGATCGGCGAGACATGCTCGCCGAAGAAATGATGAGGGAACTGCAGATGCGGGTTGCCGCTGAGCGATGTGGCCAGTCCATATCCCTGGCGCACGCTCCAGAGCATCTGGTCAAACATCGCTAGGTCTTCGCCGGATTCGAAATGCGCATACCGCTGCAGCGCGAACCAGGATAAGCCGGCAAAAAAGACCGCGGCCGCCGCCAGTATGAAAAGGTTATATCCCCAAAAAGCTCCGGCTTCAGATCTGTCACGTTTCATTAAGATGATATCCTGTCGCTATCGCACGGAACATGTCGGTTGGCACAGATATCAGATCTTAAGCGAGTGAATCAGCAAAGCCGTCAGAACGCCCATCACGGCGCCGAGAAAAACTTCAAGCTGGGTATGGCCGAGAAGCTCAACGAGTTTCTGCTCGGAAAAATGACCGTCCTTGAAAAGCTCGTCCATCATCTGGTTCAGTATCCTTGCCTGCATTCCCGCGGCGCGCCGAAAACTCTGCGCATCGAACATTACGACGAGGGCAAAAGCAAGTGTCACCACGAACAGCAGGCTGCCGGTTCCCACGGCCAGCGCTACGGATGTGACAAGCGCCGAGGCCATGCTGGAATGGGCGCTGGGCATGCCGCCGGTGCTCACGAGATAGGCGAAGTTGATTTTCCGCGTTCGCGCAAAAAAGCAGAGCATCTTGGTCAATTGCGCGAGAGTCCAACCAAAAACGGCCGCCCAGAAAGTCGTATTGTGCCACCAGCTCTGCCAGAACGGATCCATGTTCATGCTTCTGTCTCCTGAATCCTGAATTCCTGCAAAACGTTGGTTTTACAAGAGTCTCGATCAGTATGCATTCTTGTGTGAGAAAAAAGTCCTCATGATTATCTTGAAATCGAATGCGAGCGACCAGTGCTCAAGGTAGTAAAGATCGTACTTTATCCGTTCGCGGATATCAGTGTTTCCGCGCAGCCCGTTGACCTGCGCCCATCCGGTCATGCCGGGCTTGGACACATGCCGCCACATGTAGCGGTTGATGTCCTCCTTGAACTGCTCCACGAAATGCGGCCTTTCCGGGCGCGGCCCCACCATACTCATTTCGCCCTTCAGTACGTTCCATAGCTGGGGCAGCTCATCGATATTATTGCGTCTCAGGAAGGCGCCGACCCTCGTACGGCGAGGGTCGTTTTCAACCGTCCAGGCCGCCGCGCCGCCGGCTTCGGCATCCTGGCGCATCGTGCGGAACTTGATCAGCATGAACAGCCTGCCGCTTTCCCCGCAGCGCTCCTGCCGGTAGAAAACGGGGCCGGGCGAATCGCGGCGGATGAGGATTGCCACCGTAAGCATCAGCGGGGAGAAGATCAGCAGCCCGATAAGCGCGCCGCAGACATCTTCCGCCCTTTTGACGATGCGGTTCCAGAAATTATCGAGCGGCCAGCGGCTGACCCCAAGCAGTGGGATATCGTCAATCATCTGCATATCAACGTTGCCGGTCAGAATGTGGAACAAGTCTGGCACGAGGTTGAAGGCGATCAGAGATTGTTCGCATAGGAGTATTATTTCGACGATCTTGTCGTGGCCGATTGCGGAGTCCGCCACAATGAGCCTGTCGGCAATGCCGGCTTCAAGAAGCTGCTTGAGGTCGTCCAGCGAGCCCATGATCATTTCCGTCGGAACATCGGGATGCGGCGGATTGGAGTCGGTCGTGAGGAAGCCAACGACCTTGGACTTGAGACGCGGCTCCTGGTCAATGGCGCGCTTGAGGTGTGCCGCAAGGTGGTCCGCCCCGGCTATCAGAACCCGGTTCACGACGGTCTTGCCCCTCGCCAGCGCCAGCTCAACCCGGAAGAGAAGGTAGCGCTCAACCAGCACGAACAGCAGTACCGAGAAAGCTGAAATGAGGACGTAGAAGCGCGAAAAAGGCGGATCGGTGCGAATGGCGAAAGCCATGGCAAGTGTCATGATCATGCCGAGCGCGCACGCATGGATGAGGCGCGGTATCTTGTCGGCGAACGTGCCGACCTGAGGACGCTGGTAGAGTTTGAGCGCCTGGAATATGAAGAGGAACAGGAGCGTTGCCAGCCCGGCGCCCTTGCCATAGCTGGAGTACAGGTTCGGCGGCAGGCTGTCGTGAAATAACGGCACCAGGCCGCTGTCGAAGCGGATCCACAACGCCGCCATAAAGCCGGCGAAAATGAAAAGGGCATCGCCAGCGATCGCCGCGCAGCTCGTGAGGACATCCGATGTATCCTTGTTTCTCATTCTCGTGTTACGAGCATGCCTGCTGCCACCGATTGGGCTTTTGCGGGTTCGCGCGCCTCGATCAGCGCGAGGGCGAACTCGAAAGATGTGCCGGCGGCGCGGCTGGTGATCAGGTTTCCGTCAACAACTACCCTGCCGTCCGCCCGCGCGCCATTCCTGATGCCGCTCTCAATGCCCGGGTAGCAGGTGAACTTCCGGCCGTCCAGCACCCCGGCGGCATCGAGCACCAGTGGCGCGGCGCAGATCGCGCCGACGAGCCTGCCCGCGGCCATGAACTCTTTCACGGCGCCGAGCACACGCTTGTCACGGCATAACGCGGCCGTGCCCTCTCCCCCGCCGGGCAGGACAAGAACGTCGAATGACGACGGGTCAGTGTCGCTCCATTCGGCGTCGGGGATAAGTTGCATACCGCGCGAGGCTTTCACCGGTCCCGGCCGCAGTCCGGCGGCTGTCACCTCCCAGCCCGCACGGCGAAGAGTGTCAATCACAATGACGGCCTCCATCTCCTCTACGCCATTGGCCAGCGGAACGAGCACTCGTGTCATAGTCTGTCCTCCAAGGGTCGGAAAATTAATTACATTAATTGAACATATTACTCTTCGGCTGACAAGTCAAGATGGAGAGGCAGCTCAGGGTTTCTGCTCGAGCCGGATGTCGCGCGCGAAGACGACGCCCTCGAATCGCCCGCGCAGCTGGAAGATGACAGCGCGCGAGCGGGCGGGCAGGGTGACGGTCTGTTGCGCCAGCAACCATCCATCCTGCCTGGGCTGGTTCGGCTCTTTGACCACGAAGTTCAGGTTGGTCTCGAAGGAAATGGACGGGGCGCCCGGCTGGTCCCTCGCCACCTGCTGCTGGACGAGCACCAGCACGGCAGCGACGCTGCCCTCGAAATCCCCATTGCCCTTGACATATGCCTGCATGCACACTTTCATTCCCGGCGCGACGTGGATCGCGGCCGAACTGAGCGTCAGATCCGCCTCTCTGTTCGAAGAATGCAGAATAAAGCCGTCCTTTCCATCTCCGACCGGGCCCCAGCCGGCCTTTTGCCGATGGTGGTCACCGAGCCTGGCGCCCCAGTGCGGGAGCGGGGCGCCGTCCGGGACAGGCGCGGACGGAAACGCCAGGAGATTGCTCTCCGGTGCGAAATCGCCGGCCCGCACTGTGGACATTTCCGCGCCCGGGATGGCAAGTACGCGGTTCTGCTCCTTATTCCAGGCGTTCCACGCGAGCGCTGCGGCGGCGATAACGGCTGTGGCGCCGGCAATGGAGAGCGTCTTCCAGACGCGGAGCTTGCGTTCGAGCCGGCCAACATATTGAACGCTCACGGCGTCTCGCGCCGGCTCCGACGGCGGTTTGAAGGGCACCTGCTCTCGCAGCGGCGGCCGGCCCTTGCGCGGGTCGCGTTCCAGGAACGGGCTGGCCGACTCGGGTATGCCGGCCTTTTGAAGGGACTCTCTGAAGGCGTCAATATCGAACGGAATCTTCCGCCAGTAGACTGCCCCGCTCTCGGAGTCGAACAGGCAATACGAGGCGCGAGTGTCGCCGTCCCTCGGCTGGCCCACCGATCCGACGTTTACGAGAAAGCGCTTGTCTGGTTCGAGCACGAAATCCTCGGGGTCAACCATCCTTGGCGTGCCGCTCCTGCCGAGTATCATGATGCAGGGTCTGTGCGTGTGGCCGACAAAAAGGAGCGGCTCGCTCACCGCGTTCCAGCTCGGAATGGCGTCGGCCGGCTCGAAAACGTAGCAGAAGCGGCCGGCATCGGAGAACTCGGCATGGGCGCACCTGAACCGCGGCCCGGCGAGCATCAGCGGGTGCTCGGAAAGAAAGCGTTTGGCCGGCTCGCTCAAGCGTTGGCGCGTCCAGGAGATGATCGAGCGCGCCTCGTCGTTGAAGGAATCCTCGTCTATCTTGCCGCAGAGCGCCGCCTCGTGATTGCCGAGAATGAAATGATCAACCGACTCGTGGAGCGTCTCGAGGACCTCGGCCGGATTTGGGCCATAGCCCACGCTGTCGCCCAGGCAGATGATCTCGTCGGCGTCCATGCTCCTTATATCGAGCAGGGCGGCCTTCCACGCCTGCAGATTCGCGTGAATATCGGATATAATCGCGTATTTCACCGTGACTAGCCCTCGATACGGAACACCCTTTCGGCGAAGCCGCTGGCCGGCTTGAAGCGTCGGTTGAACTCCGGGGTTACCCAGATTTCGACCGGCTTGCTGTCCAGGATGAACATTGCCTCCGGTGACGAAGTTTTGCCAAGCATGTCGGCGCCGGCTTCCCGGCCGAGCACGAAGAGAGCAGTCGAGAGGGCGTCTGCTTCCGCAGCGGAGTGGCTGACCACGGTGACCGATGCCATGCCCTGGACCGGGCTGCCGGTGCGCGGATCGAGGATGTGCGCATAGCGCCGCCCGCCGATGGTGACAAAGCGCTCGTAGTTGCCGGACGTGGAAACCGCCTCGCCGCCCGAGATGGTTATCACGCCGAGCGATTCGTCCGGCTTGAACGGGTTGCGGATGGCTATCGTCCACGGCTCGCCGTTCTCTTTGCTGCCGAGGCATCTCATGTTTCCGCCCAGGTCAACGAGCGCATTGGCCACTCCCATGCCCATGAGCCTGTGGCACGAGACATCAACAGCGTAGCCCTTGGCTATCCCGCCCAGGTCAAGGACCCCGCCCTCAATATTCAGGAACGCGGCGCCATCGGACAGAACGAGTCGGCGCCAGCCGGAGCGCCGGAGCGCACCGGCTATCGCCTCCCCGTCCGGCGGCTTTTGAAGTTTTTCCTGGCGCGGGCGGAATCCCCAGATTTCCATAAGCGGTCCGACGGTGGGATCGAAGGCTCCGCCACTGAGCTCGCTGTAGTGCCGCGCGAGCTGGAGCAGGTTCAGCGTGGCTGGCGAGACCTCCACCGGCGCCTTGCCTGACTGCCGGTTGACCGCCGATATCTCGCTTTCCGGCCTGAAGATGCTGAGCTTTGCCTCGAGCCCGGCCATGGTCTCCTCCACGGTGCCGGAGGCGGCCTTCAGCGCGGTCTCGTCATGCGGGCTCACCGTGACGGCGGCAAAGGTGCCCATGACCGTGAACGCGCGCCGCACCGCAGCGGGCGGTGGGCCGGGCGCCTTGCAGCCCTGCGCGAAAAGCATGGCAAGACCCAGAATCGGCGGAAGAAAATGACGCTTCATGGTCCTGGTTCTCCAGTTGCGGCAGCTCGCGCGGCAGCTCGCTCCCTTATCAGGGACAACGGCGGCAGCCCGGTCCTCCGGCGATGATCTTCGCTCGCGCGGCTGTCCATGTATTCGTTCCACGCCGTCTCCGCCCGCTGCTCCAGTTCGGTGGCGCGCTCCGCGCTCCCTGCCGCCCGCTGCGCGATGGCTTGAAAAAGAAGCCCCTCCACGAGAGCCATGGCGAGATCCGAGTCGAGCGATGCCGGCTTAAGAGAGTTCCCTACGAACGCATCGAAAGGTATATCGTCGTCCGGCGCCGGATATCTCTCGACGAGGAAGTCGAAGAGCTCCGATGCCTGATCAATCCAGCCGTAACAATACATGATCAGCACGGATTCCGCAAGAAATCCCGCGTAGCCTATGTGCAGCGTAATGGCATCGTGGCGGCTGAGGGCATCTTCGTAATAGGCGATGACATGTGGCAGAAAGACCGGGTCGGGCGAGGTAATGAAGATGCCGGTTTCCGGATCGAAGAAGAGATTGCCCTGTCTGAACGACTGCTCCATGCATTGCGCGATCGTGCGTTCGCACTTGAAGGCATCGGAATGACACACGGCCAGCTCCCGGCCCCGGTAAGCCCAGTACAGGGCATGGGACGCGGCCAGGCGCCAGTCCAGCGGCCCATACTGACGCTCTATCTCCAGCATGACTTCCGGAAGCAGTTTGTGGTCCTCGCGCATGCGGATCATGGCCGGGTCATCCGCCGGCGCGTCGTAATCCGGCGCGCGGCCGCCGAGCAGTTCGTCCATCTCCGTTGCCAGCCTGATCTTGTAGTAGCGGTGCGAGCCGTCCATCACGTAGCCGATCTTGTGCTGGTACAGCCAGGCCAGCTCCCAGTGAAGCAGCGGGTTGCGCGGATTTAACCTGAGTCCTTCATCGCGGATCAGTTGCACGCCGCGCTGTATCCAGCGCCAACGGTCGTTTGGGTCGGGAAAGATGTTGCTTATGTTGTATGCCATGTTCCAGGCGTGGAACGCCCACACCCCCACGAAGTGGGGCTCGAGCTTCGTTATCCAGTCGGCAAGCTGCGCGAGCTCGAAGAAGCGGCCCTGTTGCTGCAATTCCATGCTGCGGAGCCACAGGATATCAACAATGATACCCCGGAATCCGCCCAGCGCGACGGTCGTGAAAGCCATTAGAGGGGGCGCGTCCTCGATCGGGGCGGAGTAAGCGGATCTCTGAAGCGTGCGCAGCGGCATGAGCGAGCAGTGCATCCTGTATGCCCCGTGGAAGCATACGAACGCGAGAGCGAGCAGCATTGTGTATTTCAGCGTTTTCATCCGGGTAAACCCAGTTCACGACGGCGGAACAACCATGCGCCCAGCAGGGCCGGCGCCGCCGTGTATATCCCGGCGAAGACGAGCACCGCCAATCCTGTGAAACGCCAGGACACCATTGAACCATATGCCAGCAGCTCGAAAGGATCAAACCGCCAGATTGGCGGCATGATCCAGCTCATGACCTTGAACATTCCCTGTACCACCGGGTCAAAGAAGACAACGGCTTCGGAGCCCCTCAGCTCCGGCATCGAGCTCTGCCCCGCCGCGGCAATGGTCTCGATGAAACGGCTGAAGCCGGTCGCGAAAAGAAAGGCGAACGATGCGAACACGGCCACCGGGAACGAGAACACGGCGCCTGCGGCCAGTCCGAGCGAAGAGAAGAAGGAGAGCCGCGCGAGTATCACCAGCATTGCCCGCAGGTAGTTCATCTCGAAGCCGCCTGTGCGTAGCAGCATCTGCACGCCATCTGCCGCGGAGAACACCATGAACCCGGGCCGCTCGAGTTCAGAGTTGACGAGAGTGATTCGTATTGTTGAGCCGGGCCGTGCAAAATCCGGTGGGACGGCCAGCCTTTGCGTCACGCCGGGCGCGCTGGACGCTTCCACCTCGTGCCGGGCGGGATCATTCTCGGGCCCGATCTTCCAGGTGATTCTGGAGGGCAGAGTGTCGGCCACGCGGGAGCTCACGAAATGGTATTGAAGCTGCGCTTGTTCGCCGGGCCGGACACTGTCTGGCATCGTGAAGAACCATGTCAGCTCGCCGCCGGGCCCCACTCCCAGGCGCCCACCCTGAACGAGGCCGGCTTTGGAATCGTCGGATAGAACAGAGGGGTCGAGGATGCACGGCACGCTGGTCCTGGCGCAGAAGACCTCCGCCGCGAGCGTCGAGCGCCCGGACGCCGAGAGGGCGGCGGGCCGCGTGATCCAGCGGAGTATCCCGTAAGTCAGCGAGCCGGCAATTCCGAGGAGCAACGCGTTCATCAGCATCAAACCAAGCCACTTGCCGCCCCAAATCTGCAGGATCTTCACCGGCTTGGTGGTCACCAGCTGGATCCTCCTGGTCTCCACCTCGCGGGAGAATGCATCGGCGCCGGTCCAGAGGGCCGATATGGAAAGGAGAACTACTGCCGAACTCAGCGCGTAGTGAAGGTAAAGCCTCACCGCGCTCGAGGGAGTTCCGTCGCCTTTGATGACGAATGGGAGCCAAAGGATGATGATAACAACCGCCGCTGCAAGCAGGGCCAGGAGGCGCGAGCGGACCGTGTTGCGGAACGTGAGCAGTGCTATGGCGATGACCTTGTTCATTTTGCGCCGGTTTCGCCTTCGCCCGTTCCGCGCGCGAGGTATTCAGCCACGTGCTCGTTCGATGAAACCCCGGTCGGGCGCCTGTCTGGGGCGGCCTGGGCGCGGGCAATGGTGTCCAGGAAGAACTGTTCAAGAGTTAGCATGGGATGATCCACGTCCGGCGACACCCCGAGATCGCGACGCAGCATTTCGAGCACCTTGTCCAGCGCGCCGGACGACATCGAGCGGAAGGTCAGGCGGATGCTCTCCTGCTGTTCCAGCAGCTGCCGCACCTGACCCTGCACGAGGACCTTTCCGTCGCAAAGAATGGCGACTCGGTCGCACACGTCTTCAACATCCGCCAGCAGGTGGGAAGAGAGAATCACGCTCTTTCCGCGGCGCGCCAGCGTGCGGATGAGATCCTTCATCTGCCGACAGCCTATGGGGTCGAGCCCGGAAGTCGGCTCATCGAGGATCACCAGATCAGGGTCGTTTATCAGAGCCTGGGCGAGCCCGATCCTTCGAGCCATGCCCTTCGAAAACTCACCGACGCGCCGGTTCCGCGCGTGCGCCAGCCCGACCATGTCGAGCAGCTCCGCCGCGCGTTTCAGCCGCTCGTCATGGGGCAGGTTGAAAAGCCGTCCGTAGAAAAAGAGGGTTTCCTCTGCGGTGAGGAACGGGTAGAGATATGACTCCTCAGGCAGGTAGCCGATACGGGCTTTCGTGTTCACGTGGTCGGGCGCGTGCCCGAGTACCACCAGTCTGCCGCGGGACGGCTTCAAAAGGCCGAGCATCATCTTGATTATTGTTGTCTTACCGGACCCGTTCGGGCCGAGCAGGCCGAACACCTCGCCCGGCAGCACCTCGCAATCGAATGCGTTCACGGCGCGCACCTTGGCGCGCAGCCAGAAGTCGCGGAAGACCTTTTGCAGCTTCTCGGCACGCACCGACGGGTCATGCTTGACCGGATTGTCCATATTCATTCCGCCATTCGAGTTCCAGTTGGATCGCACGGAAAACAGTATGACAATAAACGCCCCCGACATCAAGAGAGCATTTACCCAAGGAAATGGAGACGGCCTGCCCGCCCGCCTGCAGCGCTTAGAGCGCAGCGATTGCGGGCAGGCAGTGCTTACGCACAAGCGTTGCAGGCGGGCGGTCTCCGCCGTTCCCGTCGCCTCGGGCGGGTGTGACAACTCGTAAAATTCGTAGCCAGTGTCTTGACTCAGCAATTCGCATTATGGCAAGCTCCCTGCCGGCTTGCCCGGCAGGAGCATGAAATTGTTTGTGGAAAAGGACACTTTTCCACAAATCTCACTCACCGGCGACTCAAGGTCGCCGGAGGGCAAAGCTAAAATGAGAATTGCTGGTCTTGACTTCCCTCTGGTTGATCGTTAATGTTATTTTCCACGTATTTGCCGGCCATTCCGCGATCCCCTCGAAAAGCGGGCAGATCTGTTTGCGGCGCTCCGGGATTGATCCCCGGAGCCATGATCAAGATGAATTTTCAAGAGATAATTTTCGGGACCATCGGCGGGCTCGCTGTCTTCCTGTTCGGCATGACCTTCATGTGCCAGGGGCTCGAGAAGGCCGGCAGCGGATCGTTCAAGAGGCTTCTTCACACGCTCACAAGGAACAGGCTGTCCGCTATTCTTGTCGGCACCGGCGTCACTTGCGTGATACAGAGCTCGAGCGCCACATCAGTGATCGTGGTTGGGCTTGTCAACGCGGGACTCCTGCTCCTGGAACAGGCGGTGGCGGTTGTCCTCGGCGCGGACATCGGAACAACGATCACCGCCTGGATGGTGTCAACGATGGGCCTCGGCAGGATGAATATCTCGACTTATGCCCTGCCGGTTCTGGCTGCCGGCTTCGCGATACAGTTCTTCTCAAAATCTCGCAAGATGAAATTGATCGGCCAGACGATCCTCGGGTTCGGACTCATTTTCCTGGGGTTGGGCATCGTGTCCGACGGCGTCAAGTCCATCAGGGAAAGCCCGGCGGTCATGGCATTCTTCAAGGAGTACGGATCGAGCCCATTCTTTGGAATTATTACGGGCATGATCTTCACCTGCATCATCCAGAGTTCGAGCGCGACGATCGCCATCGTCCAGATAATGGCGCTCCAGGGCGTCTTCGGGCTGGAAACTGCGTTGCCCCTGCTGCTCGGCGCCCACATAGGAACAACGATCACCGCCCAGCTTGCCGCGATAGGGGCGACCCGGACCGCCCGGGCAGTGGCAAATGCCAACACGATATTCAAAATACTGGCCGTGTTCCTGTTCGTGCCGCTGCTGGTTTCCGGCTTGTTTCAGAGAGGGGTCTTGATGATCCTGCCGGACCGGATCGCTGAGGATACGGGACTTAACAGCGTGATCATGGCCCAGATCGCTGTGGCGCACTCGGCGTTCATGGTGATCAGCGTCACGCTCTTCTCAAGCGTCTTGTGGCGACTGCTGCTCGCTTTCGCCCGGAAAATAACGTTCGCGGGCAAGCCCGTGCCGGTGGTCGAGGAGATCCGGTATCTGGACCGCCTGCTGCTGATAACGCCGGAAATAGCTATTGAGCAGTGCGTTAAGCAGGTGGCATTCATGACCAGGCAGTGTCAAAAGAATATCAACGCAGCGTTTGGAGCGTTCATGGCGAAGGACTTGAGTGATGCCGAACAAATTATAAAGCGCGAGGACCGCATTGATGGCCTGCAGACGGAGATCACCGATTTCCTGGTGGAGCTTGGACGTTTGGATCTCAGTACTGAGCAAAGCCGCCTCATACCCAAGCTGATACACTGCGTCAACGACGCGGAGCGGATCGGCGATCACGCCGAGAACCTGATGGAGCACACCCAGATCAGAGTAGAAAACAAGCATGATTTCACGGTGGAGGCGGAAGAGGATCTCGAGGCGTATTTCAACCTTATTGATCGCCAGTTCAAGGCGGTCATCGCGGCGCTGGAGACGGGCAAGAGCGCGGCTGTCGTGGAAGCGCTGGCTATCGAGAAGCAGTTGAATAAAGACTGCGTGACCATATCCAGGGAGCATGTGTGTCGGTTAGAGAACGGGCGTTGCGGCGTCCGCGCGGGAGTGGTGTTCCTCGATGTCGTTGCCAATCTCGAGAAAATCGGCGATCACCTTGCCAATATCGCCGAGCGCGTGGAAATCAAAAACGAGGCGCCAATCTAAATTTTATCACGCCTTTGGCCGCAGAAACATGATGTAGAGGAGAAGAAGAACGGCGGTGAGGATGCTCACCCAGCCGGTTTCCTTTCTTCTGCCGCCCAGTATCTTGATAATCGGGTAGGTTATGAAACCGAGCGCGAGGCCGTCGGCTATCGAGTAGGTTAGCGGGATGCCGATCATCACCAGGAAGGCCGGGATGCTTTCGGAGTAGTCGCGCCAGTCTATTTTGAGCGCGTTCTGCATCATCATCGAGCCCACCACAACCAGCGCCGGCGCCGTTATGGGCGCGTAGCTGCCGACCATTTTCACGATCGGGCTGAAGAAGAGAACGACCAGGAAAAGGGCGGCTGTGACGAGTCCGGTGAGCCCTGTCCTTCCACCCTGCTGGACGCCAGCGGCGCTCTCGATGAAACTTGTTACGGTGCTCGTTCCCATGCATGCGCCGACAACTGTGCCCACGGCGTCGGATATGAGCGCCTCGCTGGCGCGCGGCAACTTGTTATCCTTCATGAACCCCGCCTGCTCGCTGACCCCTATCAAGGTCCCTATGGTATCGAAGGTGTCCATCACCAGCAGGATCACTATGAACGGGATCATGCCGAACGAAAGCGCGTTCACGAGATCCATCTTGAAAAAGGTGGGCGCAAGCGAGGGAGGGGCGGAGACTACGTGGCGCGCGAGCGAGAACTGCATGAGCATTCCGGAGCCGGCCACTGGCAGGCTGTTCGCCAGCGCTGGGAACAGCTCAATCGCCCCGCGAAAGACGGCGGCGAAACAGGTGGAGCCCAGGATGCCCAGGAGAATGGCGCCGCGCACGTTGTGCGTGTAAAGGGCGGCGGTGAGGACGAGGCCAAAAAAGAACACCAGCACATCCGGCGACAGGAACTGCGCGTTCAGCTTCACAGCCGTTCCGGGATCCTTGATGATCAGGTGCGCGTTCTGGAACCCGATGAATGTGATAAAGAGGCCGATGCCGGCCGCTATCCCATTCTTCATGCTCGGGCTCATCGCGTCTATCAGCACGTTCCTGATCTTCAGCACGGAAATCAGGAGAAACAGCAGGCCGGAGATGAATACCACGCCCAGCGCGACCCGCCACGGGGCCTGGAACCCGGCCGCGGCCGCGGCAGGGATGATGGTGAAAACGAAAAAGAAATTCTCGCCCATGCCCGGAGCCTGGGCGATGGGGTAGCGGGCATACAGCGCCATGATGCCGGTCGCCAGCGCAGCGGAAACGCAGGTTGCCGTCATCACTGCGCCGAAATCCATGCCCGTCTCCATTCCGAAAAGCGATCCGGAGAGAATGGCCGGCTGCAGGAAGATGATGTAGGCCATGGTCAGGAAGGTCGTTATGCCTGCCATGACCTCTGTGCGAATGCTGGTCTGATTTTCCGCCAGGCGAAAGAAGTCCTTCATAAGCTCATGAATCTGCCAGTATTATCCCCTCTCTGTCAAGCCGTCAACGCCCGGCGGCGGTATTCGGGGCGGCTACAGAAGAAAGAAAAGCAGATTGAATCCATGTTTTTGTTTGTTTCCTGTAGCCGGCCTTGGTGAGCTACAGAAAACAATCACCTGATTTCGTCACCGGTTTTTCTGTAGTGGCATGAGCGTCCTCGCTCGTGGTCCTGCTCTTCTATTTTCTGTTTTTAGTGC
>CAYWJE010000041.1:0-18340 GCA_964458525.1 uncultured Verrucomicrobiota bacterium
GGGATGACATCGTTAAGGTATTTCATTGACGGATTAGTCAATCACGACACTAGTACAGCGTTCAGTAAATAACATGTTCATGTTATTTACTGAACGCTGTATTAGTTCCCGCGCCACGTCATACCGACATGATGTGATGCCGCAGATCGTCTGATTTAGCCTAACCCCGGCAGTTCAACTGCTCCGCAGTTGAACTCAACGCCCAGCAGCCAACACGGAATGTCCAATATCCATGGAATCCAATGAATATTGGGACTTTCTTGTTGGATATTGGATATTCAACTGCTCGTTTCAGGTACAGAGTTTTTTCAGAGGAACTTTTTTTCCGGACCCGGACACTCGTCCTCTTTTCCATCACCCTCCACTACTCGTCACCCCATACCCCATGGCATGCACCCTGCTTAAATCTACGGCATGAACACAGCGGTATCCAGCATAGGCACGGCGATGACGGAAGGTTATACGGATCAGCTTGCGATCATAGCCGATAATCTGGCGAACAGCAGCATGCCCGGTTACAGACGCACCTACATATCACAAGCCTCGTTTGACTCCATTCTGTCCGAGCAGGTGCAGTCCTTCTCCGGTCCTTTCTCCGAGATGGAGGAAAGTCCGACAGTTCTGACCACCGATTTCACGCAGGGCCCCCTTAAAGCTACCGGCCGTGCTCTTGATTTTGCCATAACGGGCCAGGGTTTCTTCGTTGTGACCAACGATAATAGGGAGTACTACACGCGCAACGGGAATTTTCAAGTGGATTCCGACGGCGGATTGATAACCACCAGCGGCTTGAAGGTCCAGGGCGAAGCTGGCGATATAACGGTCCCTTCCGGCGTATCCGCTTCCACCCTCACGGTGGATTCCGACGGCACTCTCTATGCTGGCGACACACAGATCGGCAAGTTACGTCTTGTTGAATTTTCCGACACCACCGGCTTGAGCAAGGCCGGCCCGACGCTCTTTGAAGCAGGAACGGGGCTGAACCCAGGCGATATCGAGGACACTAAGGTGAGCAACAAGATGATCGAGGGCAGCAACGCAAACGTGTTCGAGGAAATGGCCGAGCTGATCGTGTGCATGCGCTCCTTCGAGGCGTGCCAGAAGATCATCAAGAATGACGATAGCACCAGGGAAGCAATGATCAAGCAGCTGCAGGTCGGCTGACATCCATCACGGGAGAAAATCATGGAACGAGCTTTATGGTCGGCGATTACTGGAATGAAAGCGCAGGAACTGGCGCTGGACAACATAGCCCACAACCTGGCCAACATCAACACCACTGGGTTCAAAACCAGCAGGATCAGCTTTCAGGATATGCTGTACTCCGTGTTAAAGGCACCCGGCTCCGACAGCGGGGAAGGCGAGATTCCAGTTGGGATCCAGATCGGACACGGAACCCGGGTGTCGGGTATCTCGAAAAGCTTCACGCAGGGCGCGCTTGTAGAAACCGGTAACGAACTTGATATCGCGATCGAGGGAGACGGCTTCTTCGAGGTCACGTTGCCGGACGGAACAAGCGCCTACACGAGGGACGGTTCTTTTAAGGTGAACGGCTCGGGCGAAGTCGTCACGGCGGATGGATACAAGGTGGCAAACTTCGATACCATCAGTACCGGGACAACCGAGCTCAATATTGCGGCGGACGGCTCTTTCTCAGCGATAGTCAACGGCACGGAGGAATCAAAGACCAAGGTCACTCTTGTCCGGTTTGTGAACCCGGAAGGGCTCCGGAGCATAGGCAGGAATCTTTACACCGAGACGACATCGAGCGGCACTGCGGAAACGGGTCTCAACCCCGGCGAAAACGGTGTTGGAACACTCGCCCATAAACATCTGGAAGGCTCGAACGTGAGCGCGGCGGAAGAACTGGTCAACATGATCACATCGCAGAGAGCCTACGAGGCGGCTTCCAAAGCGATCAAGGCGAGCGACGACATGATGGGCATCGGCAACAATCTTAGAAGCTGACGGAAGCGCTTAAACGGCCATGGCGGCTTTGAACATGACCACTTCAGGGAGCGAAGACATGAAAAGAGAGTATTTCGGATCAAGATGCGGCGGGCTGCTGGCCGCCGTATGCGTTTGGTGCATTGCCGCCGCGGCTGGCGCGGATCACCTGATAGAGGTCGCGCCCAGCCTCGTCGTTGCCGGGCCCGACGTACTGCTCAAGGAAATCTCGCTGAATCCCTCCGTGCTGCCGCCCGGCTGGGGCGACCGCTCCGTGGTCCGCTCGCCGGAGCCCGGCAAACGCGCAGAATACTCGCTTGTCTCGATAGCTTATGCCCTCCAGAAATATCCGGATATGAACAACGTCCTTCTCCAGGGCCAGAACAACATAGCCATCAGGCGCTCGGCCACCGGAATGGGATCAGAAAGAGTGATCGAAGCGGTGAAACAGCATATTCTCTCGGATCCCAGATGGAATGGAGCCCCCGTTGACATCCAGTGCGAGACCATAGCGGACTACGTCCACATCCCCGACAAAGCGGATGTCGAGATCAAGGTTACAAGGAACGTGCCCCAGCGGGAAACCAACAGGTTCATGTTTGAAACCGAGATCACGAACCCGGCGACTTCATCGAAGCAATCCATATCCGTCTACGCGCGGATCACGCCCATGGTCGAGGTCTGGTCGGCCAGGATCCCGCTGGCCGCAGGTCACTCTCCGGGGCCCGACGACCTTCAGACAGGGCTCGTTCCCGCGGACGCTTCCGCGGGATATTTTCCCGTGACCGAATCAATCGAGGGCCTGGAACTCGTCCGCCCAGTTGGAATAAACCAGCCGCTCACCAGGCGCCTCCTCATCGAGCCGGTCTGCGCCAGACGCGGGGACGTGATTGACGTCGTCGCGACCCAAGGGGCAATGACCGTCAGCGCGCGCGCGACAGCGCTCTCGACCGGCCGCAGGGGAGATTACATCCTTTGCGTCAACGAGATTTCCAGTCGCAGGCTCAAGGTCCAGCTCACGGACATTAGGAAGGCTGAAATACATACGGGAGATGCCGGATGATGAAAACAATAACTCCTTTTCTGTTACTGGCCGCTCTTTTTGCGGCACAGGTCGTCGCGGCCTCCGAGTCAAAGAATTGGACTTTTGCACGGGCGCTCTGCGGCGACCCGAAGGCCACGCGCATCGGCGATCTCCTGACCATCATCATCGAGGAGGAAGCCAGCGTAAGCATGGACGCCAAGAACTCGTCGAAGAATTCCTCTTCCGCGGCAGGCAGCCTGAGCTTTGGTCATCCCAAGATTGACGACAATCCCACCGCTTGGACGAATATATCGCTCCCCGCCTGGAGCCTCGAGACCGAGCGCTCCTTTGCCGGCGACGGCTCACGGGAGAGCAGCGATAAGTTCACGACCAGGGTAACCGTGCAGGTGATTGATGTCATGCCCAACGGAAACCTCCTGATAGAGGGCAGCCGGTCCGTGAAGATACACGAGGAAGCCGCAAAAGTGATCCTCACTGGAACCGTGCGCCCATCTGATATCACCAGGAACAACACCGTCCAATCGTCATCAATCGCGGATACGACCATAAGGTACGAGAGCTCCGGTCCGCTTGTGAAAAACACGCAGAGAGGGGTTCTCTCCTCCTTTCTTAACTGGATCAACCCGTTCTGAACGCAATGCGGGCGACATCATGAAAATCAGAAATCAAAAATCAAAAATCAAAAATACATTGCTCTGCTGCTTGGCCTTTTTCTGCGCGGCAGTCGCGGCCAGGGCGCAGGCGCCTGCAGCGGTAAGCAGCGGGATCATGGTCCAAATCAAGGATATCGCGCGCATAGCCGGGCTTGAGTCCGTTGACCTCATCGGCTACGGAGTGGTCATAGGATTGAACGGATCCGGCGACAAGGATATAGACCTGACCAAGCAGACAATGGCGAACCTGATAGAGAACTTCAATGTAAAGATAGAAGTGGACGACATTTCGAGCAAGAACGTCGCAGCGGTGATTGTGACCGCAAAGGCGCCCCCTTTTCACAAGGAAGGCGACCGGATAGACGTCATCGTTTCATCGCTCGGGGACGCCACCTCACTCGAGGGCGGCGTGCTCCTGATGACCCCGCTGATGGACCCGAACGCCGAGGTCTACGCCCTCGCCCAGGGCGGGCTTACGATCGGCGGATTCAGCGCCGGCGTCGCGGCGAGGGGCGGCATGACCGTCGGCAAGAACATAACAACAACGGGCGTGGTGCCCTCCGGCGGAAAGCTGAAATACAGCCAGCCGCTCAATTTCACGCAGAGCGGCATCCTGCGCCTGGTGCTCAGGAACCCGGATTTCACGACCGCCGACAGGATGGCCGCGGCGATCAACAAGCAATTCGGGTACGTGGCCATAGCCGACGATGCGAGCATAATCTCCGTCGCCATTCCCCAGGACAAGATGGACATGGGCGAGTCGGCTACCTTCGTCGCGCAGCTTGAAAAACTCACACTCACCCCCGATTTGCAGAGCAAGATAGTGGTCAATGAACGCACCGGCACGATCGTGATGGGCGGCAACGTCCACATCAGCGAGGCCGTGATAGCCCACGGCAACCTGACAGTCACGATCAAGGAAACCCTGCACCCGTCCCAGCCGGTCGACCTCGTGATGCGCGGCCCGCAGCCGGGCATCAGGTCGCTTGAAACACCCGATTTCGACACCGATGTGGACGAGGAAAACGCCCGCGTGATGGTGATCCCCAACACGACCACCGTGCATGACCTTGCAAGCGTGCTCCACAAGATGGGCGCGACCCCGCGGGACCTGATTTCGATCCTGGAAGCACTCCGCGAACTCGGCGCAATCCAGATGGAACTGGTGGCAATGTAGGATGGTGAGAGCGAATGGAACCCGTAAACGCAAATGCTAATTCAGACCTGCTTGGGGCGATAAATCAGCCACGGGCCATCCGCACCGAAGCGACGGGCGACGTGGAAAACAATACCCTGCGGGAATCATGTAAGGAGTTCGAGGGCGTGCTCCTGGGTATGATCCTCAAGGACAGCCTCAAAACGGGGATGCTTGACGAGGACGCCTCGGGCAGCAGCGACTCCATGCGCGATTTCGCGATCGAACAGACCGCCCGGGCGATTGGAGAGTCCGAGGCCATCGGTATAAGCAAGATGCTTTACAAACAAATGAACAGGTGAGAGGGCAAGACCGCATGTTAATACAGAATACACAGTCGCACGGCGGCCGCGCGATCGAGTTTCTCCAGACGCTCAGGGCCGCCTCCGAATCGCTGAGGAACGCATTGCTCAAGCGCGACCCGGATGCCATATCCCTGGCGGTCGCCGAGGAGGAGAGAATCGCGCGCGACTTCCACTCGCTCCGGGGCGGTAATGATCCGGCGGCTTCAGCTCTCCCGGAGGACACCAGGCGCGAAACCATCGCGCTGGTAAACAGCATCAAGCAGGACCTAAGAGCCAGCAGGATGCTGGCAATGTCGTTCCTGGGCGTAGTTGACAGGACCATCATGGGCCTCACGGCCAAAGCCGGCGACGGGGTGGTGACCTATAACTCCAACGGCGCGCTGGGAGCCAGGGCTTCGGGATTACTAATCCAGCAAACGGGATAACGCCATGTCGCTCACAAATTCATTGATCATAGGAAAGAGTGCCCTGCTGGCCCACCAGCAGAGCCTCGCGACCATAAGCCATAACATCGCCAACGCCGGAACGGACGGTTACCACAAGCAGACCGCGGCCATAAAAACCGCCCCTCCCCTGCTCGCCAGCGGAAGCGGAGCGGAGCGCTTCGCGATTGGCGCGGGCGTGACCGTGATTGATATCCAGCGGGCATACAGCAGGTTGCAGGAAATGATGTACCTCGGCGAGCTTTCCACCTCCGAGTACCACTCCACCCAGTCCGACTCCCTGCAGACCATGGAGGCGCTGCTCACCGGAAACAACGAGAACTCGCTGGGCATGCGGCTGCAGGAGTTCTGGAATGCGTGGCAGGACGTCGCCAATACGGCTGACGACTCCGCGCTCCGCAGCGTTCTCCTCGGCAAGGCCTCGTCCCTGGCAGACTACGCAAACACTCTTTATGACAATCTGGCCGACTACAAGGACCAGATAGCGGCAGGCGACGGGGTCGGAACTCCCTTCTCCGGCATGGTGAAGAGGGAAGTGGACGATATCAACAACATTGCCGAGCAGATCCAGGAGATGAACAAGATCATGGCGCGCATGCCACAGGCGAGCGCAAACGACCTGCTCGACCGGCGCGACACACTGATCAGGGACCTGGCCAAGCTGACAAACATCACCGTTGACCTGGATTTCAACATCTCCATAGGCGGCGAGACACTCGTGAGCGCCGACGGGTTGACCAGGAATGACCTCATCCAGACCGCCAGCGATCCTGCCGCCTTCACGCTCGATGGCAATGTGGTGACAATCACCGGCGGCACGCTGGGGGCGTGGTGCGACCTCACAAAGGAAGCCGACGACCTGCTCGACAAGCTGGATGAAATTGCCGCCGCGCTCGTCACCGACGTCAACGCCCTCCACACCGCCGGCTACGACCTCGACGGCGTCGAGGGAATGGACTTCTTCACGGGCACCGGCGCTCAGGACTTTGCGCTCAACATAAGCGACCCGCGCAATGTGGCTGCCGCCGCGACCCGTATTGACGCCGTTCCCACGCCCAACGCGGGAGACGGCGCGAACGCGCTTGCCATAGCTCAGCTTGCTTTCAAGACGGACGCCAGCCAGCTCGACAACATGACCCTCCAGAACTTCTTCAACTCCACCCTCGTCACGATGGGAGTGAACGTGCAGTCCGAGCTGGCACGAGCAAACGACAGCCAGTACGTGGTCAGCATGCTGGGCGACGAGATCCAGAAAACCACGGGGGTGAGCGTTGACGAGGAAATGATAGATCTCATCGCCGCCCAGCGCGCGTTCGGAGCCGCAGCGAAAATAATATCCACGGTTGACGAACTGCTGGACACGGTGATTAACCGCATGTGAACGGATTGAAAACCATTGATAACAACACGACAAGGAGTATGATCATGGCAAACGACAAGAACGGAAAGAGCAAACTGGGCGGCGAGCGTCCAGTCGCCACGGGCCTTAATTACAGTCTCTACACTCTGGCCTGCTACCTCTGCCAGTACGCGGCAATCCTGCGCAGGCACGCGGGACAGCCCGGACAAAGATAATATGGATAATGGTAACTACTCAAGTATTCAGAATTCAGGAGTCAGGAGTCAGAATAACGAAAACACGAAGAGAACAGGCGTTAAACGCAGGGTCTTGGCGGAATGTCCCTTGCCCTCTTCAATGGCATGTTATTCTGGATTCTGAATTCTGACTCCTGACTACCTAAGCTGTTACATGAAACACAGACACAAAACTCTCGCGGTGCCGGATGTGACTCCGTGCGATTCCGAATTGATGTTCTGCGAGCCGCAGGACCTGTTGATCATCGGAGCCGGGCTCTTCCTGCGCGACCTGCTGGATATCTGCGGTGAGTACCCGGAGTTCCGCGCGACGGGCATTCTCGACCCCGACCCCGCCCTCAAGGGTCAGTCCATCGGCGGCATTCCCGTCATCGGCTGGCTCGCGGACATCCCGGATGCCGCCGGCGGCGCGGTTATAGGCACATCATCCTCGCCCGACGGGTTTGACCGTGAGAGCGTGTTCCACATCCTGCTCAAGCGCGGAATCCATTTCCCCATATTCCAGGCCAAGTCAAGCCGGTGCTCGCACGACGTCGTCCTGCGCCGGGGAACAATCCTGCTCGCCGGCTGCGTCGTGAAGTCGGGCGCGGTTATAGGGCAGAACTGCCTTCTTGGCGCGCGTAGTATCATAGGCCAGGGTGTGGAAATGGAAGCCCATTCCATCACCACTCCCGGCCACAAAATATTCGCGGAATACAGGCGCAATCCGCAGAGCGTACAGTCAAAGAACCTCTCCGCCACGCTGGCCGCTGAATCCGAGTGCATTCAGGAGATCATACACAAGATCAACAAGTCCGGCATGGAAATCGTGCTCGTTACCGACCGTGACGGCGCCATTGTCGGCGCCGTAACTGATGGCGACATACGCAGGGGCATCCTGGCCGGCGTAGGAATGCGGCAGCCGGTCTCAACGATCATGAACCGCAAACCGGTCACGGTCCCGCTGGGAACCTCCTATGCCCAGATGCTCGAGATAATGGAGCGGCTCTCAATCAAGCAGCTGCCCGTGGTGGATTCGTCGAACAGGCCCGTTCGCCTGGAGATCATCAACACGGTTCTCGACAACCTCAGGGGACAGGACGCCATCGTCATGGCAGGCGGGCTCGGCAGCCGGCTCAGGCCGCTGACGCTCGATACCCCGAAGCCGCTTCTGCAGGTCGCCGGAAAGCCCATACTCGATCACATTCTCTCAGGGCTGCGCGACAGCGGACTGCGCGATGTCATGATATCCGTCAATTACCTCGGCGAGCAGATCAAGAGGCACGTCGGGGACGGCTGCGCACACGATCTGAACGTGGCCTACCTGAACGAGCGCGACAGGCTCGGAACGGCGGGAGCGCTCTCCCTCCTGAAGCCGCGCCCGAAACGCCCGTTCCTCGTGATCAACGGCGACCTGCTCACGAATATTGATTTCTCAAAAATTCTGCGCTTTCAGAAAAAGCACGGCTATACTATTGTGATGTGCGTTCAGAAGCGAAAGGTTGATGTTCCCTACGGAGTCGTCGAGATAGCGGACGGCAAGGTGGCGTCGCTCAGGGAGAAGCCGGTCTACGAGCATTTCATCAATGCCGGCATCTACACCCTCGATCCGGCCTGCCTGGAACTGATCCCGCGCGATCGTTTCTTTGACATGCCCGACCTGATCAATGCCGTCATAGGAACCGGCGGATCGGTTGGAGCTTTTCCCATAATAGAATACTGGCGCGACATCGGAACGCCGGCGGACCTCACCAGCGCTTCGATGGAACACGCCAAGGAAGGAATCCTCACATGAACTCCCGCAAGGCAGTCATATTCGATCTGGACGATGTTCTCTACCCGCACTGGGAGTACGCGCTGGGGGGCTACAGGGCCGTCGCTAACTACATGCTCACGGTCTACGGTACGCCCATCTACGAGGAGCTCGCCAAGCGATACCGCCCCGGCAAGACTGAAGCCCTTCTCGCGGACGTACTCGCCGGTCATTTCGAAAACGTGGAGGCGGCGTTCCTCAACAGGCTCACAGCCGTCTACTGGTCGCACAAGCCCAGCATCAAGCTGTTTCCAGACGCGCACGTATGCCTGGCCATGATGAAGACGCTGAACCTGAAGGCCGGGATTGTCACCGACGGTCGTTCCGACGTTCAGCGCGCAAAGGTCGCGACGCTCGGGCTTCCGCTTCTCGTTGACTCCGTGCTCTATGTCGCCGACATGCTCGGCAACGAGAAATTCACGGATTCGCTGCAGATGGCTGAGCTGCTCATGGACGCGCCTCTGGCCGATTCGGTCTACGTCGGGAACGGTACAACGTCGGAGTTCCAGGCGGCGAACAGGGCGGGGATGCGGACCGTTATGATCAGGAGGCCAGCCCGCAACGACAAGCCGACGGAAAATGACGGCAACGAAGAGCTGCGCAAAGAAAACGGCAGGGACGCCGCAGCGGATCTGACCATCGCATCGTTAGACGAGCTGCACGGTGTTGTTTGCGCAGAATCGGGCCGCCTGGAAGGAAAATAGTGAAAGACAGGATCATTCCTCTTTGCGAACCTGTCCTGGGCAGGGAAGAGCAGACTTCCCTTCGGAAGTGCCTTCAGTCCGGCTTCGTTTCGTCTGCCGGTCCGATGATAGCTGAATTCGAGCGCGAGTTCGCGTCATTCACCAGCGTCCGCCACGCCGTGGCTGTGTCGTCCGGTACGGCGGCCATACATGCGACCCTTCACGCCATGGACGTCGGCCGCGGCTCGCGCGTCATAGTCCCCGATCTCACCTTCGTCGCATCAATGAACCCCGTGGCCTATTGCGGAGCCGCCGCGGAGCTGGTGGACGTTTGCCGGGACACCTGGTGCCTTGATCCCAGGCTGCTGTATGCAGTGTGCGCAAAACTCTCAGCGGCGGGCCGCAAGCCGGCCGCTGTGATCCCGGTTCATCTCTACGGCTGCGTTTGCGACATGCCGGAGATCGCGCGGGTGGCACGAAAATTCGGAACAAAGATAATCGAGGATGCCACCGAGGCGCTCGGCTCAACGCTGGGCGGACGGCACGCCGGCTCTTTCGGCCATGCCGGCTGCTTCAGCTTCAACGGAAACAAGCTCATAACCACCGGCGCCGGCGGCATGGTGGTGACGGATTCAGAATCCTTCGCACGAAAGGTGCGGCACCTCGTGAACCAGGCGAAGTCCGGCGTCAACGGCTACATCCATGACCGCATGGGTTTTAATTACAGAATGAGCAACCTGGCAGCCGCGCTCGGCCTCGGCCAGATGAAGCGGATAGAAAGGTTGCTCAACAGAAAGAAGGCTATCGCCGCCCGCTACGGAAAGGCTTTCGACGGGATTGACAGAATCCAGACGTTCCCGGAAGTCCCCGGAACCGATAGCTCCTATTGGATGTATTCCATCGTTCTCGACAGCGCAAAGCGCCGTGACGCAATTCTGCGCGCGCTCGAGGCCGACCGCATACAGGCGCGCAAATTCTTTCCGCCATTGCACGGGCAGCCCTACATCAAGGACCGCGTCTGGGCGTGGAAGGCCGGGAAATGCGTCAAAGCCGAACGGGGTGAAAGCGATTCCCTGGCCGAAAGGGGGTTGAATCTGCCCAGTTCGCCCTCCATGACGGCCAGGGAACAGGAGAAGGTCATCCGCTGCATTCTCAACACGCTGCGAGAGACGCAATAAACTGATCTCGTAACTACTCAGCTATGCGGTCGGCGGAACGCCGACCCTCCCTCAATTCCAGCAGATATGCAGTTCTGGTAATGGGAGGGCCAGCACCCGCCTGCAGCGCCTGTGCGTAAGCACTGCCTGCCCGCCCGTACTATGGCATTTCAAACAATCCAGAGAAGGTCCTTCCGAGTAGTTACAACTGATCTAGCATCATCAAATCAGCTTGAATCAGAGAAGAGCTCCAAACAGAAGGAAACGAATATCCACCATAAAGGACATGAAGAGCATGAAGGGAATCTCCTGCTTCATGCCCTCCATGGTGAAATAAGTCTGTCATCTCTTTGGTGATGAGAAAACGCTGAATCCAGTTGCAAAATTTAATTCATTCGTGTTACATTTTGCATGAGTTGTTCAGGTCACCGAGGTGAGAGAAGAGATGTCCAAATTCCTGCTTATAGACGACGATCCTACGATATTGGAACTTCTCTCGGAAATCATCATCCGCTCCTTCCCCGGCACCGAGGTATTCGCCTCTGACACGGGCGCGCGAGGACTGGAGCTCGCCATGGCAAAAAAGCCTGACGTGATACTTCTGGACCTCGGCCTTCCAGACATGGGCGGGGCGGAAGTGTGCTCGCGCCTGAAGGGAGACGAGGCCACGCACGATATTCCCGTGATCCTGGTCACGGCATCTCAGAAGGAATCGCAGAATATAGTCAACGGCCTGGAAACGGGCGCGGATTACTGCCTGCACAAGCCCTTCGAAACGGCGAATCTAGTCGCCCATATCAAGGCCTCGCTGCGCATCAAGCAGACCGAGAACCTGCTTCGCCGACAAAAATGCCAGGCGGAAGAGCGCTTCGAAATACAGACTGCCGACCTGCGCCAAAACCGCGAGCTTCTTGCCGAGAAGGTCCATGAGCTTGAAAAACGGATCGAGGAGCAGACGCAGGAGCTGATCCGCGCCGACCGGCTCGCCGCCATGGGCGTCCTCGCCGCGGGTATAGCGCACGAGATCAACAACCCGACCACCTTTATACGGTCCAATCTTGAGACGTTCCGATTGTTCTGGGACGCGACGTTGAAATGCCTTGATCTCGGTGATGCGGTTGACAATAATGCCAGGGAGCGCATGCTATTCGTTCGCAAAGAAATGCCCGGCTTGGTCAAGGGCATGGAAGAAGGCTGCACGCGGATCACGGCCATCGTGCAGGGCATGAAGAATTACATCGCCGAGGACAAGGACGAAAGCAGAGTTATTGACCTCAGGGCAGTGGTGGATTCAGCCCTGCGCATGACGCATAACCAGATCAAGCACGATATTGACGTGACGGTCGAATTCCAGGAAAATATGCCGCGTGTACTGGGGAGCGAGCAGCTGTTGCACCAGGTGATAGTGAACCTGGTTCTGAACGCGGCAAACGTGATGAGGGAATATCGCGGAGAGGGCAAGCTCTTGATCACGGGCCGGAACGAGGACGGGCATGCGGTGATATCGGTGCGGGACAACGGCCCGGGAATGGATGAGCAGGTGCTGAGCAACCTGTTCAACCCGTTCTTCACCATGCGAAGGGGCCAGGGCGGAACTGGGCTGGGCCTCTTCGTAAGCCACGGCATAGTGAAGGGGCACAACGGCACGATTGAGGTCGAAACAGAGCCGGGCAAGGGAACCGTTTTTTACGTAAAGCTGCCGGCGATCGAGAAAGAGCAGTCGCTCGCCGTAGAGGTGGAGTGAGAGCCAAAGGCAGCGGAGCGGTGAGTCAGTGGGTCAGCGAATCGGTGGGGAGTTGGGCAATGAAGGAGCAGACCCCGACTGCCAAGGTGGAATAGAAATAAACCACACGAGGAGTAGCAACATGAACCGGGAAAACGTGTTTGCAATATTGGAGAAGAAAGCCGACCTGCCGACCCTGCCAGCCGTGATGACGCGGCTAACCTCCGTCGTGAACGATCCAAATGCCGATGCCTCTCAGGTGGCTAAAATTATCAAGGACGATCCGGCCATGACGGCGCGGATTCTGAAACTCGTCAATTCTGCGGCCTATTTCGCCGGTGAAAACATTTCATCCATCCAGCACGCTGTCGCCCGCATGGGTTTTACGGCCATCAAAAACGTCGCCCTTTCCACATCGGTTTTCAAGGCCTTTGATCCCAGACAGAGCACGGGGTTTAACCGCCAGGAATTCTGGCGACACTCGGTGTGCGTTGGAATTGCCGCAAACGTACTTTACAGAAAAACCGAATCAACATTCGAGCGCAAGATGCAGCGCGATATCATGCACCTCGCCGGGCTCCTGCACGATATCGGCAAAATAGTCTTCGAAAGCCAGTTCCGTGACCAGTTCATGGAAGCCGTGCGCGCCGCTTCCACGGACAGCCGTCCGCTGTTCGAGGCGGAGCGTGAGGTTTTCGGCGTTGATCATTGTGAAGTCGGAGCGTGGCTCGCGGAGCGCTGGAAGCTGGCGCCGGCCGTCGTGGCGGCGATCCGCTGCCACCATGACCCGGAAAGCGCGGAGCCCGCGCACCTGGATCTCGTGCGCCTGTGTCACACAGCGAACCACATCTGCAACCTCGAGCATATAGGGGACGGCGGCGACAACACGGCGCCGTCCTACAACATCGGCGTGTGGAAACGGCTCGGGCTCGGGGTGCGCGACATCGCCGAGATGGTCGCCGAGGTGGTCGAGCAGTCCAAGATGTCGGAAACGCTGATGGCTTTCGGATAAGGGGTTATATGAATACAAAAATGCGACTGTTGATCGTGGACGATGAATCCGAAATCCGCGACGCACTGTCCCGGCATTTCCGGTTCATGGGGCGTGACGTTGACACGGCCGGTAACGGGCAGGAAGCCCTTGACAAACTGGCGGAAAGCAAGTTCGATATTGTGATATCGGATATCGTAATGCCCGTGATGAACGGGGTGGCGCTGCTGCGGATCATCCGGCGCGAGTTTCCAATGATTCACGTGATAATCATGACCGGCTACGTGACCCAGGAAAACGTCATGGCCTGCATGCGGCACGGCGCCGACACATGTGTTTTCAAGCCGTGGCCGGACCTCCGGGAGATCGAGGATGCCGTGTCGCGCGCCTCTGTTAATATACAGGACTGGAAGGGTAAAATGAAGCACCTGCTTGCCATAAAGCCGGCTGTCCCGCGATAACTTGCATCTCTAACGGTTCACCATGGCTGAAGACAACAAATTCATCGAGGATGATCTCGCGATACTGGCGGAGTTCGTGGATGAGTCGGAAGCCGACTTGAACGCCACGGACAAGCTTTTTGTAGAGCTGGAGTCCCGTCCGGGCGATCTCGATCTGATCAATGCCATTTTCCGTCCGCTCCATTCCATAAAGGGCAATTCCGCCTTCCTCGGATTGATGCAGGTGCGCCGGCTCTCCCACGAGATGGAGAACCTGCTCGATGATCTCCGCAAACAGCGCTGCGCCCCCTTCCCGGATCTCGTGTCGCTTTTGCTGGCCGGGGTGGACGAAATCAAGGCCATTCTCGAACGCATCCGGAAGCGCGAAGACGAGGTGGCCGATAAAACGAAATTCGGAGAACTGCTGGTTTCCTTACAGCGCATGCGGCCCGACGGCACGGCGGCCACCCCGGCCCCCACAGCGACGCCGGCGAAGCCGCCGACGCAAGCTCCGGCGCAGGCTAAACCCGCTGCGGCAGCTGCGCCAACCGCGACGACCGCGCATCCCGCGCAGGCGGCGAACCCGGCCGCGGCGATCGAGAGGACTATCAGGATCCCGGAAAAACATCTGGACAAGTTTGATAAAATTCAGGCGCAGTTGGCGGCGCTCTCGAAGAAGCTGGCCTCGGCGACCGGCAATGCCGTACAGGCGCTGCCGGAAGCGGCAGATATTCTGGCGCGAACGGCATCGGAAATGGGTCGGCAATTGCAGGAATTACGCTCGGTGCCGGCTTCCGACCTGCTGCAACGCGCGCCACGCATTGCCCGTGAGACGGCGGCTGCCATAGGCAAGAAGGCGAGGGTGGCGCTATCCGGAGAAACCATACGGATACCTCGCAGCCTGGCATCAGTCCTGGAGACCCCGCTGATGCACATGGTACGCAATGCCGTGGATCACGGGCTCGAGATCCCCGCGCTCCGGCGCAAAGCGGGCAAGCCGGAGGAAGGCATCATTCGCGTGGAAATCCGGGAAGACAAGGGCAGCGTTCTGTTGATCGTGGCGGATGACGGGCCGGGCATTGATTTCAAAACACTCCTCACGAAAGCCCTGACAAAGGGCCTCGTGCCGCGCGACGGGAAGATCACGCCCGAACAGATCATGAACCTGATCTTCCTGCCCGGCATTTCATCCGCCAAACAGGTAACCGATATTTCCGGGCGCGGCGTGGGAATGGACGTGGTTAAGAAGATGGTGGAAGAGGCAGGAGGAAAAATACAGGTTCACAGCAAGGCCGGAGAAGGAACGCAATTCGTGATATCCCTTTCACGGAGCTGAATTGCGTGGGTTGCCCGCCCGCGTTGGTTCTGTCAAAAGAATTATGAAAGACAAAAACGCTCTACGAGCCTGATGTAAATTGATAGATAGATAGTTAGTTACAGATGAACATGTGCTGTCTTGATAGAACGCTCGGATTTAAAAGGAGGAGAGAGATGGCTGATTTCAGCGACAAGATGATACTGGTGGTGGATGATTCCTCAACAATGCGGCGAATAGTGGCCAATACCCTGGGACGCTGCGGATTCACCAAGGTGGAGCAGGCAGGTAACGGCGTTGAAGCGCTCGCGAAGTGCAAGGAGAAGCAGTTCGACTGCGTGCTGACGGACTGGAACATGCCGGAGATGGACGGTCTGGGATTTGCGGTGGAACTGCGCAAGCTCCCCAACTACGCAACGGTTCCCATAATGATGGTGACCACCGAGGGAGGCAAGCAGGATATCGTTGAAGCAATTACCAAGGGCGTCACTTCATACATCGTGAAACCATTCACTCCAGACGTCCTGAAGGCAAAGATGGATGAACTGTTTTCCGCGTAGGAACATTATCAGACTGACAGGAAAATTTAAGAGTATATGGAAAATTCGATATCGGCAGCAGATAAACTTAATAAGGTCTTGCCAGCGTTTTGTAACAGCTTATCCGAAACATTTGAAACCATGGTGTTCACGAAGGCTGCTTGCGGAGAGTCAATGTCCAAGCATGATCACTTCCCGAGCGGAGCCATTTCCGGAACCATCGGGCTTACCGGCGATCATATCAACGGACGAATGACCCTTATTTTTCCGAAACATACCGCCGAACAGGCTTTCCGCGGCATGATAATGATGGGGCCGGATGACCCGGTAGACGAGGCGGAACTGAAGGACGCAATAGGGGAACTGGCCAACATGACGGCCGGCGGCGCCAAGGCAGCCCTGCAACAGGATAATGTCAATTTCGTGATTAGTCTCCCCGCCATGGTTGTCGGCACGGACCATCACCTCGAGAGTCCGAAGGGCTGCGCGACCACCGTCATTCCGGTTTCCCTGGGCGATGCAGTCTTTCATATGGAACTGGCGATACAGTAGAATCCCGACTTTTTCTGAATCGGCCACCACACCTGTCGCCATATCCGACAGTTTCAACCAGCCATATTTCTCCCGCACCGCTTAGGAATCAAGTCCCGCCGGAAGATTTTATTCTTCATTTTTCCTCATAAAACGGCCTTTTTCAGGTGATAAGGCATTTTTTTGCCGCGTCCCTGGAAAGTTGGCACGCTTTCTGCCTTATATGAAGGCGCAATCAGACAAGAAGTCGTCTTCCAGGACAAAAACAGAAATCGAGGATGTGCAAAAATGAATCTTAATCTCAGCTTTCAGCAGGGTTTGAACACCTCTCAGCAACTCAGCCTCGCTCCCCAGCTGCTTCAATGGCTCAGGCTTCTCCACATGTCCACCCTTGACCTTTCACAGGTGATCCACCAGGAACTGGAATCCAATCCAGCGCTTGAGCTCAATGAGGATACCGACTCTGACACATCGAACGACAGTGATGCCCTTGAAGCGGAGGGAGAAGCCCTGCAGCCGGATAAATCCGAGGAGGACCTGAAGGAAGAACAGATTGACAACCAGTATGAATTCCTCAAAGAGGCGGCAATGGAATGGAACGACGAGTCCTCGAAGGCTGATAGCTCCACGAGTTACGATTCATGCAACGATGCGATGGAGAAATACGAGTATGCCTTCAACTCCATCGAGGAAAAGGAATCTCTGCAGCAGCACCTTCTCAAACAAGCGGGACTCGCGAGTCTGCCGAAAGAAGACAGGGAGCTGATCGAAGTGCTGATAGGCTTCATAGATGACAGGGGATACCTGGAAATCGGACTCAACGAGCTGGCCGCTTTTTCCGGCGCCCCGATAGAGAAATTGGAAAGCGCATTAAAGGCCGTGCAGAGCATGGATCCCACCGGAGTGGGCGCGCGTAATCTCCCGGAATGTCTCCTGCTGCAGATCCCCGACGACGAAGAACATCGGCTTGCGCGCCTGCTGGCAGAAAAGTATCTCGACGCCATGGGCCGCAGGCAGTACGCGGATGTGGCCAAACTCCTTGGTGTCCCGGAAGCTGAAATCCTGGAAGCCATGACGTTCATCAGGGGACTTAATCCGCGGCCGGGCGGCGAGTTCTCGGATATCAGCGCGGCGCGGTATGTGAAACCCGATGTCACGCTGCGCAAGGGCGAAAAAGGCTGGAAGGTAGACCTCAACAACGAATACATTCCGCAGTTGAGGATCAGCGCAAGCTGCAGGCGGCTCCTGAACAAGGATCATCTCAGCTCACAGGAGATGTCATATATCAGGGACAAGATCAGATCGGCCAACTTCATCATCCAGGGCATACGCCAGAGGCAGGAGACGATGCGGCGGGTGACCGAGGAGATCTTGAAGGTGCAGGCGGATTTCCTCGAAACGGAAAACGGTGTTCCGCGTCCCCTGACCATGGCACAGCTTGCCGAGAAGATCGGCGTTCACGAGACGACCGTGAGCCGGGCTATAGCCAACAAGCACATCCAGACACCCCGCGGCCTCTTCCCGATGAAGCACTTCTTCCAGAGCGGTTACAACTGCTCCGACGGAACCTCGATGACCCCCGAATGTGTCAGAGATCTGATTGCACAGGCCGTTGATGGCGAGAATTCCGGCGCGCCACTGACCGACCTCCAGATATCCGCGCGCCTCAAGGCAAAGGGCCTTCGCGTCGCCCGCAGGACAATCGCCAAATACAGAGAGGAATTGGGCATTCCTTCGTCGAAAGAACGCCTGAATATATTCTCTTCCAGCAAGGAATCCCGTAGCAATACAAGCCACCTGGTCCAAGCCGCCGTCTGAGGGGCGCTCTGAGCAGAGGCAGTGTGTCGGGTAACCGTTCACGAGCTCTACAACGGGGTTGCTATCAGCACGATTAAGCAATTTGCGCGGTGACTATTCAGCTGGTTGCATAAGAGATCGGCGGGACCACGCCTTTGGCGTGGCAAGCCGTGCTGTTTACCCCGCTT
>CAYWJE010000042.1:0-18249 GCA_964458525.1 uncultured Verrucomicrobiota bacterium
CATATCCGCGGGGTTGACCGCGGATATGGACTTCACTTCATCCCTTCGGGATGAAAGAGACTTTTATCCGGCGTTTGACCCGCCACAGGCGCGGCATGCCCGCCGGATAAATCTTGACTTTCCGCCACGGCGGACAGGTGCGTACCCCGCCTTGCGGGGCAGGCTTTGCGCTCGCCACGCCACAGGCGTGGTCTTTGCGGCCGCGCCACGGCGAAGCCGGGTTCACATTTTCTTGTTTTTCTTGGCAGCTCCTCAGCAATGAGCCACTACCGCTGAACTTCCGGATCGCCCTCCCATTTCTCCTTGAACCTGATGCCCCTGGCGTCAACCTCGGTCACGGTTCTCGTGAAGAGAATCCAGAACTGGGTGTAGCTGTCAACGGTGATGTCAATAAGAGCATCGGCGCCGACTCTGCCTTTTGCCTCGGCCACCGCGGCCTTCAGGCTGTTGCCGGATGTCACGGGGATGATGCCGAGAATGGCATAGTGGCTGTCGCTTCCCGAAGTGGGTCCGACCACGGTGTAAGGTCTGCTGTGAAGGGGGGTGTTGGAAGAAGCGATCCCGCCCGGCATTGAAGCGCAACCGGATAACGCCAGGGCCGCGATCATGGTCGAGAACAACGCAAAACACTTTCTCATAACAGCTCCTCCATTGTTTTGATATTGTTGTCTTGTGACACTGAAACGCGGTATGGCCGCACTTCTTTTTGATGAAAAATAGAATAGCAGTAGCGGGGATTGTTGTGCAACCTAATTTTCGCGCCGGTTTGGTTCAATTTCTAAACTTGTTGTGGAATTACCAATGCTCGCTTCACCTAAATCTGCCTTATCATCTCGCGAGCGTGCGGGCTCTGTATCGGCGCCAGTTCCATCGGGCTGTGAAAACATTTTAACATATTTTACTGCAACACTCTATGTCTGGCTCTGAAAACTGGGAAAGGTTGACAAGCGTTCAGAAATATGGGACAGTGCCGCCGTCTATCTTGGTCGTGTGATTGGGCAATGAACGAGAGGGCGCAGGCTGAAGTGTGGACTGAACCTGCGGTCTGTGGCGGGGCTCTATGCAGGAGGCTCTCAAGAAAGGAATATTGCCATGAAAGCATGGGAAGTGAAAAAGATTGCCAAGGAGTGCGGGATTGATTTGGCGGGAATAGCATCCCGAGATCGTTTGACGGGAATGCCTGATGAGAGCAATCCGCTTAAAATTCAACCCAAAGCCAAGTCGGTAATTGTGCTGGGTTACCAGGTGCTGCGCGGGGCTTTGCGCGGAATGGAAGTGGGTTCCTGCTGGAACGCGTTTGGCGGCGGCAGCCCCTTCTCTGTCATGGTGGAAAACACTTATAATTTTTGCCGCAAGCTTGAGTCGGACGGATGGGAGTGCGTGCCGCTGCATAACATGAGCTCCGACTTGCGAAAGCAGGGCGTGGCCGTGGCTGCCGGCAAGGTGGAGCCGGACGTCATAGTTGATATGGAACTTCTGGCCTATTTAGCCGGTCTGGGACAAATAGGCGAAGGCAAATTTTTCCTCACCCCGGAGTTTGGCCCCCGTCAGGTTTTCATGGCTGTTGTCACAGAACTGGAATTGCCCGGAGATCCCCTGCAAACGGAAGAGGTTTGCGACCACTGCGGGGAATGCATCAGGGCATGTCCTGCGTTATCCTACGATACAAAGAACTGGAACAAAGTGTCTCTAGCCGCGGGAGAACAGAAGTGGCGTCCCATACGCCACGAGGTGTGTCGTGTATGTAAAACCGGCATCACGGGCAATCCGTATGATTCAGGCGCCGAGCCGAACCGACTTGGGGCAGCGTGCGGCAGAGCCTGTGTTGCGCATCTGGAAGCTTCCGGCCGCCTCAAAAACAGCCTGAAATCTCCATTCCGTGAACCTGGCAACTAACCGGTGAGGAGGCAACATGTTAACCAGCAAAAGCCTGAAGGAATTTGCCGCCTCGATAGGTGTTGATAAAATTGGGGTGGCCAATATTGAACGTTTCAAGAACGCGCCGCCGGACATGGATCCGCTCAACATGATGCCGCGGGCCAAATCCGTGATAGGTTTTGTGCAACGCATAATTCGCGGCTGTTATCGCGGCATTGAAGAAGGCACGCATTGGCCCAGCTATCAGGTCTTCGGCTATTCCGGCTTAAACGGCCTCATAGGCAAGACCGGCTACCGTCTTTCGCGCTTCATCGAATCCCACGGTTATGAGGCCATGTCCGCGCCTTCGTCAGCTTCACTAAGGGAGTTCGGTCCGCGCGGTCCAAGCCCCAAGCCTGGAAAGCCTCCGCGCGAAATCGCTCTCAACAATCGAATTGCCTGCACCATGACCGGAATAGGAGAAATCGGGTGGAGCAAGGTGTTTCTGACCGAGGAATTCGGTCCGCGCCAAAGGATAGGAGTCATCCTCACCGAAGCGGAGCTTGAGCCCGACGCCGTGAATGTGAACAGGATTTGCGACCGTTGCAAGCAATGCTGCAAGGACTGTCCCGCAGGGGCGCTGCCGCGCGACAAAGCCGTGGCTATCAAGGTGGAAGGCCAAGACGTGAGCTGGTGCGACATAGACTTGGGCAAGTGCAAGTTGACCCATTTCGGCCTCAACCGAAAGTGCTCGCCGCATTTCGTCAAATCTTTTCCGGGTGTTTACTTGCCTATTGCGGAACAGGAAGTCACATGGCTGCAGGCCTGGGATCTCGGCTGGGCGATATTTCCCAAAGTGCCCACCTACAAGGCGCTGTCAGACCATCCGTTGCCGATCTGCGGAGCGCGCGGTTGCATAGTGGCTTGCATGAAACACCTGGAAAAGAAAGGGGTGGTCAAGAACAAGTTTAAGGAGACGCCGGTGTTCAGCCAGAATAAGTGCTGGGAGCTGCCGGAGCGGCCGGAACACGCGGACCATCATGGGTTTGTCTACAACCCGAAATTCGGCAATGAGAGCGACGGGAACGGAAAAGTGACGCCCCCATCTGATTGGTATTGACCGTTTGACTGTTCTGTCTGAAGCGTTGCCGAATCAATTCGAGTCAATTCTCCGGTTCGGCTCTCTTTGCCGCCGAGCAGATCCAAACAATGTCGCCGACGCCTTTCTGCTTGGAAGCGGCGCCTCCTTCGTCAACCAGGTTCTGTCCCACGCTGTAGACGACGAAACCTGACGGTGTCGTGCGATAAATCAAGGCTTTCCCCGTGAACGGGTCAACGAGATTGCCCGCTTTGAGCGCGTCGAGACGCTCCGCATACCCGCCTTCCTTGCTCGCATACTGAAGAGCGGCCAAACCAGCCCGGATCACACGCTCTTGAGCTATCATGGACACGTATCGCCCCTTGACGGGAGAGTAGGCGGGAATGATCATCCTGGTGATAACGCAATCCGGAGGCACATCTTTCAACAATCGCTCCATGAGTTCGGCGTCATCGGAGGAATAGGGTTCAGACGCATTTTTAGAACACGCACGCATTGCCGTCAGATAAGCAGCGTGATCACGGCTGAGAAGAGCAGTCGTCAGCTTACGCTTGGTGCTCCCATCCTCTTGCTCTGCTATGATCTTGTTGAGTGCGGAAAGCGGGAGCCGGAATGCCCATTCGCCGACCAACAACCTATCGCCGTCCATTGCCAGGACAAATGGCGCGGTATTCTCGAAAGACAGCAGAAGCTTCATTATCTCATCATATTGCAGTTGGCTCGGCAGCCCGATTTCCGCAACGGACCGGATGAGATCGGCGGTAAGGTCAAATTGAGCGCTGCGGGCCAATTGGCTGATGAGAAGCGGCTCGGTTTGAAGGGAGTTTGCAAGACGGAGGCTCGCAATTGCATCATCCCAAGCCTGCCCCACATTCCCATTTTGCGCGCTCAGGCGGCCTTGGGCGCAGAGGATTTTTGTCATGTTTCTCAAGTCGCCGGCGTGAGGAAGAGGAATTTCTGCGCCCTTGGAGTAGTCTACATCGAACCGGCACCCGGCTTTCATTGTGCCGCGGCGCAGTATCGCCATTGCATCCTGCACCACCTGCCGTTCCGATAATGCCTTGAACTGCTCCTCTGCCTGGTTGTCCGGCTTCTCCGCCAGGATTCGGTCCGCCAGTTCGATGAGTTCCGCGAAGAGTCCGCTCTTGACGCCCGTTTCGGCCTTGAGCTGCAATACGGCGACCTGGTAAAGCAGGGCGGCATTGTCCGAGTCCGGAATTCGTGCCGGGATGATTTGTTCTGCTTTCATGGGACGGCCATCGGCCGCCAATGCCTCATATGCACGGTTGAGATCGGCATTGGCCTGTGCCGCCAAGAGGGAACCTCCTGCCAAAACCGCATACAACAAGCCCAGCGCCACGACGGCCGTGCCGACCCACTTCATAAAGGTTGCTGTTTGCTTCTTCATGATCTGCTCCTTCTCGTGTTTTGTTTGCCGTTCGCACCCGACTGACGCAGTCGGTCTCACAGGCTATGACAACGGAACGCGGCGGATTTGTCTAATGAGTTTATTCTTTTGTTATCCGTTCTGTTCCGCGTGAGTTTCCAGCATTTCCTGAATCCGTCTTTGCCGTGCGAGAAGATCGCGGAGTGCATTTTCCGGCGGCACGCGAAGCTCTGCCGCGACAATATGTGACGCCATGATATCGCTGGCGCAAATGCTTTGTTCAAACATTAAGCCCCGCGAGAACTCGGACGCGATCTGACGTGAGGCGGAAAGCTCGCTCGCGGTGTTCACAAGATACATGATGCCTGCTGCGACAGTCAGACAAGCGGCAAGGCGAAGCACGGGGAAACCCCACGGAACATCGGCAGGCGCCGGCTCGGTAACGGCCCATGCGGCGCGTGCCGCGCTCAGCACCCGTTCCTTCAAGTCGGGAGAGGGTGGCGGGATGCGGTATCGCTTCAGTTCATTCGGATTCACGTAGCGTTCTTCAGAAGATTTCATCACAGGTCCTCCCCCATGGACTCTTTCAACTTGGCCATCCCGTAACGGTAGCGGCTTCCCGCCGTAATCTCCGAGATGCACAGCATTTCCGCTATCTCTCGGAATGTTCTGTCCCGGAAATGCTTCAACACAATGACGGCGCGCTGTTTCTCCGGCAACGCTGCCAGCGCCGCTTGAAGCTGATAAATCCGAGGGTCTTCGCCTTCGGAGTCAGCTGGCTCAATCCAATGCGACGATGCGATTTCTCTCTCTCGTCGCCGCTTTTCTCTCTTGATTCGGTTCAGAGCAATATTTCGGGCAAGCCTGAACAGATACGGCTTCAACTTCTGCGACGAAGCGACGTACGACCGCTTTCGCGCGATGGTGACAAAAACCTCCTGAAGAGCGTCCTCGGCATCATGGCGCGAGCAAAGCATGCTGACCAGATAGCCAAGCAAATTGGAGGCGTACGCAGTCCAGATCATATCCAAGGCTGATGAATCGTCGTCGGCCAGACGAGCCCGGATCTCGGTGTCTACCATCTCATTGCTCACGCGTCGTTTCCTCGATTGATTCACAGGCTATGACAACAGGATACCGTAAATTTGTCTATATGCAAGCTGAAGAGCTTAGGCTTCCGAGGGAAGTGCTTATTGAACCTGCATTTAGTATTTGAAGAAAGGTGCTTTGTCGCGGCCAGGATGTCAAAAGTGTTTTAGCCGGAGTTATGGAGTGAACTCCGGCGATGGCTCGGCTTAATCTTATCTCGCGAGCGTGCGGGCTATGTGAAGGAAGGAATCGCCCGGCTCGATAAGCTCGTGCCGGTCGCGGCGCCAGGCGCGCAATGCCTGCTTGATGAAGCCCGAGCCAGGGAGCAGCCCGCCCCGCTTTCGCGAATGCGCTCCGAAACGGCCCATCCGCCTGAGCAGTTCGGCGGAAAGCGCCAGATCGTTCAGTCGGTCCGCGTTGCGCCGAGCTTTGAGTGCGAGTTTTTTGAGGACACCCTGGATCGCGACTGCCCGCTTCTCGATGGCAGAGGCGACATCAACGTCCATGCGGGTGAAGGGGTCTTTCGGGTTCTTGTTGAACATTATCCGGTCGAAGAGGTCCCGTTTCGGAGCGAGCTCATGCAGCGCGGCGATAGCGTCGCCCGCAGAGCGCGCGTCCGCGGCGGAGAGTCCGTAGAATGCGCGCGCGAATTCGTGCGCGAAGCAGGGGTCTTCACGCTCGACGCTGAAGAGGTGGCCGGCCAGCGCCATGGGCCAGTCAATGCCGCCCGGCAGGTATCGCCACGGGCACCAGATGGTGTTGACGATGCCCTTCAGGCCGGCTTTCCGGTGAAGATTGCTGATTGCGCTGGCGTGGCGCAGGTTCGCGATATTGTCGCCGGACGGAATGCCGCGTGTTTGCATCCAGCATGAAGTCGCAGGAGCGTACCACACCTCGAAGCCGGCATCGAGCAGCAGCTTTGGCGTGGTGGCGTCAACATGAGGCCCGTAGTGCCAGTCGAACATTATCACATCGCGCTTGAAGCCGCCGGTCATTTGCGGGGCGCCCAGGACATGATCCGCCCACATGCCAGGCCTGCAACCGGCCTTTCGCACGAGTTCGTGGACCCATGCCGCATGCTTTGCGAAAGGCTTCCAAAGCTTCTCGCGCGGGACCTCCTTGTAGCGCGGCAGCGCGCCCAGGTTGACCTCGTCGAGTCCGGCGTGAATGATATCGCACCGAAATATCTCGGCGGCGTCATGCACCAGGTCGGCCAGCAGCCTTCGGGCATCGGCATTATCGGGGTCCAGCGCGTTGAACCCTGATTCAGGCGCCGCGCCGAGCTTGCGGTACATTGGCTTGTCCGTGATGTAGCGTGTGTGGCCGAGGCTTTCGATCTCCGGGATCACCGATATGCCGAGTTTAGCGGCAGTCTTCACGAACTCCCTCATCTCGGCGGCGGTGAACGCACCGTCCTTTGACAGCTCGGAATGGCTTGGGAAAACCAGCGCCGAACCCTGGTCGTCGGTGATGTGGAAATGAAGGGTATTGTAGCCCCATTCCCTTAGCCAGGGCAGAAGATTGCGATAGTATTCCTTCTTCTCCATCAGGCGGGCGGGATCGAGCATTATTGCGCGGCGTGTGAATGTTTTCATCTTCCTCATAGCTTCCCATACTATTAAGCTGCGGCATCAGTTGTCAACCGGATTGTTGTCAACCGAATGCCGAATGCCGGCGACGAAAAGCAATTCACACTTTGCTTTGGACTCCTGCCGCCTCGTGCGGCAGGAGCATGAGATTGGGGTGAAAAGACGCTCTTTTTCACCTCAATCTCACACTCCCGCGACGCAAGGTCGCGGGGGCTCGGTACAGTTGCGTGGACGCTCATGCCACGTTCGGATGATTTGCGCGCCATTCAAGCTTAACGCCTTGGTCGCGGAGGTCGGCGCGCAGTTCATCCGCACTGACATTCGGAATATCCGTTTCGCGGCGTTTTGCAAGGAATGCCGCCGTTCCCGCCGCCTGGCCGAGCTGCATCATGGTGCGAGTGAGCCGACAGCTTGAGGCCGCGATGCTCGAAAAGCCGGACGCCCGGCCTGCGACGAGCAGGTTTCTCCAGCCTTTTGGAACCAGGCAGCGGAACGGAATGCCGTATGGCTCCTTGACTTCCCGGCAACCTCCATTCGCGCCGTGCCGGTCAAAGGGGTGGTCGGCAATGGCTATGATATCGGGATCCTCCTGGCGGCTCAAGCCGAGCAGGATGTCGTTTGCCGTGAGCATTTTATCGCATACCACCCGGATGCCCTCGCGAATGCCGAGCATCGGCGCTATTTGCACGAGGCGGAAGGCGCGGAACTCGGGCCAGTGGGTCTGAACGAAATGCCAGTGTGCGCGGACACGCCGGGCGCACTCGTCATACGCCGCGCCGTATCCCAGCGCCATGAACTCCCCGCCCTGCATGGTCGGCAGCATGTTGCAATTGCGTCCCATGTCCGGGAGTTGAACGCAATGCATTGGCGGAAAATGCTTCGTCCACCAGCAGTCCGCCGGTATGCCTGGCGGCAGCGGCTCAATGGCTTCGGAATGGCCGGGCATGATTCTGTAGATCAGTGACACGCCATTGACCTCATCACTCGGCTCATCCGGCGCGCCGGCTTCATTGAACATGGCGCGGGGGTCAACCCCGCACAGCGTTTCACAGTCCAGCGCGCGGCAGAGTTCGCCCGCTGCGCAGTCGAGCCACAGGTCGGCGCGCAGCTCCACGCCATCGCTCAGTTCCGCGCATTCCACGCGCCCGTCCCGGGCGCTGGCTCCGGCGAAGGACGTGTTCAGGAGGGTCGTGACGTTGCCCGTTTCGTTGAGCATGGCCTGTTGAACCTGCTCTATGGCTTCGGGCAGACAGGAAACGGAGTGCAGGCGCGCCCTGGACGATGCCTCGGTTTCCGGCTCACCCGGTCCCGCGTGGCGGCGAAGAGTGTCCGAATAGCCGCGAGACGGATCAATGAGCAGTTCGCCGCCGGGAAAGTTGACCTTGTCCAGAGCGTGCGGCCAATAGAATTGATCCTGCCAGCAGAAATGTCGTCCGAAAGAGCAGATGCCGACCGCTGAAGGGAAATCGCGCTTGACTCTCCGGAACAAGTCGAAGGGTATTCCGGTTCCGCCGACACCCGACTCCCAGTTGCTTACTCCGCCGCGGGTCGCCGTTCCGCCGAGCGCCGCATTGGACTCGACCACAATCACCTTCAGCCCGCGCCGCGCCGCCGCCAGGGCGGCGGCAAAGCCGGCGCTGCCCCCGCCGATCACGGCGAGATCCGCGCCATAGCGATTTCTCCGCTCGCTCATCACATTGGCTCGATCTGCTGGACGAGCGGCTGGACGGTTATATCGGGCAGCGCAAGATGGGCGGGCGTGCGGCAGACGTCCAGCACCAGTTGTCCCATATCCTCCGACTGCATGGATTTCCGGCGGACTTCGTCGGAATGGCTGGCGATGCCGGCGGCGGACGTGAAATCCGTGGCGCCCCAGTAAGGCGTGATGGTGGTCACCCGGATGCCCGCGGCGCGCAGTTCCGTGTAGAGGCAGTGTGAGAACTGGTTGAGTCCGGCCTTTGCCGCCGAATACGGGCCCCAGCCGGGCCAGGCGTGGATGGCGCAGCCGCTCGAGATGTTGATAATGATGCCGCTCTTTCGCTCCCGCATGACCTTTGCCGCGCGGCGGCATCCGTAGAGCTGGCCGGTGAGGTTGAGCGCGATGATGTTCTCTATGGATTCATCGGTCTGCTCGGTCATCGGGGCGATCTTGATTCCGCCTCCGGCGTTGTTGACGAGGATATCCAGCTTGGAGCAAGCGGCGAGCACCTCGGCGAACACGCGGTCCCAGTCACCGGCGCTGGTGACGTCCGCCATCACGGCGTGGACATCCAGTTTTGCCGCCGCGGTTTCGAGCGCCTTCTTGTCGCGGCCGGTGATCCAGACCTCCGCGCCCTCCTTTCTGAGCGCGGCGGCGATGCCATAGCCGTACCCTTTTGATCCGCCTGTTACGATTGCAGTGTTGTTCTTCAGTGAATTTGCCATGATGTTCCTCCTTGTTTTACAAGTAACACAACCGCACTTCGGTTTCAACGGCGTTCTTGTTATTGTCGAAGCCGCCGGCATTGATGCCGCGGGTGTAAAGCAGCGGCGGCACGCGGTCAGCGGACAGTCCCGCTGGATGCGCGAGGGCCGGAAGCCATTGAGCAAGCGCGGGGTCGGGCTTTGTGAGCTGCTCGGCCTTGGCCGCTCCGCCATTGGTTTTGAGCGTCACGAGGACAATATGGGTGCCGGGCGGACCCCAGACGAATTCATCCGTCTGCTCGATCATAAGAGCCGAGTACAATGTGTCGCCCGGTCCCAGGGAAAGGGAGGACTGAAGATGCACGCGGCTTCCCGCGTGTCCGGCAGTGGCGGCAGCCGTCAGAGGCCTGGCGCTCCATTTTCCGTCAACAAGGCTCATCATATCCGCCGTACCCGTCAGGCCGTTGTGCAGCACGGCGTGCAGTGCGCCGTTGCGGTCCAACACGGGATTGGAGAGAAGGATCTGCTGATAATGAAAATGGCGCGGGCCGGCCGCCACGTGCGCCTGTTGGTCGGCCATATTCTGGACACGGCTTGGGTCGTTCTCATTCACCATGAGGGGGATTGTTTCCGCCGGCGCGGCCGGCGGCACGATCACATCGTTATCATCACGCCATGTGCGCCCCGCGTCGCGGGAAGCCATGTGCGATGCGCCGTAGAACAGAGAGCCGTCCTCCCTCACGCGCGTGTTGCCGAAGACTATGTGCAGTGCGCCGTCGGGGGCGACAGCCATCCCGTTGGTCCAGTATATGTAGCCGGTCTTCCGGGCGGTCACGAGCGGCTGTTCCGGAGACCACTGTTCATCCTCGAACCGGCAGTAGTTCATGGTCCAGCGTTGGCCCGGGGCTCGGAATGAGAGGTGCAGGCGTCCGTCGGGAGCTGATACGGCGCATGGGTAGGTGCCCTTGATCTCAATGGTCGAGCAGTGGTTCCATTCGCCTATTGCATCAAGCTTCATACGGTAGTGCCGGAACGGGGTCATGTGTCCGCCGGTAACAGCGTGGACGGCATCGCCGGCAAGAGCGAGGGCCGCCCCGCTATGATTGTCAACGCACGGCTCGCCGATCGCTCCGCCTGCGATCACCTGTCCGCTGCTCTTATCAACCAGCCCCCATTGATTGATGCGCCGCGAGTCTATCCATGTGCAGAGAAAGCCATCGGCGAGCTCGACGATCTTGTTGCTCATCACGTAGGCCGTGGCGCGGTCGCCGCCCTGTTTGCTCAAAAGGAAATGTTCCATTTTGTCCTCATTCTTTGAATAACAACAATTTCTCAGATCAAACAAAAAGTCCGGATTCAAATCTCAAAAATGCTTCATCGCGCTGGCTGTTTCAAATACGGCCTGCAGCGCCGGAAACTCAAGATTAGCGCCGCCCACGGCGAATACGACATTGCCGGCTGCGCGCGCCTCCCTGAACCTGCTCTCCACGTGATTGTTGATCGTATTCAGGTCCTGCGCGGCAAGGCCGTTGGCGAGCCCGGCGCGGAACGAATAGCCGGGACCCAGCAGGCGGCGTCCTTCCGAGTAAGTCACATCCCCGATCGGCGGCTCGGTGAAAGCGTCAATTCCGTCCATCCTCGTCTTACGATAGACTGGCAGCAGGTTCTTGATTAGTCCGCAGGAATGGTGAAGATACAGCCTGCCGTGCATATGGCAGAGATCAGCCCGCTTATTGGTCAACTCGACATTGTGCTGCTCGAACATATCGGGGGAAATGAGCGTCGTCGAAGTGTCGTCCATGCCGAGGAAGGCATCAATCTCCGGGCTCTCCTTCAGCATGCGCTCGTAGAGCTGAAAATACTTTTCCTCCATGCATGCGAACAGGTCGCCCATGAGGGCTGGTTCGTCCGCCAGCAGGTAGATGAGATCCGTCAGGTCGGAGTAGACCCGGTAGCACATGCCGAGCGGAGTTCCGTTCGTGCGCAGGAAGAGAACGCCGTTTTCGCCGGCCAGCCGCCTTGTCTCTCTTATCTTCAGCTTCGCCGCCTCGTTCGGTTCCGCCTTAAGCGAGGAGAAGTATTCCAGGAGAAGGGCTGCATCTTCGGCGGACTTCACATACCTTTCCACCACCATGCTCGGAGCGCCTTCCGGGAATACCCGAACCTGCCGCAACTCCCCGCCAGGCGTGGTCAATACCGTGGTCTCGCGGTTGGAGTCGGTGCGTTCGTGTCTCGCGGCGCAGGTGGAGGATACGAGCGATGCCGGGGCATCAACGGGTAGCATATGGTCTTCCGCGCCGAGGTATTCCCCCACCTTCACTATGTCGTTCGCGAGGTTGCCGGAGGTGCAATCCATTAGATGCTTAAGCGCATCGGGGATGCCGCGCGAAGGGTTCTGGTTGGGAAACAATGAAAGGCACACCGGTATCCACTCAGGGTTGTCGCAGCGAAGCGTTTTCGGAATATTCTCTCGCGGTGTCATGGATATTGGAGTGGCTCCCTTCGGTTAATTCCATGCTTTCCTTGGAACGTGTTTCTCATGTCCGTGCGCGCAAATCTTTGAGAAGGCTGAGCGTCTCCTCAACCAGCTCCTGGCCGCCGGCGGGCGAGATCTGGTTGCAGTAGACCGTTGCGCTGTAGCCCTTGCCCCATGCGGCTCGCTCGGTGCAGAGGTAGCCTGCGTTATCGCCAGGATTGCCGGTGAGCTGAATGATGAAAGTCTGGGCGAAGGGGCTGCGCGCCTGGATGCGGTGCATGTAATCAATGAACAGTTCGCAACTGTTCGTGGCGAAGGCGATGTCTCCGATCCGCACGGCGTGCAGTTCCATTGGGAACCGCGGCGCGCTCTTCTGCAACTCGCGCCGCTCGAGAATGCGGGCGCAGCGGTTGCGCTGCGCAACAAGCCTCGAATCGTGGTCAAGCCGTTCGATCGGCGTGCCGCTTTTCGCAAATTCGATCTTTTCCAGCTCAGCGAGATGGCGGGCCTCCACGGCGGCCTCCTCGTCGGAAATCATGCGTTTCTCCAGTTCAACGGTCTTCACCGCGTGGATCACGGGCAGGTCGGTTTGGATATCCTTGCGCGACCATTCCAGCGTCTCGTCGAATGCGCAGGCGATCCGTTCGGCAATATCCTTCCGCTCGGCGATATCCTTTGGTACATCATTGCCGTACTTCAGCGCGAAGCGCCGCTGTTCCGCCTTTTGATAATGCAATATGCGGGGCGCCAAGTCGCCTCCCGCCGCAGCTTGGGGAAGAATAAAAATGTCGCCGTGCTTGCGGCGTATCGCCTCGCGAACATCATGCCAGAAGTCGGCCGAGAGCTTTCGTCCCTGGCCCGAACATTGTGAAGGGCAGGGTACGTTGATTATCGCGCCAGTCAGCCGGTTTGAGGAATCGAAAGTGTAGAGCAGGTTGATGAAGTGATCCGCGCCGGCCTCGTAGTGGCTGAACTTGGCGTCGTTCGTGTTGCCATACATCTTCGCGTGGCCGTCGGCCATCAATCCTGGCCTGCTCTCGGCGCCCGGCCTTTTCGAGATATCATCCATGTAGACCGTGCGGCGGCTGTGGCCGACAACAGCGTAGCCGTAGCAGAAGGCTATCCCGCCCGGGCGCCGGCCTTTATAGGCTTCGCATACTGCGTCAGCCGCGCGATCGGACAGAAACTCGCGGTACTCATCGCTCGATGCGATCTCGACCTCGGGGTGCGGCACCTGCTCGGGCCTGGAAGTGGAAACTTGGTTTGAATCGTAATAGCTTGCGCCGGTGTGTGTGTGAGTGACATTGATGATGAGCTTGTGAACGGGAAATGAGGGCAGCGACGCGGCAACCTTCTTGCGGACGGCATTCAGCAGGCTGGGGCGGATGGCAACGAAATCGCACGAGAGGAAGCACACGAGATCGGCGCCGTCGTCAATCACCAGCGCCGTCACCGTGAGCGGATCCTGAATTCCGGTTGACACGCGGATGTGAAATTGACCGGGGATATCAATAGGTTTGTCGGTGGAAACATCGCGAGAGGCCCAGCCTATTGTCAGTTTGCTCATCGAGTCATGCTCCTTTTCTCTTCTTCATCTCGCGCCGAAGAAGGCCGCCTTCCCGCCGGCCTCTTTTAGAACCGTCGTGATCTTTGCCCGGCCCGATGGCAGTCGTTCGACCTTCACGCCGTCCATAGCGGCGTACGGCTCGATTGCGGCGCGCGCCGTCACGTACGTGTAAGTGCCGGCGCGCGGGGCAAAAAGCGACACTGCGCCGCGGCCATTAGCGGGATTGATCTTTTCATGGACTTCCGGTGTTCCCCCTATGACGCCCGTCACCAACGGGTCGGCCGCCGTGATATCGTCCCGGACCTGCTTGTAGAGGCTGAGCCATTTCCCGAACAGGCCGATGCCCTCCTCCGAAATCTCCGGCAGGTCGCCCCATATTCCGTTGTGTCCGAGAATGAGCGAGGCGATGTTCGTTTCCTGCGACACCGCCGGATCGTCTGGCAGGTAGTGGGCCAGGAACAGGGTCGAGGGGATCCATTTATCGTAATCAAGTGTCGCCCGGAAGTTGCGCGGCCGGGCCGGGCCTGGGAAGACGAATACATTGCTTCGTTTGTCTCTGCCCGGAGTGCTTTCAGGATCGTCCAGGTTCTTATAGTAAGGTCCGTTGTTGATGAGAAAATACTTGCCGGCCGAGAGGAAAGCCAGCCCCACGGTCCTTCCCGGCTCCGTGACATCGAAGTCAACTATCGCGCCTGGACATGCCTCGCAGACCTTGTTCACTATCTTCGCCATGTAACGGACCTGTTCGAATGCCGCGATGTCCCTGCGCTCGGCAAAGCTGTTCGAGGCGTCCCCGTGGCAATGGTTCGGAGCGTCGCACCCGTATTGTGATATGGCGTCCCACTTGAAATACTCCACGCCGACCTCGCGGTGAAGACGGATCAGCTCGCCGGCAAACGACTCCCACCACCGGGAGACGAGGCACATGTAATGGCTGTCCTCGGTCTCCCACACCGGACCGGGGTTCCACGGCTGGTCATGGGTCTGGCACCGGCAATCGAGATGATCGAGGCTGATCCGCGCCGAAACGGCCGATTGCGCGGGGCTGAACCACAGGCCGAGCTTCATCCCGCGCTCTTTGAGCAGCTTGCGAACCGCTGCAAGACTGTTGTCGAAGCGCTCCGTGTTCACCGCCCATTCGCCGGTTCGTGCGTACCACCCGGTATCGAGCACGAAAACCTCAATGCCCATGCGTGCCGCGACTTCAATCTCCCGCAAGATCCTATCCTGCCGCATGGATTCGAGGTATGGCTTGCCGTTCCACCATTTGTTGCGCTCCTGGAAGTTCCATGTGTTGTAGAAAATATACGGCTTGCGGCTTGCGGCGTTTTGGGACATATCGTTCAACATGAAGCGGCGGTAGGCAGAAGCGCAGTCATCCAATCGGCCTCGGACAACACCAAGCTGGAACCAGACGGTTTCGAGCGTTATTTTCGAGAGATCCGTTCCATTCGGGAAATTGCCCTTTACTGCCTCGAGACGCGCAGAGTGTTCATCATCTTTCTCGGCGAACCGGAAACACAGGAAATAGTCCGGAGCGGTTGCCCCGTGTTCGTAGGCGACAAGCACCGTCTGGCCGGCTGACGCGACTGTCAGAATAGGTCCGGCTTCTTCGAGCCCGCACGAGAAATGATCATCGCGGATCGCGTGCTCGGTCAGATGGTAGCTGTGGACCGACTCCTCGAACTCGCTGAGCCGCACAGCCGTCGTCCTGTCCGCCGGGCTGACGCTCATCCGTAGATATTCCATCCGCGCTCCTGTTGCGGAACTTGCGCGACAGGGAGCAGTTGCTGAAAACTGGTACCGGAAACGGGCAAAAGGGCTACCCGCACGCTGCTGTAGCGTTATGACCATTTCTACATGGGGCATCTCTGCCAGTTTTCCGGAATATCGTGCTTCGGTCACACCATTTCCGAGAACTCGGCTGCCTGTTTGTCTGACGCCATTCAGAGCGCAGGTGACGCGACTTTTATCCAGGGTCAGAACGGGCGCGGAGAGAAGGAGCGGCGAGCATCCTTCGCGTTCAGCCGTGATGAAGCCATTGCGGGCGCCTGTTATAAGGACATTCATGGTTATAAGTTACCTCTCCACACTTTTATGGTGCTTTGTTGCCAACGAGATGCTAAAAAGTTTTACGGGGCGAAAATGTTATATCGCTACCTTCTTGTCTTTTTCCGGCAGTTCCCGCGGCAGTTGCGGTTCTCCTTCCTGCAGGCGGCGCACCGTTCGTCGCTGCACCACTGGCAGTGAAAGCAATCCCGGCAATTGTGCTTTCGCTCGCTTGCCGGCGGCAACTCGGGCTTGTAGACCAGCCCCTCTATTCCGGGCATTCTTATCCAGGGCATGATATCTCATTATTGTTCACGTTCCCCTGGAACGATCGCATCGTGTTCCCGGAGCAGGTCACGGACATCCTTGATCGGAAGTTTCTCCGGGTCAAGCCCTGTCCTGGCGCTCAGCGCGGCCATTGCGCCGGCCGCCTGGCCCATGGCCATGCACGGGCACTCTACACGCAGGGCAGAGTTGGCATCCCTGTCGCTTGATATGCAGCGGCCCGCCGCGATCAGAAACTGACTGTTCAACGGTAGCAGTGCGCCGCGCGGAATGGTGGGGATAACGTCCTGCTTCAATCGCCGCTGCTTGATTCCCTTGCCGTCGTTCAAGTGTTCGTCAATATGGTAGAATGCGTAGCACACGGCATCATCGAAAAGCCTGCCGTTCTCGTAATCGTCGGTGGTGATGGTCTTCTTGCCCTTTATCCTCACTGTCTCGCGGATTCCGACTTCCGGGCAGACTGATTCAATCTTGAAATTCTCGAGCCCGGGCTGTTTGCGCAGGAAACGGTATGCGCGGAGCATCGCTTTGCGACCCTCAACTTCCGCGCGGGTCCGGCCCTCGCTGGTTTGCGCGTCCGGCGCGCGGAGGTGATTCACGTTGTGGCCGTGTCCTTTCAGGAACGAGGCTGGTCCGTTATTATACCATGAAAGGTCGGTTGTGAGGAGCGTTCCATCCCTGATAGCCTTGTCGGCCGCGGTCTTCAGCGCCGCCATGTCGAGGGTGTCCATGTCGTAGCCTGAGCAATGAAAACTGAGTGTCGCCGGCTGAACGATGTCCGATCGAACCAGTTCGAAACCGGCAAGGCCGACGACGTTGGCGTCGCCTGTGGCATCTATGAGAACTCTGGCCCGGAAAGGCTGCAGTCCTGTCTTCGTGCAGATCTGCACGGTCCAGGCGCCGTCCTCGTATGCCACGGAAGCCGGCATGGCGTGGAAGAGCAATTCCGCGCCGGCTTTGAGCACGGCCTCATCAGCCAGTGCGGCGAACAGCGGAATGTTGAGGTGAAGATGACGCGAACCCTCATTGGGAGTCGGAATGGGGATGCCGATTTCAGTGTAGGTCTTGCAGAGGAGTTCCCAACCGATGCCGCCTGTGATCTGTCGGCCCCAGGCAAAAAAGTGCGCAGGGTAATTCACGCCGCCCACGGTCATGGTGCCGCCAAGCATGGCGTTCTTCTCAACGAGCAGCGTTTTGGCCTTTGCGCGCGCCGCCTGTATGGCCGCGATCACACCGGCCGTTCCGCCTCCCATTACGAGCACGTCATAAATCTTCTTCATGGAGTTGTCTTTCGATAACCTTTTGTCATGAGACATCTTCAATGGATGGATTGTCTGCTATCAGCGCTCCGTCATTCGCCGTCTGAACGGCACACGCCTTTCGGATCAGGGAACGGCGGAGCCCGCCGTCTCCATTTTCTTGTTTGTTCGTATAAACTCCCTTGTGCTTTTATTCAGTGCGCTTCACTTGCGCAGCGGCAGCCAGTCGAGAACGCGCCGTATCTGCTTGTCCCAGTATCCCCATTCGTGAGTTCCGGGGCCTTCCTCCCAGGTCAGGTTCAATCCAAGCGAGAGAGCGTGGTCGCGGAAGCGCAGATTGTCGGCATACAAGAAATCCTCCGTTCCGCAGCACTGGTACAGCATCGGCTTCTCAATACCGGGCTTTGCAACCTGTTTGGCGAGGTGGAAGAGATCGTTGCCGCTTCCTGTTACGGAGTCAGCATCCCCGAAAATATTCTCCCACTCAATGCGTCTTTCTTCATTGCTCTCGCGGGCTTCCCGGGCAACGTCGAGCGCGCCCGACAGGCTGGCGGCCGCGGCGTAGCGTTCGGGATGGCTCAACGCGAGTTTGAAAGCTCCGTAGCCGCCCATGGAAAGCCCTGCTGCGAAAGTATCTTTCCGTTCATTGGATATGGGGAAAAACGATCGTGCGATGGCGGGCAGTTCATCGCTGATGAAGCTCCAGTACTGGTGGCCTCTCGCCATGTCGGTGTAAAAGCTGCGTTGCACGGCTGGCATAACGATAGCGAGGTTAAGCCCGGCGACGTAGCGCTCAATTGAAGTTCGTCTTTGCCACATTGTATGATCATCGGATAGCCCGTGCAGGAGATAGAGCACAGGATGCTTGCGGTCAGTGTCGTCGTCCGGATTTTCAGAGGGTGGGGGATCCGGAAGGATGACGCACATTGAAGTGTTAAAGCCCAGGATGCGGGAGAAGAAATCACAGTGTATCAGAGCCATTACAGCGTCCTCCTATTATTTTGGTTGATGACAGCACAAATGCCACGATCCTCATTCCGGAAGAAGCTACGAAAGGAACACGGTGGCGTCAATACTTAACCCGCAACTTCGGTGAGGCCGGCGCATCTGCGATCAGGCGTAAGATGTCCGGAGTCCCCGGTCTTGATCCTGAAGAAGAATCGGTATTTTTCGTGGCATGAGCCTCCGG
>CAYWJE010000043.1:0-18238 GCA_964458525.1 uncultured Verrucomicrobiota bacterium
ATGAAGCTGTTCAAAGCCATTTTTGTTTCCCTCCTGCTGAGCGCTGCTGTTTCCCCCGCAGCGGAACCGGCTATTACGTGGAATGACTGTGTCGGGGAAATGGTGAACAACAATCCCCAGCTCAAGGCCGCCGCCGACACGGTGGAGAAGGCGCGACTGGATCTTATGGTTAAATACAGCCCCTTCCTGCCCCAGGTGAGCGCCTCAGGAGACATCGGCAAGTCGAAATCCGAGGGCTCGGAAGGCTATTCGGAATCCACGAGCTCAAGCATAGGGCTTTCGGCCAGGCAGACCATTTTCGCCGGGTTTGGCAACGATGCAGCCCTCGAACGGAGCCGATCGTTTCTGACGGCTGCCGAGATGAATTTCGAGCGCATGAAGGCCGACCTGAGTTACACGCTTTCCAGTGCCTTCTACCAGATGTTATATGCCCAGAAGTTCGTTCTCCTCTCCGAGGCGATAATAGTTCGGCGGCGGGATAACCTTAACCTCGTCGAGCTGCGCTTCGAGGCGGGCCGCGAGCACAAGGGCTCCTTCCTGCGCAGCAGCGCATTTATGCGCGAAGCCGAGTACGACGCGGCCCAGGCCAGGCGCTCGCTGGGCGTCGCGCGCAGGCAGCTCTCCACGGCAATGGGCAGGCAGGAAAGCGATTCCGGATTCCTGGTGAGCGGCGAGTGGGAAGTTTTTGAGCCGGGCTCGCCGCCCGACTTCCTGGAGCTTGTTGCCGGCACGCCCGATCATCGGGCCGCGGCCGCCCGCTACATGGCGGCTCGCGAAGGCGTGCGCGGCGCGAGGAGCGGTTTCTACCCGTCACTCTCAGCCTCCGCCTCCATCGGCATGAACGGTGACGACTGGGATCCTGACCGGAACAGGTGGAGCGTGGGGATGTCCCTCTCGCTCCCTGTTTTCAGCGGAGGCAGCAGGCTCTACGGGGTGCGCGGGGCGCTCGCCGAGCAGCGGGTGGCCGAGTTCAGCATGGCCGATTCCGACAACCAGCTGGCCGCCACCCTCGAACAGCGTTTTTCCGCGTGGCAGGACGCCTTTGAACGACTGAGCGTTCAACGTGACTTCCTGGAATCGGCGGAAGTGCGCGCACAGATAGCCAGAAGCCAGTATTCCAACGGACTCATCTCTTTTCAGGATTGGGATACCATTGAAAACGACCTGATCAGCCAGGAGCGGGCCATGCTCACAAGCAGGCGCGAGGCAGTGCTCGCGGCCGCAAACTGGCGGCGGGCAATAGGAGCGGGAGTCATTCCATGAAAAGAAATCTGATCTTGTGGAGCCTGGTGGCGATTGTCCTGCTGGGCGCGGCCGGTGGCTTCGCCGCCTGGCGGCGAAAACAGGCTGTTGCCGTCGCCGAGACGCCAACCGCCAGGGTGGAACGCGGCAATATGAAGATAACGGTGCTGACCACCGGAACGGTCAAGCCGCAGAATCGTCTCGAGATAAAGTCGCCCATCGCCGGCCGCGTGGAGGAAATTCTTGTTCGAGAGGGGCAGGCAATGAAGAAAGGACAGATCATGGCATGGCTCAGCTCGACGGAGCGCGCCGCATTGCTCGATGCCGCGCGCGCAAAGGGCGCCACCGAGCTTGCGTACTGGGAGGACCTTTACAGGCCCACGCCGCTCGTTGCGCCGCTTGACGGGGACATCATCGCCCGCAATATCGAGCCGGGCCAGACTGTAACGGCGCAGGACGTCCTTCTCGTAATGTCCGACCGCCTGATCGTCGAGGCCCAGCTGGATGAAACCGACATCGCGCGAATAGCTGCAGGGCAGCGCGCCGAGATAACCCTGGATGCTTATCCTGATAAGACAATGCTCGGGGAGATTGATCACATAGCATACGAGGCGAAGACTGTGAACAACGTGACCATGTACATGGTGGACGTGCTTCCTCACTCGATACCCGAATTTCTGAGGAGCGGCATGACCGCCAACGTCCGCGTTATAATAGATGAGAAGAACGACGTTCTCCTGCTGCCTGCCGATGCGATTCTGACCGAACGCGGATCAACATCGGTTCTTCTCCACGACACGGAGGTCCGCCAGAGGCAGTCCTCTCTGAGGATAACGATCGGTATCAGCGACGGTCGAAATGTTGAGATCGTGGAGGGTCTTGAAGAGGGCGATGTGGTGGTTAGAAAAAACGTTCTTCCTTCAAGCACTGCGGAGGGCGCCGCGAGGAACCCGTTCATGCCATCGCGCATGTCGGGGCGAAGATGATGGCGGGCGCCATCCGATGCATTTCAGCGCTCAAGAGAGCACGGGCAGTTATATTAAGTTCGCTTAAAGTTTGGCGGCCGCACAGGCTGTGCGGCCCTACCTGGAGTTGAGGTGGGGCGGGACAGTCTGTCCAGCCGTATTGTGCGCACATGACCTGAATGGTTACGATCACGGATTACGGGTGATAACTTTCAATAACATATCGAAGACGTATGCGCGGGGCGAAAACGCCGTTCATGCGTTGCGGGATGTCTCCTTCTCGATCCGGGCAGGGGAGTATGTCGCGATCATGGGTCCTTCGGGATCAGGGAAGTCCACATTGATGCACGTGCTCGGGCTTCTCGACACCCCCGACAGCGGCTCCTACACGCTGATGGGCCGGAACGTGACATCTTTCACGGATGACGCCCTGGCCCATGTCAGAAACACCACGATAGGCTTCGTGTTTCAGCATTTCAACCTGCTTGCCCGCACCACGGCTATGGAAAACGTGGCGCTCCCCATGCTGTACTCATCCGTCAAGGCGGACATGGACAAGGTGCGCCGGGCGCTCGAGCAGGTGGGACTCGGCGACAGGATCGGGCACAGGCCGAACGAACTTTCGGGCGGGCAGCAGCAGAGGGCGGCGATAGCCAGGGCCCTGATACACGCGCCACCGATCATCCTGGCCGATGAGCCGACAGGCAACTTGGATTCGAGAAGCACGGATGATATCCTGGATCTTCTTACCAACCTCAACGCCTCCGGCATTACCGTTGTTCTCGTGACTCACGAGGCAAACGTGGCGGCGCGCGCACACCGGATCATCAGGATGCGCGACGGCATGATCAATTCCGACGAGCCGACGGCCACGGGCAAAGCCGCTAATTCCGCATCCAGGGCTGCGGCAGGAGCCGCCGGCGCCACCGGCGGAAATCAGGCTGTGATGCCGGCTGAACGGTCCACGCCGCTGATTGCCGAGATTCCAAGCCATTTCAAACACGCGTGGCGCGCGCTGACCGCGAACAAGGTCCGTACATTTCTGTCAACCCTCGGCATTCTCATTGGCGTTGCGGCAGTCATCGCCATGATGGCGATAGGCACGGGCGCGCGCCGCTCGATCGAACAGCAGCTCTCATCCCTCGGATCCAACCTTCTCGTGGTAAGACCCGGCGCTCAGCGGACGGCGGGCGTGGCGCTCCAGGCCGGATCAGTCACCCGCTTCACGCTGCGGGATGCCGAGGCGATCAGAGAAGAGGTGCCCCAGGCCAGGTTTGTCAGCGCCACCGTCTCGGGCCGCGGCCAGGTGGTGTTTGGCAACAGGAACTGGAACACTCAGGTGGTTGGCACAACACCTGAGTATGAGGACATACAGAACAGCCAACCGGCGGCCGGCCGCTTCTTCACCGGAGATGACGTCAAGACGAGAGCGCGTGTCGCTGTGATCGGCCTGACCTTGGTCCGGGAATTGTTCGGGAGCGCGAATCCGCTCGGGGAATACATCAAAATCAATAGAGTGATATTCAGGGTGGTCGGCGTTCTGCCCGAGAAGGGCGCGAGCGGCTGGCGCGACCAGGATGACCTGGTGGTGATACCGGTCACGGCCGCCATGTACCGTCTTCTCGGCAGGGAGTATGTTGATTCCATAGAAGTGGAGGCGGTCAGTGCGTCAGCAATGGACGGTGCCCAGGATGGAATCAAGAAGGTGATTGTCCGCAACCACAGGCTGCCGCCAGCCAGGGAGGAGTCGTTCACCATCCGCAACATGGCCGAAATGCTCGAGGCGCTCACTTCCACGAGCAGGACGATGGCCTGGCTGCTTCTCTCGATTGCCGCTATATCGCTGCTGGTCGGCGGAATAGGGATCATGAACATCATGCTCGTCTCGGTGACGGAGCGGACCCGCGAAATCGGCATCAGGAAGGCTGTTGGAGCGCGGAGGCGCGATATACTGGCTCAGTTTCTCACGGAGGCGCTGGTGATAAGTCTTGCCGGCGGGGTAACGGGGATATTGCTCGGATCGGGCATCAGTTTCGCCATATCGAAATTCGCGGAGTGGACTGTGGTCATCACGCCCGAGTCAATTATTGTCTCATGCGGCTTCTCAGTGCTTGTCGGCGTCGTCTTCGGAATATGGCCTGCCCGCAAGGCTGCCGTCATGAATCCGATAGATGCCTTGCGTTACGAGTGACGATCATTGCTGTCTCGAATGACCTTGGCGTTGCATTAACGCAGAGATATCACGCTGCCTTTCGGCGGAGGGAATTCGTAGCAACCCATGTCCACTATGCCGAAGAGTATCCTCGGGTTGCCGTAGAGATCAAGCGTGCCGGCCATCCATGGTCGGTTGCTCGCGGCGTTGACGCAAGGGGAATCGCGCTGCAGGCGGTAGTCTCCGGCCGTGAGGTTTGTGCCGTATCCCGATCCCTGCTGAACGAATACGGGATTGGTTTCAATGTTGCCTTCACCAGAGGGGAGCGGTGACGACAGGGAGTTTGTGAACACGCTTGTGTCGTTGTAATTCGATGTTGACTGACTGGTTGACGCAGGAATTGGAGAAGCTGCCCCCGGAATAATTCTCGTTTGTGTAGGCAGTGTTGTAATAGACAATGGTGTTCTTCACGGTGCTGCCGAGAATGCCCCCGGCATTGTTAAGTGCCACGTTATCCAGCACGGTGCAATTTACAAGAGTTCCGCCCCATGCCCCGCCGCCATCGAGCGCGCGGTTTCCTAGGAGCAGGCAACTGTAAAGCGTTGATCCTGAAGCTCCTCCACCGTAGGTGCTGCCCGTACCGATATTGACGTTGCCTTCCAGCCTGCAGTTATAGAACGTTCCGCCGTTTGCCCCTGCGCCTCTCGAGTAGCGGCCTGCAAGCCTGTTGCTCGAAATGACGCTGTTGTAGGCGGTGCAGTCGGCCGCGCCCGACCCGCCTGTGGCGTTGCAGGCCAGATCGTTGAGCACAACTGTGCAGCCGTGCAGAACCGATGAGCAGGCTCCGCTGCCCCATGCCGCGCTCCCGGAGGCTATGAAGTTGCGCGAGATGCTGCTGTTGCGGACTGTGCCCCGCAAGATTCCAGCCCCGTTGCGAAGGGCTCTGTTTCCTGTTATAACGCAGTTTGAAATCACTGCCGCATCCGACGCGCACCAGACACCCCCGCCGCTCAGGTCAAGGCAGTCATCTCCTGACGAGAGGGTTGATCCGTTCGTGATCGTGAAGCCTTCGAGGGTTGCCCCCCCGATCATGTAGACGCCGCGAACGGCATTGGGTCCCGTTGAGGATCCGCTGGGCGCGCCTGCAATAATTGTAACATCTGGCCCGTTTAGGCCGCGAACGGTCACGGCGTTGGTGATCACAACCCTGTTTGTGAGAGCGCCGGGTCCCACCACGCGTCCACCCGCAGTGTAGGTGCCGTTGCTGACAATTATCTCGTCGCCGGCAGAGGATACGTCCAGCGCTGCCTGGATCGTCACGGCCGCCGATCCCCACCCGCCGGTATAAGGGGAAAACGGCGATGCGCTGTCTGACCGCACGTAACGCGTTGCGGCCTGGCTTGTGCAGGTGATGATAAACAGGAGCGCGGCTGATGCAATTGCGATGAGGCGTAAGCTCTGTTGATGTGTGATAGGGATGTTCATGTTTCAGATTCTCCATTTATGGAGGCTGAAAAATAGCATTTTCATGCCGCATCAATTTTGCTCAAAACGTGTGAACCAGCAGCCCCGACATGGGTTTTGGGTCGAACCAGGTGCTCTTGGGCGGCATGATGCCCCCCGCTTCCGCTATTGACATGAGCTGCCGAACCTCGACGGGATACATCGAGAAGGCTACAGCCGCTCCGCCTGAATCAACCATTGCTTTGAGCGTCTCCGGACCGCGGGCGCCGCTGACATACTCGATGCGTTTGTCCGCACGCGGGTCTCCAATTCCAAGCACGGGTCCGAGCAGGCGCGATTGAAGAATGCTCACATCAAGCGCCGCGACCGGGTCCGCGGCTGGAACATCGCCACAGTCGAGGTCATACCAATTTCCGTCGAGATACATGCTCACGTGTCCTCGGGCGGAAGGGCAGTTCCGGGCGCCCTCCCGGACCTTGAACGCGGTTCGCACCTTGTCAAGAAAGGCCGGGATCGTCATGCCGTTCAGGTCCCGGACGCACCGGTTGTAAGCGAGCACGCGAAGGCGGTTCGAGGGAAAGAGGATCGCGAGAAACCAGTTGAATTCCGCGTCGGGTGAACCTCCTGCCGCCCTGCGCTCCAGGGCCGTGCGCATTCCGGCGGCAGCCCTGTGGTGTCCGTCCGCTATGTATGAAACGGGCACCGGCGAGAAGGCCTTGACGAGGATATCGGCGGCGGCGATTCTCCAGATAGTATGAATGACACCATCTCCCGCGGTCACCTCGTAAAGCGGGGTTTCTCTTTCGGCCGCTTCGACAATTGCGTCAATCGAGGGCTGTTCGGCGTAGGTCAGGAGAACCGGGCCAGTGTGGGCGTTAAGTATGGAGGTGAGCCTGGCACGGTCGTCTTCCTTTTCCCTGCGTGTATTTTCGTGCTTGCGGATGGTGTTGTTGATGTAATCGTCAACATGACAGCAGGCCATCACTCCTGTCTGGACGTGGCTTCCTGCGGCGATGCGGTAGGCGAACAGGGCCGGGGAGGCATCCTCGATAACCGCCTGCTTGTTCCTCATGAATCTGAAGTTTTCCAGAGCCCTGGCGTATACCGATCCGTCGTGCGGATCGGTGCTGGCGGGCATTTCGATCTCGGCGCGGGTTACACGAAGGAAACAGAAGGGGTTCTCGGCAGCCATCGCGGCAGCCTCGTCATGGTCAACGGCATCGTATTGCGGGCTGGCAACGCGCCCGGCAAAGCCGGCGGCCGGCCGCAATGCTTTAAAAGGCTTTACTCTCATTATCTGAAAATCCTGATTACGATGTTGAATATCTGATCTCACTTGATATCCTACTATTCATCCTTCAAAATTCCAGCTAAAAAAATGATAAATGGAATATGACAAAATGAAAGAGAACTATCCGTTTGATGAGATCGAGCCGAGGTGGCAGGCGTACTGGGACCGTGAAGAAGTATTCCGCGCCGACACATCGCAGGCAGATAGAAAATACTATTGCCTGACGATGTTTCCGTATCCCTCCGGGGTGATGCACGTCGGTCACGGCCGCAACTACATAATAGGAGACGTGGTCACGCGCTACAAGAAGATGCGCGGCTACAACGTGCTTTCGCCCATGGGCTGGGACGCCTTCGGGCTGCCCGCCGAGAACGCGGCCAAGGAGAAGGGTATCCACCCGCGCGAGTCAACGAAGAAGAATATCTCTCACATGAAGCGCCAGCTCAGGTCCTGGGGCGTGGGGTACGACTGGTCCCGCGAGGTGGCGACCTGTCACCCGGACTACTATCGCTGGACCCAGTGGTTATTCCTCAAGCTCATGGAGCGCGGCCTGGCCTACCAGAAGAAGTCGCCAGTAAACTGGTGCGAGCTGTGTACCACTCTTGCCAACGAGGAGGTGCTTGCCGATGATACCTGCGAGAGATGCGGACGGCCCGTGACGAAGAAGAATCTCAAGCAGTGGTTCTTCAAGATCACCGATTATAGCCAGCAACTGCTAGATGATCTCGGCCTGCTCTCCAAGTGGCCCGCAAAGGTACGGGACATGCAGGCGAACTGGATCGGACGCTCTGAGGGGACGGATGTCATTTTCACGATCGCGGAAACGGGCGACCCGCTTCCCGTTTTTACAACGCGGCCTGACACTATTTACGGGGTGACATTCATGGCGATCGCGCCCGAGCACCCGCTGCTCGCGGAGGTCATGAAGGGAAGGGAACGCGAGGGCGAGGTGGCGGAGTTCGCACGAAGCCAGCGCGACAAGTCCATCGTCATGCGAATGGGCGCCGATGCGAAGAAGGAGGGGATTTTTACGGGCCTGCACGCCAGGAACCCCTTCAACGGCGAACTTTCTCCCATATGGGTTACAAATTACGTGGTGATGGAATACGGGACGGGCGCCGTGATGGCCGTCCCCGCACATGATCAACGCGATTTCGAGTTCGCGCGGGAATACGGCATTCCTGTGAAGATCGTTATCCGCGATCCCGATGTCAGCCGTGATCCCGCCGCCATGAAGGATGCTTACACCGGGGACGGAACGATGATGAATTCGGAGCCGTTCGACGGTCGGCCCAATCGCGGGGCAATACCTGATATCACGCGCTACGCGAAAGATCGCGGGTTCGGCGATTTCGCCGTTCGCTTCCGCATTCGCGACTGGCTCATCAGCCGCCAGCGTTACTGGGGCGCGCCCATTCCCGTGGTTCACTGCCCGTCGTGCGGCGTCGTTCCGGTTCCGGAGGAGGAGCTTCCAGTCCGTCTTCCGGAAGATGTTGACTTTAAGTCGGCCAGCGGCAACCCGCTTGAGAAGCATGCGGGCTTCATCAATACCGTGTGTCCGAAGTGCGGCGGCGCAGCCCGGCGGGAGACGGACACGATAGCCCAGTGGCTTTGCTCCTGCTGGTATTTCCTGCGCTATGTCAATCCCCGCATGACCGACAGTGCGTTCTGCAGAGAGGACGTGGACCGCTGGCTGCCCGTGGACCAGTACGTGGGCGGAATAGAGCATGCCGTGCTTCACCTGCTTTATTCCCGGTTCATCGTAAAGGTCCTGCACGATGCGGGCTACTGTTCTTTTCGCGAGCCGTTCGACGCGCTGTTCACTCAGGGTATGATATGCAAGAGAAGCGATAAGGACGGCCAGTTGCACAAGATGTCCAAGTCAAAGGGCAACGTGGTCAGCCCGGATGAGCTTGTCCGCGAATACGGCGCCGATACTGTCCGGCTCTACACGCTTTTCCTCGGGCCTCCCGAGAAGGATGCGGAGTGGGACGACAAGGGGATAGAGGGATCCTCGCGTTTCCTGCGGAGGCTGTGGAGGCGGGTATGGGAAAACCGTGAATGGATCAAGGAAGAGCCAGGCGACAATCCGGTGCTTCAGGATATGACCCCGGATGAGCGCGCGCTCTACCGCAAGATGCACCTGGCTATTCAGGGCGTGACAGACGATGTCGAGAGCGGTTTTCATTTTAATACCGCCATCGCGCAGATAATGGAGCTGATGAACGCTTTCGACGCGTTCCGTCCAGACCCCGACCGGGCCGGCGCCCAGCGCCCGATCCTGCGCTCCGTTCTCGAAACAGCCGTTCTTCTTATTTCGCCCTTTGCCCCGCACGTGGCGGAGGAGTTGTGGGTTGAACTCGGCCACGAGCCGGGCATACTCAAGGCAGAATGGCCGGCCGCAGAAGCTGCCGCCATGGCTTGCGACAGCGTGGAGATAGCCATACAGATTAACGGAAAGCTTCGCGGGAGGATGACGCTTGCATCGGGTCTGGACGACAAGGCGGCGGGGGATGCTGTTCTCTCGCACGAGCCCGTGGTCAAATTCATCGGAGATAAGACCGTCCGGAAGGTGATAGTCATCAGAGACAAGCTGGTCAACGTGGTTGTCGGATAACTTATTATCCCGAAAAGGCTTTGCGCATGAATCGTAAAAGCGAAGACGGGAAGCGCCCCTCATGCCGCGGGATCGCGCGCGCATGGTTTTATCTTACCCCTGACGAGCGGAAGTGGCTGCTGGCAATTGCCGCGCTCGTCGTGCTTGGCCTCTCTGCTAGGTATGTGTATCTCGCCGGAGACAAGATTGGTGAATGCCCTCCGCCCATAACCGCGCAAGCGAATCAGCAGCTGTGAAGAAGCATTCGAGCCTCATCAACGTTTTTCGATCGGGACGTAGTCGCGCGTTGTGCTTCCGGTGTATACCTGTCTCGGCCTTACTATCTTGAAGTTCGGCGTGTGAACCATCTCTCGCCATTGCGCCAGCCAGCCCGGCACGCGCCCGATTGCGAACAGCACGGTGAACATGTCCTGCGGAATGCCCACCGCTTGGAGGATAAGCCCGGAATAGAAATCCACGTTGGGATAGAGACCTCTCTCAAGGAAATACTCATCCTGCAGAGCGATTTGTTCCAGTCGCATGGCTATGTCGAGCAGAGGCGTGCCCATGCCGGGCTTGCTGAGAAGCTTGTGGCACGTATCCTTGAGTATTCGCGCCCTCGGGTCAAAATTCTTGTATATCCTGTGGCCGAATCCCATGAGGCGCTCGCGGCTGTTTTTCTTCTTTGCGCGCTCGATAAACTCCTTGCCGTCTCCGCCCGAGGCATGGATGTTCATGAGCATCTGGATCACCTCCTGGTTGGCTCCGCCGTGCCTCGGTCCCCAGAGCGCGCAGATGCCGGCTGATATGACCGCGTATATGCTCGCCATGCTCGACCCGGCAATGCGGACAGTTGAGGTGCTGCAGTTCTGCTCGTGATCCGCGTGCAGGATCAGGAACAAGTCAATCGCGCGAACGATATCGGGGTCGAGCTGGTAGTCCTTGACGGGCGAGGAGAACATCATGTTGAGAATGTTTTCCACATATTTCAGCTTGAATGAGGGATAGACAACCGGCTCGCCAATGGCCTTCTTGTAAGAAAAGGCGGCAATCGTGCGCACCTGCGAAATCAGGTTCGCCATGAACTGCTTTTCAGCTTCCGGGTCGAGGACATCAGGCAAGGGGTAGAACGTTGAAAGGGAAGCCACTGCCGTGGCCAGAATTCCCATGGGGTGCGCGTTGTTGGGAAGCGCGAGAAAGAAATTACGCATGTCCTCGTGAATCAGGGAGGACTCGTTGAGCCTTTGAGAAAACCATGAAAGCTGGTGCTGCGTTGGCAATTCCCCGTGAATCAGCAGGTAGGCCGTTTCGACGAAGCGGGATTTCTCTGCCAGCGTTTCTATGGAATAACCGCGGTAGCGGAGAATGCCCTTCTCGCCGTCAATATAGGTGATTGCGCTCGTGCATACGCCTGTATTCGCCAGGCTGGGGTCAAGCGTGATTAAGTTCGTCTGCTCGCGGAGGTGTGATATGTCTAAGGCCTTCTCGCCCTCGCTGCCCTCAATCAGAGGCAAGAAGTGTTCTTTGTCGTTGACGATCAGTCTTGCCATCTCATCCATAACCGCGCTCCATCATTAGGCGAACAACCAAATCTCTGTCATAAACGCGCATAATACTTCTCAACGTCTATCCAACGCAAGACTTTTTATGACCACGGATTACCACCTGCGATTCGTTGCCCATCGCCTGTAGCCACTCCTCTGGCCTGCCCGCCCGTCTGCAACGTTGTAACACTGCCTGCCCGCAGTGCTTACGCACAAGCGCTGCAGGCGGGCAAGCCACTCCTGTGTGATCTGCAGAAAACAACAATCACCTGATTTCGTCACCGGTTCTTCTGTAGTGGCATGAGCGTCCTCGCTCGTGGTCCTTCTCTTCTGTTTTCTGTTCTTTGTTCAGGATCACGAGCGGGGACGCTCATACCACGGGGGCTGCATGCGGTCCCTGAGTCAAGACCGGGGGGGAGTCCGGCCATCTTGCACCTGATCGCAGATGCGTCCATTACACAGAACAAGCTTGCACGCTGGCCTTGGGATGCTAGTATTCCCGTTTGATTATGGATAAGAAACGACAATCTGTTCACCTCGTGTGCAATGCCCACCTTGACCCGGTATGGCTCTGGGAATGGGAGGAGGGTGCGGGCGAGGCTGTGAGCACTTTTCGCGTTGCCGCGGACTTCTGCGAGGAATTCGAAGGCTTTGTGTTCAACCACAACGAGGTCATTCTCTACGAATGGGTCAGGGAATATGAGCCCGCCCTTTTCAGGAGAATCCAGCGGCTGGCCAGGGAAGGCAAATGGCACATCATGGGCGGCTGGTACCTCCAGCCAGACTGCAATATGCCGTCCGGCGAGTCGTTCGTGCGCCAGATTCTTCTCGGTCGCCGCTACTTCAAATCTCATTTCGGAGCGGCACCCTCGACTGCCATCAATTTCGACCCGTTCGGGCATACACGGGGTCTGGTGCAGATCATGCGCAAGAGCGGGTATGACAGCTATATCTTCTGCAGGCCCGGCAACGACTCGTGCGGACTTTCCTCGAACAGGTTCACGTGGGAGGGCTACGACGGGTCGAGGATAACCTGTTCAAGGGTGCCGGGGGGATACCTGTCAGGTCGCGGACAGGCCCGCCGCAAGGCTGAATCGGTAATGGCCGGAGCTGAGCCATGCAAGCTGGCGCTCTGGGGTGTCGGGAATCACGGCGGCGGGCCCTCACGCCAGGACCTTGATGATCTCTCCGTTCTGATCGCCGAACAGCCGAAGGCGGGGATAAGGCACTCGACTCCAGAAAACTATTTCAGGGATTTGCGCCGCGTGGAAAAGAATCTTCCCGTGCACAGGAGGGATCTTAATCCATGGGCGGTGGGCTGTTATACTTCGCAGGTGCGGATCAAGCAAAAGCACAGGCTGCTTGAAAACGAGTTGTTTGCTTGTGAGAAGATGTCCTCCGCCGCATGGCTGGTCGCAGGTTGCGCGTACCCCTCGGAAGCATTGCGCAGGGCGGGAACGGACCTCGCAATGTGCGAGTTCCATGATATTCTGCCAGGCTCGTCAATCCAGCCGGTTGAGGAGATGGCGATACGGGTTCTTGATCATGCGCTTGAAGAGCTGTCACGCATAAAGGCAAGGGCGTTCTTCGCGCTGTCAGCAGGCGAGAAGCGCGCATCGGCGGGGACAATTCCCATCCTGGTCTACAACCCGCACCCGTTCAGAATGAAAACGATCGTCGAATGCGAGTTCCAACTGCCCGACCAGAATTGGAACGCGACTTTCACGAATATCTCCGTGCGCTGCGACGGAAAGAGCATCCCTGCCCAAGTTGAGCAGGAGCTGAGCAATATTCCCCTCGACTGGCGCAAGCGCGTCGCTTTTCAAGCCGATCTCGCGCCTTCCTCCATGAATAGGTTCGATTGTTTCAGCGAGGTTGTTAAGCAACGTCCGGCGCAAGTGGCGCAGCCGCAGAGGAATGGTATGCTGTTCAAGTCAGAGGATGCCGCGTTTATGGTGAATTTCCGGACCGGCCTGGTTGACAGCTTCGTTGTCGGGGATGTGGAGATGCTTGGGCGTAACGCATTTCTCCCAGTCGTCATGGATGACACGCCGGATTCGTGGGCGGAGAAGGAAAGGACTTTTTCTAAACAGACGGGTAGATTCAAACTGCTTAGCCCGTCCGCCGCCGCCGCGTTTGCTGGTTTGGACGATGGACCACTCCCTCCCGTGAGGGTGATAGAGGACGGGCCGGTGCGTTCCGTAGTGGAGGCGCTTTTCGGATATAATAATTCATTCATTGTCCAGCGCTACAAACTGCCTAAGCAGGGCACGGAGTTCGAGGTCGAAACACGCGTCTTCTGGAATGAGAAGGACAAAATGCTCAAGCTCTCGATACCTGCTCGCGACACGGAATCCGGGTATTACGGGCAGGTCGCCTATGGCATGGACCGTCTTCCTGAGAACGGTGATGAGGCGGTGGCCCAGAAATGGGTCGCGGTGGTGTCGGAAAAATCTAACACAGCTTTGACTTTTATAAACAACGGAATATACGGGTCCGATTTCAAGAACGGGCGCCTTCGCCTCTCCCTGCTCAGGTCGCCCGCCTATTCCGCGCTGCCGCTCAAGAACCGACGCCTTATGCCGCCCGCCCGCTTCTCGCCGAGAATGGATCAGGGCGAGCGCTGCTTCTCAATATGGATCAACGGCGGCAGGCGCGCGGCGCGAATGAGCCGCGTTGACAGGGATGCCCTTACGAAGAACGAACGGCCGATGGCCCTGTCCTTCTTCCCGCCGGGCGCGGGCGAGCAATTGAAGCCGTTCCTTGTGCTGGATGATGATTGCGTTCAGGTCAGCGCGCTCAAGAAAGCCGAAGATGATGATTCCCTCGTTCTGCGCCTGTTCGAACCAACCGGAAGAAAACGCAGGACAACGGTTCGCCTTCCTTTCGCTAACATGGTGAAGAGCGTCGAGTTGAACAAGTTCGAGATCAAGACCTTCAAAATCAACTGCCGCAGGAGGATGTGGCTTGAGACCGACCTGATGGAGCAGCCGCTTCGCAGAAACCGTTCGCAGTCCTGATACAACGGGAGAAATACTTGTCATGAATGAGAGCCATATTGAAGTTCCCGGCAATGGGTGCCCGATTGCATTTGACGCCAACAGCGGTTTCTCCACGCCCGACCATCCGATTATCCTGTTCATCGAGGGCGATGGGATAGGGCCTGATATCACCCGCGCAGCTATGACGGTCTTGAACGCCGCCGTTGATAAAGCGTACGGCGGGAAGCGCAAGGTATGCTGGACGGAAATCTACGCCGGCGAAAAGGCGAACAGCGTCTACGGGTCGCCCGTCTGGCTGCCCGAGGAGACGCTCGATGCAATACGGAAATATCGCGTCGCGATCAAGGGTCCGCTCACGACCCCTGTGGGAGGCGGAATCAGCTCTCTGAACGTGGCGCTCAGGCAGGCGCTGGATTTGTACGTATGTCTGCGCCCCGTGCGCTGGTTCAAGGGCGTGCCTTCGCCTTTGAAGCATCCGGAGAAGACTGACATGGTCGTCTTTCGCGAGAACACCGAGGATTGCTATGCGGGGATAGAGTGGCAGGCCGGGTCGGACGAGGCGAAGAAGATCATCAGGTTTCTCGATGAGGAGATGGGCGTCAAGAAGATTAGTTTTCCCGGTTCAACCGGCATCGGCATCAAGCCCGTTTCAAAGGAGGGTTCGGAGCGCCTGATCCGCGCCGCGATCCGCTACGCCGCGGCGAACGGGCGGCCCATTGTTACCCTCGTGCACAAGGGTAATATCATGAAGTTCACCGAGGGCGCGTTCAAGCAATGGGGATATGATCTTGTCCGCGATGAGTTCAAGGACATCGCCGTAACCCCGGAAGACTGCGGTGGCAAGGCGCCTGCCGGCAGGATCCTCGTCAACAACGCGCTGGCCGATTCCTTCTTTCAGCAGATTCTCACCAGGCCGGACGAGTATTCCGTGGTCGCGACCTTGAACCTCAACGGTGATTATCTCTCGGACGCGCTCGCCGCCTGCGTGGGCGGGATCGGAATAGCCCCGGGCGGTAACATCAACTACGAGGCCGGCGTGGCGGTGTTCGAAGCCACCCACGGGACCGCGCCCAAATACGCCGGACAGGACAAGGTGAACCCGGGTTCGCTGATACTCTCAGGCGAGATGATGTTCCGCCACATCGGGTGGAACGAGGCGGCAGACCTGGTGGTGCGCGGAATGGAGCGCACGATTGAGTTGCGTACGGTAACATATGATTTCGGGCGTATGATGCACAACGCAGAAGTGCTCTCTTGCAGCGAGTTCGGCGCTGCCGTTGCGCGGAATATGTGATGTGATCAGTTGGACGGGATGGATGCTAAAAGCCGCCTGGCTATTTCCCTTGTCATCTCTGAATGCAGATTCCATGCCGTGCGCCCTTGATAGCCGGGCGGATGAATATCTTCCGGGAGCAACGGGTCCTTCTCCATTGCTGCCAGGTATGCCGAGATATCTTCGATCGCGAGCGCTTCGATTTCGTCCCCGGTAATCTTGCCGGCGATAAGCAGTCTGAGCTTCTTCCCTGCGTAATCGCAGTAGGCTAGCTGTTTTTTCTGAAGTTCGCCGGACCACCATGCCTGGGTGGCGACCCGGCGCGGGTCCATTCCGAGCTGAGTCCTCGCCTCGAACAGGAAGGCGAAATCGTTGATGCCCGCGGCTTCCTGGAGATCAGCGAACTCGGGTCGAATGTCCATATGGGATATCCAGACGCTCTTCTGCAGGCATCCCATGCGCAGTCGTGTCATGAAGCCGCGCAACGCATTCCTGTAGGATCTCTCCTTCTCCGGAACGTCATACATGAGAATGTACCATGTGCCGCTCCATCGCTTCTTCCAGTATCGTTCCGGCTTTAACTCTGGGCGAATCCTTTATTTTCCTGCCGGCGTGAGGGTTATCGCCGGGGGTTGTAATCCCCGGCTCCTGGCTATAAGGCCTTGCTTGCTGAGCCTTTGGACGGCCGCGATGTACTTATGCCTGTCCGGGAAGTTGCGGCCTGGCAGAAAGAACTCCAAGCCGCTTCCGAATTCCATGTAGCTTTCGAGCAGTTGCAGTAATTCGTCGGCCAGCGTTCGCCTGAACAGGCGCCAGGACAGGTACGGATTGTGAAATCCGGCATCTTTCATCTGTTCGCACCCTCCATGATCCGCATTGTCAGCCCGGCGCAGATCCTTGGTGATTTGGCGCAGATCTTTGGCAACTTGACGCACATGGACATCGCAATAATCACTTCACTTGTGCAAGCAAGTGTATAAGGAGGACGATCGTCAAGCTTGTAATAACAATATAGAGGGGGATGTTGAAAGTTGTATAGAGAGAAAAGTATGCGTTAGATGCTTTGCTCATCCACCGTTATCGTCGCCGTTCTCGCGTGCCATGATCGTACCACGCACACCAGTGCCATGGATGAGACTGTCAGGTACCGGTTGCGAGATGGCGCTAGTGCCGGGATTTTGCTGCTCTGAGCGCCCGGCATAGAAAATCGGCATACGCTGTCCGAGTGAATCGTTGGTGCGCTTTTTTTGCGCAGTCCTCTCGAGAGCGGAGGAATCTGATTTTTCATCTTGTCCGGGCAGCCGTCTTTCTCTATGCTTTTTCGCTATTCATCCAGTGTCTGAATATTATGTTGATCCAAAACATGAAAACCGCAATGACGATTCCAATGCTGATCATGGATGCCGCGCGGCTTCACGGTCGGAGCACCGCCTTTGCCGACGATTCCGGGTCCGTGACCTTCGAGGACGTTGACGATGCAACTCTGGCGTGTTCCTCCTTCCTGCAGAGCAATGGGGCGCGGAGAAATGAACGCGCAGGCATTTTTCTCCCACGCTCACTGGACGCCGTGCTTGCCTATCTCGGGGCGATCAGGGGCGGTTTGCAGGTCTTTCCCATGAACTCAGCGATGTTCGACACGGAGGATCACCCTGCGCTCGATCTGCTCAGGCCGCGCTTTGTTTTTTGCGCTGATGATGCCGCGGAAAAGGTTGCAGGGAGGGTATGTGGAAGAACCTGGCCGTGCGCTGTTGTGAGCAGTTCCGATTTGCGGAAGATAATCCGGTCAGCAGCGGCGCCGGGACGCGATCCAGGCGATGCCGATTCCGACGATATCATCTACTTCAATATGACTTCCGGCACCTCGGGCTTTCCGAAATTCGCCGCAACGTCGCATCTCAGCCTTGTTCGCAACACTGATGCCGTTCTCTCCGCTTTTGACGCCGGACCGGGCGACGTCTACCTGTGCCTCTTTCCCATTGACCTCCACCCGCACGAGCATTTCATGCGGAGCATAATGACCGGGTGCAAGACGCTACTCGTCGAGAGCCGCCACCCGAGGCTGATTATGGAGATGATTCGTGCGCACGGAGTGACGTGGCTCAAGGCGGCGCCTGTCATGCTTGACCTTCTCGCCGCAGCCGGATCGCGGACCGGTGCCGGCCCGACCCCGCTGAGGCTGCTTGAGATCAGCGGAGTCACCTGCAGCGAACAGTTCGACGCCTGGAGGCGCTGTTTCAGCGGGAGATTGTCCCGCGTGTGGGGAAGCACTGAAACGACGGGCATCGCGTTCTGCTGCGATGAAGATGGCGTCGTAGACCACACACTGCTTGGACGCGTCCTGGCGGGATACGATGCTGCCATACTCGACGCAGGCGATTCCGCTGTTGAAGACGGCGTTGCCGGCCGGCTCGCGGTCGGCGGTGATGCCCTTTTCGCCGGGTACCTTGCCGACGCGGGCGGGACCCTGATTCCGAGGTCTTCAGACAGGCATGACACAGGCGACCTGGCCTGCCGGGACAGCCTTGGAAATTTCTTCTTCAGGGGGCGCGCCAGGGGTATCCTGAAGATAGCCGGCAGAAAAGTATTCATTGGCGCCATCGAGAATGTTCTGCGGGGGATAGCCGGAATCAGAGAGGCGGCGGTCATAGGCGCGGCGGATCGAAAGAGGGAGGATGTCGCCCTGGGGTTCGTGTCGCTATCGGATGGCGC
>CAYWJE010000044.1:0-18122 GCA_964458525.1 uncultured Verrucomicrobiota bacterium
GATCAGCCAGTGCTCCGGCGGTAAAATTATTATTAATTTTGCCATTTTGTTTTGGATTCTCTGAACCATCAACGGAGACATCATTCCAGATAGTTTTTGGAGAGTTTCCGCCTCCCAATGCAAAAGACTGTACGGTAATTAGATTCATAGCCAAGGCGGCTTGTGAAGTACGCCTCGGTATGATTTCGGAACTTCTTGCTTTTGTATCGTGCAAAGTATGAGAATTACCAACCGCAAGAATAAAATCCAATTTGTCGATAGATTTCGATTCCCCATCAGACGAAACTACCTCCAGTCCATCCACCTGCAGAAAGGCGTGTTCGCCGAAGAGGTTAAAGCGGTCCTGCCATTTGGCCAGATAGTCCAGCGCTTCGCTGGCGAGTCGCGGACGGCACGAGCGCCAATCTTCTTCGTCCTTCGGCCCGTCAAGCGCCGCCTGCGCTATGCAGATAAACAGACGCATCAACGCAATGCGCTGGCATGGATTCGCCGCAAGATCAGCTATTTCATCACCTTTTCCAAACACGTCATTCAGGCTGACAAGAGAACTATTGCCGTCCATCCCGACTACCGGAATCCAAGGGTCTTTCACAAGATTCATGATAATCTCCTTCACCAATCCGTGATAACTAAAGGTTCTAGCATTTCGTCTTCACTATTCGCTGCATATTTCGATCCTGCCACGCTTTTTCCCTCGATATTTCGCCAGACACCATATTCCGGCGAACAGAAAAGATCTGTCTCCGGTCCTTGAAAACAAGTCAGCCGACCATTTTCTTCCATCAGCAGAACAATCGGTCGATCAAAGAAATGGCGTTTCAACCAATCGCGATCCTGATTGATATTGCCCCGGTCGGGCAGGAGATGCGAGGCGATCGAAACAGTGTAACCATGAAGCAGCTTTGTCGCCTCAAAATCAGGCTTGAACATTGAAAGATCCAATTCAGCACCATCGAGAAGCCGCACTCGCGCCTGGTCGTTCCGTCCGGATATTTCCTCGACACCGGCCAGCAATAGTACTGTGCGCGTCGGAAGATCGCTATATCGAGTAGCTGCGCGTTCATCATCGCTTCCGGTCGGCATTCCCTGGATGTCATCCTGCGCGCTGCGGGCAAGTCTTCTCAGCCGCTCACTTTTGCGCTGAAGATGTTCCTTGAGCCTACCCATGAGATCATCTTTGGAATGAGTGATTTCCTCGTAAGTTTCCTCGATTATGGCTCGGATGTCAGAAGGAATGGAAACAGTCTTTCGATTGTGCCAAACGACATAAGTTCGCATGAGAACATACGGATCGTATACGCAGCAGTTTCCTTTTCCAAGCGCTTGTGTTACATCTTCGGGCGTTGCACACGAAGAAGGGTCTTGTGTAAGAACAACCAATTCCGGGCCAGCGCATGGCCTGTTCTTACGTGAATGACGCCACATGCGGCCCATGCGCTGAAGAAGCATATCCGAAGGAGCGAGTTCGGAGAGCATCCAGTCGGCATCAATATCCACGCTTTGCTCAAGTATCTGAGTTGAGATCAGAACACACCCGGCCCGACGGTTATTCGCGTTTTTCCCAAGAGTTTTTATCCAGTGATCTTCGATATCCCTGCGCCAGACCATTGGAAAACGGGAATGCAAAATGCCGACATCAAATTCTTCTTCGGTTGCCTCGGCCTTTACGGCCTTATACCAATCTTGCGCCCTGGCAACTGTGTTAGCGATGCAGACCACGCATTTTCCTTCGCGCGCGCCAGCAACTGCTGATCTAGCGACACTCCGATCATCCCATGCTTCGAGGCGAACCCGGCACTCAATGCCAGCACTCGAAGCAAGAGCAGTGCAGAATGGATCGCCGCCAGTGGGTTTGACGGTCATCAAGGGATAGTCTTCCGAATCCGTTGATCCATCAAGACCCGAAACAAGCTGAAAACGGCGCTTAGCGGTAAGTGTGGCTGAGAGAATAATCACCGTGCATCCGATTTGCTCCAAGCGGCCAACCAGTTCATCCAACAGCATTCCTGTGTAGATATCGTAACTATGAACTTCATCGAGAATTACGATCTTGCCGGCGAGCCCAAACAAACGCACAAAGCCATGCTTGACTCTCAGAACTCCCTTTAGAGCCTGGTCAATGGTGCCTACAGCATAAGGATACAGCAATGCGCGCTTCATGGGGTTGAACCATGGCTTGCCGGAACTCATGTCTTCGCCACCTTGCGCATAGGCGTTGAGCCAGGCTGCGCCATGCGCAAGGATCGGAGCAGTCGGCACATCCGATATTTTCTGAAGAAAGTCAATCACTCGCTCATAAATCTTGTCGCTTGTAAGTCGCGTAGGCAATGCAAAATAGAAGCCATGATGATGACCTTTCTCCATGAGCCTGTATGCGGCATAGAGAGCGGCCTCGGTCTTTCCCACACCCATCGGAGCTTCCAGCACATATGTGCCCGGTCCTTCGATCTTCTCGATAAACTGCTGTTGAGCTTTGTGCGGATCGAAACTGAAGATATCTTTGAATGAAAGACCTCTTCTCATGCGAACCGAGGGGAAACCGCAAGCATTCACTGCGTAGCGTGCGGTTTCCGCAGGATCATCTTTTTTTGCGGGAGGTTTATCGGAAGGGAAGAACTCTTCGTCCGATCCAACCCAGTCGGCCACACTGGTCAACCCTGAAAGTAATGCCGGATAGGCGCACTCCGCTTCTTGCGGAAAACCGCCGAAATACTCGATGAGCTTTTCTATCAGCTTGCGTCGTTCATCCGCCCATGATTGGCCGCCCAGACATGGCGAAGTGTCTGGGGGATAGCTCCTGTCGGCTGAACCATGATGGGACGCGGCGGCGACGACAACTGGCGATATTCTCGGATTCCTGCTAATCGGTTTAAGGAAACCTTCGATTGCTGCTGCGCTAACTGCTGCATGATGCGTACTGAAAGACATATCTTCGGCGAGTGCAGGGGCATACTTTCTGATGATAGTATCCCTGAAGTACTTGAGTTCGTATCCCGGCGAAACTTTACCGACATCGTGCATGCTCGCCAGCAGTGCCGGATTGGAAGAAAAGGCCTCTTGAAGGGATTCCGGTAGCAGCTTCACAAGCTCGTTGGCAACACATCCAACATTTCGACAGTGTTCAAACACAGTCGTTCCGGGTTTGTCATCAGGTGTTGTCTTTGCGGCGCAATGTTCAAAAGGCACCGCCTGAATCTGTCTGGCGGGCTGATATTTCTTCTTTGGGTTATAGAAAGGCATATAAACTCCCTTCCTTCCGCCCCTCTTTCGAATGCGCGTAGAATTCCTTGGTCATACCTTCTTCACTCCATATCTTTCCAGAATACCTTTGATGCGATCGAGATCTTCGTCAGGGGCGCGGCGGATTCCGGCGGCGAGAAATAAATCCCAGATGCGGCCGTTGGGCGTCAAGACACGGCGGGAAGAATCCGGCTCCTTGTTGCCGCTCTTTTTATAGGAACCCTTTATCCCGGCATCAAATTCCTGCTCAAGCCGCGGAATGATCAGCTTGAGCTCGCGTAGACGGTAGAGCATAGCCTGCGCCGATACGCCGAACCTGTGCTTGAGCCGATAGAGAAGTTCCAGTGTCCACTCGCCCCGCCTGATTCCAAGCTGCCGGACTGTCGCGCGCACGGCTGCCTCCGGCATGAGGAATAAGGCCGAAAAACGGCGCGCGGCACGATGATGCGTGAATGGCTTGCCCCTCTTGTCCTTGCCGACCAGCGGACGCGGCAATGCCGGGTAATGATCCGGTGCGTGCATATACAGCCGCCCCAATTCATAACATAGATGAAATATCTGGCGCTCCGGGGTCATGGGCTCCGATCGCACGAATATAAAGGCATTGCCGTTCTTTACGTCATGACAACTGACGCTTTCCAGTTTGCCGGGTAAATCGCAGAAAATAATCCGCAAGCCGGCGTTTTCAAGGAGTTCCAGATAGTCGAATATCACCGCCTCCCCGATGCCAAGCAAATGCCGAACGCGGTCGCACAGTCGTTTCAGGTCTTCCTCGGTGCGATCAGCCGCCAGGCTGAGCTGTAACTCGGTTGATTTCATCGCGCCACTGAAATCCTCCAATTCCAGAAACGCATCGGCAAGCTCATTGACAGCCTCGCAAGCATCTGCGGGAATGGCGTCAGCCTCATCCGACAGGAGAGCCGGCAATGCGCAGGGTCCGCTCCAGGGCGCCTTCTCTTTCACGGCAATGTATGGGGCGGCATCTTCGTGCACCGTTAATGCTTTTCCGGTTATTTCGGATTGACGAGTGAAGAAAGCGTCGGTCGGAACATCCAGTATTCGGGAAAGAGAATTGATTACCCGCGCGGAAGGAAGGTTGCGCCCTTTCTCGATGCAGTTGAGAGGACCAGGCCGCATGCCGAGCCGAGCCGCCAGCTCGGTCTGACTGAGATGTTGACGCAGACGGATGGCGCGTATGTTCCTGCCAACATGAGATAAATCTTCCTTCCATTTATCCATGAGAAGATCTTTTCATGTTATCATGAAAGAAGCAAGCACTTTTTTTGTTTTTTATCAAATACATGAATCCGTGATAAGGTCAGCGGGTCGGTGAGTCAGTGAATCAGTGGGGTCAGTGGGTCAGTAGGAACAGCCGGCGTCCTTTGAGAAGAAGTTGAGAAATCTGGAGGTTCGGAGTATACCCCGACCGGATTGAAGCAGAGTTTTGTAAGTGCCTCCTACTATCAAGAGGAGAGAAGAAAACCAAGATATTCACCATAAAGGACATGAAGCAGGAGATTCCCTTCATGCTCTTCATGGTGAAACAAGTCTGACTGCCTGTGCGTGTTGCGTTGGGTCTGAAAGAGAAGATGACACGCCCTCCCGAAAGCGGGAAGACTGGTCAGACGTCAATTACGGGGCCGTTGCCCGGGGGCGGGCCGCGGGGCGGGCCGCGGCGCGGGTCGCAATGGTAGGTGTAGGAGGTGTGGTGCTTGGTGTCGGGCCGCATCCCGCCAAAGAACATGCTCACGAGGCTGATCACGAGGCTGCCGCCCAGCGCCGACCAGAACGAGGCGACATAGAAATCAGGCACGAGCCACCCGGTGAGTTTGAGCATGAGCGCGTTGATGATCAGCAGAAACACGCCCAGCGATACGATGATGAGCGGCGCGCTTAGAAGCATGACAAGCGGCTTAACGAAGGTGTTCAGAATGCTCAGTACCAGCGCGGCTATAACCAGCGCCTGCCAGGAAGTGAAATCAATACCTGGCACCAGCGCGGCAACCCATACTGCAATCACAAGAATGAACCATCGAAATAAAGTGCTCATATCCCCGTTCCCTGCGCTTTGCCGCTGTTCCATATACGGCGATCAGTGAGAAGCCTACAACATTCACAACCCCGGATGCAAGCATTCTCCAGTAAGCATTAACCTTGCTCGGAATCGGGCTTGCGATAATCCCCCATGCTGAAATATTTCTCCAGCCAGATGTACATGCAGATAAAAAGGTAACGGCTGCCCATCTCTTTGATCTTCAGCTTGGCCTCGCCGGCCCTTCGATTGCGCCACGTGATCGGAATCACCGTCCACGAATAGCCGCGCACTATGGCCTTGAGCGGAAGCTCGACGGTGAGGTTGAAGTGCGGCGCGATGAGCGGACGGCAGCCGGCGATGACTTCCTTTCTGTACGCCTTGAACGCATTGGTTGTGTCGTTCAGGCCGATGTGGAAGATGAGCTTCAGAAAAGTGTTAGCAAGACGGTTGAGAAAGAGCTTAAACCAGGGATAGTCGAAGGTGCCGCCGCCTTTGATGAAGCGGCTGCCAAATACGCAATCGAACCCCTCATTGAGCTTCTCCCAGTAGCGGACGACGTCGCGGCAGTCGTCAGATTCATCACCCATCATTATGACGACCGCGTCGCCCCGCATGTGATCGAGTCCGCATATCACGGCGCGCCCGAAGCCGTGCTGCCCCTCGTTCTGGATGGGAACGAGATCCGGAACCCGGTCGCGCAGTTCGCCGAGTAGCGCCCAGGTGCGATCCGTGCTGCCGTCGTCCACCACAATGATTTCATGGGATATGCCGCGTGTCCTCAGTTCGACATGCAGGTGCTCGACCGTGGGGCTGATACAACCCTCCTCGTTTCGCGCGGGAATGACGATCGAGAGCAGGTTCAACTTGCGGTTTTCACTTGCCTGGTTCTTCGACATGTTCATATCTGGCGGTCGGCAGAATGCCGACCCTCCCGTATTACAGTAATGTGAGGGACGGCATTCTGCCATCCAAAGCGTGCTTCTTCAAAAACATTCATTCGTTGGACAGATCGAGCCATCCGGGATTTTTCTCAGCGTGTTCCGCGATTTCTTCGAGCACCTGTCTGATCGGGATCTTCGGGGTCCAGTTCCAGGTCTTCTGCGCGAGATCGCTATTGAGGATCAGCCACGGGATGTCGAAAGGACGGGTCTCCGGCTGCGAGCCAACCTGGTGCGGCCCGAACCGATCCCTGCACCAGTCGTTGAGTTCAGCCAGCGACATGCTGTTGGCCGCCCCTCCGCTGATGTTCAGCAGGCGAGGGGTCGTGCCGGGCTTCTTCAACTGCCGCGCGATCACGGCGGCGAGATCGGCGGGGTGCATGCAGTCGCGCACCTGTCTGCCCTTTCCGTCGAAGCCGATAAATTTCAGGGGGCGCCGGCGGCAGTAGGAATGGATCCAGAAGGAGAAGATGCCCTGATCAATTCTGCCGAACTGACCGGCTCCGGCCATGACCCCGCTGCGGTTGATGAACACCGGGAAATTGAAGGCAGCGCCATATTCGAGCGCAAGCAGCTCAGAGGCGGCTTTCGATGCGCCGTAGAGGGAAATGGGCGGCCGGGTGGAGAACTCTTCCGTGATGCCGGTCATCGTCATGCCCGGCACGCGCAGGCTTTTCGGGCCGGGCGCGTAAGCGCGGCCTTTCTTCTTCATCTGCAGACCGGAGAGCGCCTCGATGGAATACACGCGGCTGGTGCTGAGTATGGTGAATCCGGCGCCCCATCTTTTACAGAGCTCCAGCAGGTTCACCGTGCCCATAAGATTATGTTCGATCAACTGTCTACTGCTCGTTCTGCCGTCCACCCCCGCCATGACTGTGGGGGTGGCGGCGGCGTCAATAACCCAGTCGCACTTCGGTAGACATGTCAGGTCGCTCGCGTTCCGTATATCCCCGTGGATGACCGAAACCCCGCGCTCCTTCAGTGTGCGGCGGTTGATCTCGCTGCCGGCCCGTACTAGATTGTCTATCCCGTGGATCCTGACGCCTGCCATCCTGTCAAGAAGCGAGCGGGCAATGGTGTTGCCCACGAAGCCGCGGATTCCCGTTATGAGGATTTTCATCCTTGTTAACCTTCATTCATCCGTAACCACCAGGTTGTCATCGCCCGTGTGTTCGGGGCGATTCTATTTCACCACGAAGAACACGAAGCGCACGAAGGGATTATAGCATGAAACGCTTGATACTATTCTTCAGACGTCGCACATTAAAATTGATCAACAACCCTGCTTGACAACTTGTCGAACTTCATCTTTCATGCCTTCGTGCTCTTCGTGTTCTTCATGGTGAGCCAAGTGCCTTTATCCGTTTCTTCCATGATGCGCTGATTTCTTCAATGATCGTTGCAAGCGGCTTGCGTATATCCCAGGCGGGGTAATGGGCCTTCATCTTGCGCAGGTCGCTGTAGTAGCAGATGTGGTCGCCTATCCTGTTCTCATCCATGTAGACGCTCTTCTGTTTCACGCCGGTGCAACTCGCTGTGAGCTCGAACGCCTCGATGATGGAACAGGAGTTGGCTTTTCCTCCGCCAAGGTTGTAGACCTCCCCGCAGCGCGGATTTTTGTAGAACTCGAACATGAAGGCGGCGACATCCTGCGAATGGATATTGTCACGAACCTGCTTGCCCTTGTAGCCGAAGATCTTGTATTCCTTTCCATCGAGATTGCACTTTACGAGGTAGCTGAGGAACCCGTGAAGTTCAACGCCGGAATGGTTCGGACCCGTGAGGCAGCCGCCGCGCAGGCAGCAGCAGGGGATATTGAAATAGCGGCCGTATTCCTGCACCATGACGTCCGACGCCACCTTCGAAGCGCCGAACAGCGAGTGTTTTGACTGGTCTATCGAGAAAGATTCCGGGATGCCGTTGGCGTATGCAGGATCGTCGTATTCCCACCGCTTCTCCAGCTCCTTGAGCCTAATGGTGTTAGGCCGGTCGCCATAGACCTTGTTGGTGGACATGTGGATGAACGGCGATTCGGGGCAGTGGCTGCGCGCGGCCTCAAGCATGTTGAGCGTGCCGACGGCGTTGGTGTCAAAATCATCGAATGGAATGGCGGCGGCCCTGTCGTGCGAGGGCTGCGCCGCGGTGTGGACGATCACCGAGGGGCGAAGGCTGCGCACCAGCTCCGAAACACCGACGCGGTTTCTGATATCCAGCTCATGATGCTCGAAACGCTCGAGGGAAGAGGCGAGCCGCTGTTGGTTCCAGCGGGTGTCGCCGGACGGTCCGAAGAAGACGGCGCGCTGATTATTGTCCACTCCGTGTATCGCGAAGCCCTGGTTATGGAAGAATACGCAAACCTCGGATCCTATAAGCCCCGATGAACCGGTCACAAGACATGTCTTACTCACTTCAGCTCCTCCCCATACGGGTACGCAACCCAATTCATTTTCATGTGTGTCACGGGCGGATCCGCCCCCTCCACACCTGTCCGCCTGCAACACGCACAGGCAGTTAGACTTATTTCACCATGAAGAGCATGAAGGAAACCTCCTGCTTCATGTCCTTCATGGTGGATATCTTAGTTTTTATGGTTTGAGGCGGCCAGCGCACAAACCCAAATCGCTGACGAGACAGTTATGATCAGGCCGAACAATAACACAAACGGGCCGATTGATGCAAGAAATTCGGCAGCCACGGAGAGCTCGCCCAGTTCGACCGGCTCCTTGAAGGCGAACCACGCGTCCGGCCGGCGGTCGGAAGCGACCAGTATGAATTCGCCGCGCGGGCTCCGCACGGTCACGTTCTTCCACTCGCCCGGCTCGATATTCCCGACCGCCACAACGCGCGCCTCCGAGCCCTCAACCGGGCAAAGCTTCAGCTCAAGCCCATCCCCGTGCGAAAATCCGGCGAGCTCGAACCGCAGCCAGGGCAGCGCGGGAGCGCGTGCCGGAAGGCTCTCAAAAACGCCCTCGCCGCCGGCGCCATCTTCGAACCATGATCCGAAGACATTCTCAAAATCTTCCGGCTTGGACATCTCCGGGCTGATTCCGCCGCGAATAAACGCGCTCTGCCCTCTGGCTTCATAAGGGATAGCCAGCGGCCTGCGCACGCTAGCCGGAAGAAGTTTTTCGATCTGCTGATTTTTCAAAATGCCCGCGAGGTGATAGGGACATGGATACGGTATTTCCTCATCCCGTTTGCCCTCGAGCCGGCTGATATCGTCCGTCGCCATAAAAGCCCTGACATTAGCGACCTGCCGTTCCGAATGATATTTCTTGAGCGGCACCTGCGTCTTCAGCGATAAGCGCACGAGGTCGTTGAGCCCGAAGCCGCACATGACGATCCACGCTGCGCAGAGAACAGTCAATACAATCCGTTCCCTCCTGCATCCGACATAGCGGCGGAACAGCAGGACGATGCTGAAGGCATTGACGACCATGCCGATACTAAGGAGGTCCATGTGGCGCGAGGCTATGGTTGCGCCCCACCCGCCCCGCGCGTAGGCCGTGGCCGCGGCCTGGAGAACCACCCAGGCGCCGAGCGCGAGCGTCAGCTCCTCCGCCCGGAGATCCCCGCGCTTCGACAGCAGGTAACGGAGCGAGAGGAGCGCGAGCGGCAGCATCATGAGCAGGGCGTTCCGTGGATTCCCGATGCAAGGCCAGGCGAGGTCCCTGCCGAACGCCATGATGAATGCCAGCGTTGTCTGCGCCTTGTAGATCTCGTGCTCGTTCACATGTGTCAACAGGCTTATTGCCGTAGCCGCGATTATCAAGGCTCCAGCCAGCAGCACCGCGCCGGCTTTCCACCGGCGTGGCTCCCGGATGATCCTGGCGGCGACGACCGGCAGCACGGCCAAGATGGCGAGGAATCCCGATGCCATCGTGAAAATCCCGGCGGCCGCCACCGCAATGCCCGCAAACCACCAAGCGCTTAGCGGTTTCCTCAGAATCAGCAGTGCGATCGAGACCAGCGAGAGCAGGAGGAGCAGGTAGAATTGGGACTGGAACGCGGCGAGCGTGTTCTCCCACGAAAAGGGCAGGGCAAACGCGAGCGCCACCGCCGGGAGCGCAGGAAGCGCCGTTTTCCATCCGCCGGCCCGGATCATTACCCACACCAGGACCACTGCCGATAAGGCGTGAATCGCGGCATTGACCACCATTCCGAGCAGCGCGTCCCACTGTCCATTAAGAACGGTCAGCGCCAGGGCAATGAGGCGAGTGAAGACTATCCGGTGCTCATTGTGCGACTCAAAGAAATGCGCCATTGTCAGCGAATCGCCGAACCAGGGGATAAGCAGATGACCCGCCTCCGAATTCCACTGGTCCCAGTACGGAAGGTCGGAGCCGAAGTCCCTTATCAACCACAGTTTAGCGCCCAGCACCAGGAGGAACAGCCCGGCACACAGCAAAGCGACGGGCAAGACAGGCAAACGACAGTCCGTATTGTCTTTATGGTAGGACATGCAATTCATATAACGAAAATCGTTCCCCGTGTCATGCGAATTTTTTTACAACATCCCTCTTGACGAAGCGCGGCGCCGAATGTAGGATTGCCGCTCTTGATTGTCTTATTCTTAAATGCATTGAGTGGTCAAGAACGGTCAACAACACCTTGGCCCGCAGTGCTACAGCGTTGCAGGCGGGTGCCGACCCTCCCGGAAAAGAGCCTCATATCGCGCGGGATGGACGGCATTAAGATGCTTTGAGCAGACTTTTGTTGTATGCCGTCAGAGGCCGATCTGAAAAGGCTTTCTGCGTGAAAGAGCCATCGAAGAATCAGCATCTCATACGGGACATTGAACATGGCTGAGAAGAACACAATTGATTTATCCGGGGTTGAGACCGTGGTCGCGAGGAGCGGAACGGGGCCGGACGCCTGCATACGAATACTTCAGGGCATACAGGCGGAATACGGCTACCTGCCCATGGAGGCGCTGAGACACGTCGTTTCGCACACCGGCATATCCATGCGACAGATCTACGGAGTGGCGACTTTTTACGATCAGTTCCGATTCACACCCGTCGGCAAGCACATGATCCGCGTGTGCCACGGCACCGCCTGCCACGTCAACAACGCGAACGCGATCAGCTCCGCCGTGGAGTCGGCCCTGAAGATAACAAACGGCGAAACAACCCGGGACGGCCTCTTCACGCTTGAGTCGGTCGCCTGCCTCGGCTGCTGCAGCCTCGCTCCGGTCATGATGATTGACGACACGGTCTACGGACGCCTCACGCCCGCCGAGGCGCGGAAGGTGCTTAAGCGCTATTCGAGTTAAAGGTCTTATCCAGTGAAAAAGTGGAAAATATCGGTTGGGCTCGGTTCGTGCGGCATTGCCGCCGGCGCCGCGGCTGTCTACAAGCAGCTTGAGGAGAAGATTAACCCGGCATCAGTGGAGCTTCGGAAGACCGGCTGCGCCGGCCTATGTCACCGCGAGCCGATGCTCGAGCTGTTCGAGCCGGGCGGTAAACGCTGGACCTATGTTCATCTCGATTCCGCGGCGGCGGACAGGATCCTCACGGAGCACGTCGGCGCGAACAAACCGGTTGACGAGTTTCTGCTGAACGGAGCGGACCGCGCCGGCCCGGTCTCCCGCTACCTTGGCAAACAGAAGAAGATCGTTCTTGAGAACTGCGGTATCATTGATCCCGAGTCCATGGAGGACTATGTGGCGGCCGACGGATACGAAGCGCTGAAGAAGGCGGTTGGCGACATGACACCCGCGCAGGTGGTCGCGGAGATAACGGCCAGCGGCTTGCGCGGGCGCGGCGGCGCGGGTTTTCCCACGGGAGTGAAATGGAAGTTCGCCGCCGAAGCGCCGGGCGACGAGAAGTACATGATCTGCAACGGCGACGAGGGCGACCCGGGCGCGTTCATGGACCGCAGCGTGCTCGAGAGCGACCCGCACCGGGTGATCGAAGGCATACTGATCGCTGGCTACGCCATGGGCGCCTCCACCGGCTTTGTCTACGTGCGGGCCGAGTATCCCCTGGCGGTGAAACGAATGCATCTGGCCATCGAACAGGCGGAGAAGGCCGGCTTCCTGGGTAAGAACATTTGCGGCTCGAACTTCACCTTCAACATCCATATCCGAGAGGGCGCCGGCGCGTTCGTCTGCGGCGAGGAGACGGCGCTCATCCAGTCCATCGAGGGCGAGCGCGGAATGCCGCGGATACGGCCGCCCTTCCCCGCGCAGCGCGGACTTTGGGGCAAACCCACCACCATCAACAACGTCGAGACGCTGGCCAACGTGCAGTGGATCATGCGCAACGGCGCCGCGGCCTTCGCCGCCATGGGCACGGAGAAGAGCAAGGGCACTAAGGTTTTCGCGCTCGCCGGGAAGATCCGTTACGGCGGGCTGGTCGAGGTGCCCATGGGCATTACACTCCGCGAGATCGTTGAGGAGATCGGCGGCGGAAGCATCTCCGGCAAACCGGTGAAGGCCGTGCAGACCGGCGGCCCGAGCGGCGGCTGCATTCCGAAAGAGCTTTTTGACACCCGCGTTGATTATGATGAGTTCAACAAGACCGGCGCGATCATGGGCTCGGGCGGACTCGTGGTGATGGATGAGGATTCCTGCATGGTGGACATCGCGAAATTCTTCCTCACCTTCACGACCAGGGAATCGTGCGGAAAGTGCACGTTCTGCCGCATCGGAACGAAGAGAATGCTCGAAATGCTCACCCGCATCACAGAGGGTAAGAGCTCCGAAGAAGAGCTCAAGCTGCTTGAGGAGCTTGCGCGCAGGGTGAAGACTACTTCGCTCTGCGGACTGGGCCAGACGGCGCCGAACCCGGTGCTGACTACCCTTCGCTATTTCAAAAATGAATACGAGGCCCACATCAAGGATCGGAAATGCGCGGCTAAGGTCTGCAAGCCGCTTCTCACTTATTCGATCAGCGCGGAAAAATGCACCGGCTGCACCGCGTGCGCAAAGGCATGCCCGTCCGGCGCGATAACCGGCGAGCGAAAAAAAACCCACGTTATTGACCAGGCAAAGTGCGTTCACTGCGGCGCGTGTTTCGACGTGTGCAGGTTCGACGCCGTGAGCATGGATTGAAGGAACCATGAGCAAAGAGATCACATTGACGATTGACGGGCAATCCGTGAGTGTGCCCGCGGGCAGCACCATTCTCGACGCGGCGAAACGGCTGGGAATAGAGATACCCACGCTGTGTCACGACGAGAACCTGCCCCCCTTCACCTCCTGCTTCCTCTGCGTGGTCGAACTGGCCGGCCGTCCGAACCCTGTCCCATCCTGCAGCACGGTGGCGCTGGAAGGAATGGTCATTACCACTCGGTCCGACAACATACGCGCCATCCGCAAGATGTGCCTGGAGCTTCTTCTCTCCGACCACTGCGGGGACTGTATCGCGCCCTGCGTGATGACGTGTCCCGCCGGCTGCAATGTCGAGAAATTCATCAAGCATATAGCGGAGGGCCGCAACGACGAGGCCATCCGCGTGATCAAGGAAGCGTTGCCTATTCCCGGCGCGCTGGGCAGGGTGTGTCCGCGCCCGTGTGAGTCGAAGTGCAGGCGCACGCGCGTGGATGAGCCGCTCACGATAGGCTGGCTGCACCGCTTCGCGGCCGATGCCGACGTCGGGAATCCTTACACGCCGCCGGTCGGCAGGGACACCGGCAAACGGGTCGCAATCGTGGGCGCCGGGCCGGCGGGTATGGCCGCAGCTTACTTCCTGCGTCAGATGGGACACGCCGTGACGGTGTTCGAGGCCGAGCCCAAGGCCGGCGGAATGCTGGCATGGGGCATACCTGCTTACAGGCTGCCGCGCGAGGAACTCGAGCGCGAAATGCAGGCCATTGTCGGCATGGGCGTTGAAATGCGGTTCGGACGGAAGCTCGGAAAGGATTTCTCGATAGCCGATCTCCGGAAAGAGGGCTTCAACGCCATATTCCTCGCCGTGGGCGCGCCGCTTTCCGCGTCGCTCCAGACCAAGGGCGAGGACTTGCCGGGAGTGATGGGCGGAATCGAATTACTGAGCCGCGCCGCGCACGGTGAAAAGGTGCCGATCGGCAACAAGGTCATCGTGGTTGGCGGCGGCAACACCGCCATTGACGCCACGCGCACCGCGCTGCGCCTGGGCGCGAAGGAAGTTACACTTCTCTACCGCAGGACCTGTGCCGAAATGCCGGCCCTGCCGATTGAGCGCGAAGAGGCCCAGCGCGAGGGCGTTCAATTCAAGTTCCTCGCCGCGCCGCTGGCTGTCACGCGTCCCGGCCAATGCCTTTCCACGAGCTGCCAGCAGATGAAGCTGGGCGAGCCGGACGAATCAGGACGCTGCCGCCCGGTGCCCGTCGAGGGCGCGGTGTTCGAGATGGAGGCGGACACAGTGGTCGCCGCCATTGGACAGACCATTGACTCAAAACTGCTCAAGGGCGAAGGCGTTGAGCTGGACAAGCGGGGAAAAGCGATAGTCGTCAACCCGCGCACGCTGCAGACCTCCATTCCCGACGTGTTTGCTGGCGGCGACGCCGTGGCGCGCGAGGACCAGAAGATCGCCGTGTGGGCCGTGGGTTCGGGCAAACTAGCCTCGATCTCAATTAACCAGTTCATGAACGACCAGCCGGTCACGGGGCGCCCGGCGGAGTTCAACAGCACCATGGGCGAGAACCCGGACGAAGTCACCGCCGCGCGGTTTGCCGGGATGGAGAAGGCCGCGCGCGCCGCCATGCCGGAGCTGAAGCCGGCAGCCAGAGCCGGCAACTTCGACGAAGTTGAGCTCGGGCTCGCAGCCGAGGCGGCAAGGGCAGAGGCGAAGCGCTGCATCGAGTGCGGCTGCAAGGCACTAGAGGACTGCAAGCTGCGCAAGTACGCGCTCGAATATGGAGCGGATCCCAAGCGGTTCGCCGGCGGGATACGCGACTACACAGTTAATAAATCCATCCCCGGCACGCTGCTCGAACAGGGCAAGTGCGTCAACTGCGGAATATGCGTGCGATTGGGCGCCGACGATGCAAACACGGGATTGTTCGGATTCACGGACCGCGGCTTCAATACCCGCATCAAGCCCTATAACGAATTGTTTTCATCGGAAGATGCCGGGAAACTAGCCGCCATCTGCGCCGAGGCCTGCCCCACAGGCGCCATTGTAGCGCGCACCGACGGGAAATGATTCAGTCTCCTTCGCCGACAACAAGATAAACCCGCAAGCTCTCAATCATTTGCGGACTAATGCCTTTTATCTTCACGAGGTCATCCACGGATCCATAGTGGCGACTGTGGCCGACCGGCAGTGTCCGGCGAAAGTCGCGGACATGTTTTTCTGCGCGCGCCGCAACTGACGGAGACGGACAGTCCGCCTGCAGCACTGCCTTTCCGTCCGAAGATTTTACCGTTCACATGAGGCCTGATGTTCTATCGCCCGGTTTCTGTAGCTGTCTTAAAGCAAGCACTCTACCCCCTCCGCGCCTCTGCGCCTTTGCGCGATAATCTCTTAAGAATCGGGCATAAAAGAGAGTGAGGTCGGCGCGCTGGTAATTAATGCGATGCGTCTATTACCCAATCGCCCCCGCCCCTGATCCTCAATGTCCAAAGTTCAGGTGTGACCCTGATCGGACCCAATTTCTTAGGAAAAGTGAGGGTGTCAAGTGTGTCATTCCGAGCGAAGTCGAGGAATCTCGATTTGGGCAACACGCCCTTCAGGTGTGACCCTGATCGGATATCATTTCGCGGACGATGCGGGCGATGTTGTCCGGGGTGAACCCGAATTCCTTCGCGAGCACTTTATAGGGGGCGGACATGCCGAAGCGGTCGAGCCCGAACACCCTGCCCTTAGCTCCGACGTATTTCTCCCAGCCCATTGTCGTGCCGGCCTCGATTGACAGCCGCGCGCGGCAGTAGGACGGCAGGACGCTCTTCTTGTATTTGTCCGGCTGTTTTTCGAACAGCTCCCATGACGGCATGCTCACAACGCGCACATTGAGGCCCTCGTCCCCGAGGATTTTTGCCGCATCCAGCGCAAGCTCCACTTCGGAACCCGTTGCTATCAGAATGGCTTTCGGGCGGCCCTTGCCGCTTTGCCAGAGGACATATGCGCCCTGCTCCAGCTTCTTTGCAGGCGGATATTCCGAGCGGTCAATGACTTTCAGGTTCTGACGCGTGAGCAGAAGGGCGGTCGGGCCTTCCGTATTTTTCAGAGCGGCTACCCATGCCGCGGCGGTTTCTGTGGGATCGGCGGGCCGTATAACCGTCATGTGCGGGATCAATCGCAGCGCGGCCGTATGTTCGATCGGCTCGTGTGAAGGGCCGTCCTCCCCCACGTAGAAACTGTCGTGCGTGAGAACGTAGATCACCGGCAGGCGCATAATGCAGGCCATGCGTATGGCAGGCTTGAAATAATCCGAGAACACGAAGAAGGTCGCTCCGTAGACCCTGAACATCCCGTGCAGGGCCATGCCGTTGAGAATGGCGCCCATGCCGTGCTCGCGCACGCCGAAATGAAGGTTCCGTCCTCCAAACGCGCCGCGGTTCACGTCGCCAAGCCCTTCCATTAAAGTCTTCGTGCTCGGCGCGAGATCGGCGGATCCGCCAACGAGATTGTGCAGCGCTTTTGCGAGGCCCTGGAGGACCTTGTGGGATGCGTTACGGGTAGCCATCGGCTTATCGAGCTCGAACGCCGGCAGGAATTTCTCAAGATCGGATGGAAGCTTTCCGGCCTCAAATGAGTCCCATTCCATAGCCTTACGCGGATTCTTTACGCGGTAGTTGGAAAACCTGCTCTGCCAAACCTGCTCGCCGGCCTGCAACTCCTTGAGGCGCGCCGCGAAAATCGCGCGGGCTTCATCCGACACGTAAAACTCCTCGTTTTCCGGAAGTCCTATGTGCTTCTTCGCGTTTTTTATATTATCAGGACCGAGTGGCTCGCCGTGCACTTTAGAGCTGCCCTCGAGGGCGGGACACCCCTTGCCGATGCAGGTGTTGCCTATGATCAGAGTCGGGCGATCCTGCTCGTCATGCGCCTGTTGAATCGCCCGGTCGAGCTCATCGTAGTTATGGCCGTCAGCCTCGATGACGTTCCAGTGATAGGCCTCGAAGCGTTTTCTGACGTCGTCGCTGTACGCCAGGTCGGTCGCGCCCTCGATGGTGATGTGGTTGTTATCGTAGAAGACGATCAGCTTGTTCAAGCCCAGGTGGCCTGCCAGCGAAAAGGCCTCGTGGGAGATGCCCTCCATTAAATCGCCGTCACCGCAGATCACGTAGGTGCGGTGGTCGACTATTGCCGCATCGGGCGAATTGAACCTGGCACCGAGCATGGTCTCGGCGAGTGCCATGCCCACGGCGTTGCCGCAGCCCTGGCCCAGGGGGCCGGTGCTGGTCTCGACGCCTGGCGTGATGCCGTATTCCGGATGGCCGGGCGTTCTGGTGTCCCACTGCCTGAACCCGCGCAGCTCGTCGAGCTTGAGATCATAGCCGGACAGGTGCAGGAGACTGTAGAGCAGCATGCTACCGTGTCCCGCAGAGAGGACAAAGCGGTCGCGGTCCGGCCATGCCGGGTTCGTAGGACAGTGCTTAAGGTGCTTCAGGAAAAGCACCGCGGCGTAATCGGCGGTGCCCATCGGCATGCCCGGGTGGCCTGAATTAGCCTTCTGGACTCCGTCCATAGAAAGCCCGCGAATCGTGTTTGCGGCAAGCGCGAAATTCATCTGGTTCCTCCGTGTGTGTCAGATTTAAGATAAAACATCTTGTAATTATGATCTTATTGAAGATCATTGGCGATGTAAAGAACCTTGTTTTCAAATAACGGAAGGAACCGATTAAATGAAAGTGCTTGTTGTCAATACGGGGAGTTCATCTCTGAAATTCAACCTCTATGAAACCGCAGGCGAGACGCTGCTCGCAAAGGGTCTGGTCGAGCGTATCAGGTCGGCCAGCGCGGAGGTATCATATTCCA
>CAYWJE010000045.1:0-17950 GCA_964458525.1 uncultured Verrucomicrobiota bacterium
GCTCCGAAAACTTCACTAACGCGGCTTTACACCAAAACGAATTTCAAATACATTTTTTCCGCAGTGTTCCTGAGTAGTAACGGAAATAGCAGGCATCCCAACATTCCAGTCCCCATGGGACGATAGTGAGGGCGGAAAATGATCATGCAGCAACACGGGATCGAACATGAGCGAAGGCGGGGTAAGCCGAACTCCGCGCCACGTCCCGTTCGCGGGGTGCGCGGCTCGCTTGCGCAGGATGCGCGCCTTTCGCTTCTTGACTGGATGGCCGACCGGCCGCCAGGCGCGCGGTTGCCATCCGAGCGCAAACTCGCATTGATGCTCAACATCAGTGTGCGAACCGTTCGAAAGGCCCTGGCGGATATGGCCGAGGCGGGCGAGATCGTCCGTAGCGCCAGGAAGATTTTCGCTGGGAACAATCCGGGCTTTCAGGCCGTGGAGGAGCACCCGCTCGCCGCTTTTCGGGGATTCAGGCGCGCCGCTTACGCGCCGCTCAACATGGTGAGCTTCGAAATCCTGCCGCACCAGAAGCGGATATGGAACGAGATTGCGGAACGGTTCAATAGTGTGCAGGGAAGCGCGCGTCTGGTGCTGCACGACCTCCCTCGAGAGGTGGATTCACCCGAGCTCTATGCCGATTTCATACGCCGCAACCGGATTGACCTTGCCCTGCTGAATGCCGCAATGATCGAGCCCCTCGTCCATGCCGGGGCGCTGGCTCCGATTCCCGCGGATATAGCCGGGGATTTTCGCTCGGACTCCAGTCTGTGGAGTTCGCTGATTTCCGGGCGGGATGGCGGAGAAATCTGTGCCGCTCCGCTCGTGCACGGTTTTGCCCTCTTCGCCTGGAACACGGATATGACGGGCGACGAGTTCGATTCCGCCGACTGCTCGGCGGACGCGCTCAGAGCGGCGAGATGGCTCGGATCAGCGGCCGCCCGGATGCGGAACGGACAGCTCGCGGCAGTGAATCCGGGCGCCATGGTCATTGCGGCCGGGTTGGATTTCCATCCGAAGTCCGCCGGTGATATTCGCCGCAACATGGAAAATGCGGCGGATGTCGCCCTCGAACTGATGAAGATCGAGCAGATCCGGTTCGCTGTTGATCCCGCCCGTCACTCTGGCGTTCGCGCATTTGCGGAGGGCCGCGCGGCCTTCGCCTCGGGTCCCTCTTTCCTGCTGCTGAATGTGCTCCGTAATGCGGCTTTCCCCTGGCGGGCCGCCGTGGCCCTTCCGCCGGAACCATATTTAGCGCCGTCCGGCGTTACGAAGATCGGTATCACCGCGCCTCCATCCAGGGCCGCCGCGGCGGAGGAAGCCGTGCGCTTCATGGTTTCAAGGGAGGCGCAGACGCTCTTCGCGGCGCGGGGAATGAACTGTCCCATACGGAAGGATGGCATGGCGCCGCTTGCCGGGTTCATCGGCGCGCCGGAAGATGCGTTCGTCCGGCACATGGAGCGGCACAGGCTGATTTGCGATCATCAGGCGGCTTACTGGCTTTGGGCTGTGACTGACCCGATGGCTTTGTGTGTCAGCGAAGCCGTGACCCGGCCGCGCCGGCCTGGGCGGGATGAGATCATTGCGAGAATGGCAACGATGGTGTGAAATATGTGGGGAAATGGAATGGTGGAGTGATGGATGAGCGGAATGCGGGAATGTTGTGTGCCGGAGGCGCATGCAAAATCTCCCGGGACGCGAGCCCGTAGAAGTGTTGCCGTCTCGCCAATATTCCATCGTTCCAGCATTCCAATCTTCTCGTTCCAGCGACTGGGAGGTGACATTATGAAAAAACTGCTGATTATTTTCTCCTTCGCACTCGCGGCTGCCGCCGCCGACGGCGCGGTTGACCGGTTCGTGGCGGCTGGCGCCGGTGTGGGCTCGGCGCCCTATACCGACTGGTCAACGGCCTCCGGCGACATCAAGACCGTGGTTGACTATGCGAACGCGGCGGACGCGGGCGATACGGTCTGGATTTCCAACGGCACGTATGTCCTTGCTGCCCAGATCATCGTCAGCAATACGATGGTGCGCGGGTTCGGAACCAACAACGCGGCTGTCATCGTGGATGGGGACGGAACATATACCTGCTTCAAGCTCGTCCACGGCAGCGCCGTTCTCGATGGACTTACCATAACCAACGGCCAGGCTGATGTAGCGGCGGGCTATATTGGCGGCGGGGTCTATATGGAGTACGGCTCCATGCTGAACTGCAGGTTATTGAACAATATGGCGCTTACGAACGACGGCTATAACGAATGGCGGGGGGGCGGCGGCGCCTACATGAAGAACGAGGGATGCTTGATCTCGAACTGCGTCTTTATTGCCAACAGGGCCATCATCGAAGGGCTACCTGACTACCGACAGGCGTCGGGCGGCGGTATCTATATGCAAAACGGCACGGTCGTGGACTGCGAGTTCTACAACAACGACTCGTATCGCGGCTCCGGCGGCGGTGTATTCATGCTCTCGGGGCTCGTAACCAATTGCACCTTCGGTGGAAACGAGGCATATAGGTTCGGCGGCGGAATTGCCGTCTACACCGGAATAGTCGCGAATTGCACGATCATCAGCAACAATTGTGCCGGAGTTCTTAGCAGTTACTACAGCGGCGGCGGTATATACCTGGGCTTGTCGAGCGCCCTTTTGGTGAACAGCTTCGTCCTTTCAAATGAGTCGAATCACGGCGCGGGTTTGGCGATGGATTTTGGCGCGAGCGCCTCAAATTGCGTGATCGCGGGCAATTTTGCCATCGTCCAGCAATCGCGGGGCCCGGAGTCTCGCTCGGCAAGAACACCACGCTGGTCAACTGCCTGGTGGCAAACAACAGGGCCACCAATATCTTGACCCAGGGCGCCGGCGTTTATCTTCACCAGATCCAGGACAGCACGATCCGCGTGGTCAATTGCACGGTGGTGAACAACCTCTGCGGCGAGAATTCCTTTGGCGCCGGCGGATTGTCGATGCGCAATGACATGGTCAACTATCCCAACAGCGCTTATGAGGTTTTTGACTGCATCTTCTATTCGAACAGGGTGGGGGCGGTCGTGACAAATTGGGGCAGCAACGGAACCAATGTCGTGATGAGGTTCGCGCATAATTGTTCGATCCCGACCATGAACGGGCTGAACGGGGGCGGCGCGAACAACATCACGAATTACCCGATGTTCGTGAATCCGACGAACGACGAATACCAGCTCTTGAAGGACTCGCCCTGCATCAACACGGGGACGAACCATGCCTGGATGACCAGCGCGCTGGACCTGGACGGGCATGCGCGCCTTGATATACACAGGCGCATCGTTGATATGGGCGCATACGAATATGTATACCAGGGCATGATTCTTTCAACAAAATGAGAACTTGCAGGGAGGATAATGACGGAACGCAGATCGAATTTTGACGATAATTGGCGTTTTTCCAGGGGCGCCGCGCCCCGCGCGCACGAGCCGGGCTTCAACGATTCGCGATGGATGATCCTCGATCTTCCCCACGACTGGAGCATCGAGCTGCCCTTCAGCGAAAAGGACCCGGGCGGTTCGCGCGGGGGGTACCTGCCCGGCGGCATCGGGTGGTATCGCAAATCCTTCACGCTTTCATCCAACTTGAAGGGAAAGCGGGTCGCCATCGAGTTCGATGGCGTCTACATGAACGCCACGGTGTGGCTGAACGGGCACAAGCTCGGCATTCACCATTATGGCTACACGAGCTTCAGGTTCGATCTGACGCCGTTCCTGAAATCAGGAAGGGAGCGCAACGCGCTGGCGGTGCGCGTGGATAATTCCAGGCGCCCGAACACGCGCTGGTATTCGGGGTCCGGCATCTACCGGCACGTCTGGCTCACCGTGAGCGACGATATTCACGTGGCGCACTGGGGCGTGTCGGTCCGCACCGTCAGCGCCTCGAAGTCCGCCGCGGTTGTTGAGATCAGCACGGATGTTGAAAACGAGTCGGCTGCCCCCGCGGAGGTCCGGCTTGAGACGCTCGTCTTGGGACCGGACGGCAAAAAGGCCGGGAGCGCTGCGGACGTGAAGCGGATTTCCGCACTGGGTAAGTCAAGATTCATCCGGCGTATTGTGGTGAAGCGGCCCGCCCTCTGGGATGTCGAGTCCCCTGCGCTCTATCGCGCCGTCACCCGCGTGACCGCCGGCGCGGCTAAGGACGAGGTTACAACCGGCTTCGGGATCAGGACGTTCCGCTTCGATCCGGATAACGGCTTCATTCTCAACGGGCGCAGGTTGAAGCTTAAGGGCGTTGACCTGCATCATGATCACGGATGTCTGGGCGCGGCTGTTCATGACCGCGCAGAGGAGCGGAAGATCGAGCTGATGAAGGGCATAGGCGCGAATGCGATAAGAACCAGCCATAATCCGCCCTCGCCGGAATTCCTCGATGCCTGCGACCGGCTCGGAATGGTGGTGATGGATGAGGCATTCGACGAATGGGAGGAAGGCAAGCTGAAATACGGCTACAAGGACTATTTCAAGAAGTGCTGGCGGGACGATTTGACCTCGATGGTCATGCGGGACCGCAACCATCCCTGCGTATTCCTGTGGAGCATCGGCAATGAGGTGAAGGAGCAGGGCAAGCTGAGGGGCGCGCGGATAGCTGCAATGCTCGCGCGGCATATCAGGAAGCTCGACCCCACCCGGCCGGTCGGCTACGGGGCGCACCCCGGTCCGTGGACCGAGCAGCTCTGGAACGCGCTCGACGTGTGCGGCTACAACTACAGGGACGATCTCTATGCATCCGATCACAAGCGCTATCCCAAGCGCTGCATCCTCGGCTCAGAGACTTTTTCGCTCTACGCGTTTCAGACCTGGACGCGCGCGGCGGATAACAGACACATCATCGGCGAGTTCATCTGGACGGGCATGGATTACATCGGGGAGTCGGGCATTGGGTTCTCGAACGACGCGGAGTCGAAATACCCGGTGAATACCGCCTGCTGCGGCGAGCTTGATATCTGCGGCTTCAAGAAGATCCGCTCCTACTACAGCGATATCCTGTGGGACAACGGCACAAAATTAAGAATAGCCGTTCGCCGTCCGCTCGCGCAGGGCGAGCCGTTCAAGCGCCAGCCGTGGGGCTGGGCTGATGCGAAGTCAAGCTGGACCTGGCCGCATTGCATGGAAAAGCCGAGCTTCGCGCCTGCCGAGATGCATGTTGATGTCTACTCCGCCTGCGAGGAGGTGGAACTGCGACTGAACGGGAAAACTCTCGGCAGGAACACAACGTCGCGCGCGACGCGCTACATGGCGACATGGGTGGTGCCTTACGAGCCGGGCTTGCTCGAGGCGATCGGATACGCCGGGGGAAAAAGAGTCGCCTCGCATGTCCTGCGGACTGCCGGCGCTCCCGCGCTGCCAAGGCTCGCGCCCGACCGCGCCAGCATCTCCGCCGACGGCCGCGATCTCTCGTTCGTGACCCTTGAGATCCGTGACGACAAGGGCAATCTCCATCCCGATGCCGTGAATGATATCGAGTTCTCCATCAAGGGACCGGGCCGCATCATAGGGATCGGAAACGGGAATCCGGCCGATATCGAGTCGTTCCAGGCGAGCCGCCACAAGGCGCATAACGGACGCTGCCTGGTGGTGGTGAAATCCGCCGGTAAACCCGGAAGAATAGAGCTGACGGCGCGCTCAAAAGGTTTGAAACCGGGACGCGCGATCATTGACGCGGTCTCGCGTTGAGCCGCGCAGGGCATGGTGAATGCGCCCGTCGGGTCTCCGCCGTTCCCATGGCTCTGCGCACAGTCATCCGGCGGAGGACCGGCGGCTCCATGTCCTTCTGGAATGAAAACATATTCACATCTGTTTGCATTCACCCTTGTTTTATCCCGGGTTCTGACGACACCTCTTTCCGCCTTTCAACTGTTCCCGCCGGCGGCACCAATCCAATGCCGGTGGCGCGGGCCCTGACGTAGCCCGGGGCGCCGTCGGGTCCGCCGCAGACCGTCCAATCCTGCGAGGTCGCTTTGCCCGTGCCGTTGCCGCAGATCTCGGTGGTGGAGTGGATCTTCGCAAAAATGCGCCGGTACAGTTCGCGCGCGGGCAGCGTGTCGCCGTACTTGAGGCCGAGGCGCTGGAGCGTGTCCAGGTCCTTCTTCTGGTCGCGCAGCGACATGCCGCAGCTTCCTACACAGAGCCCTGTCGAGGGCTCATAGCTATGGCAGGGCGGGCAGATCATGCAACAGCCCTCGATAAGCGTCACCGGAATGTCGGGGTTGCGCCGCATCGCCACAATCGCTTCCTGCAGATTGTCCGCCTCAATGGGGTCCATCTCGTCGCGCCCGCCGTTGAAGCAGGCCATGCATATGAGGTGATGCGGGCGGATGCGCAGTGCGGCGGCGGTGAGCACCTCTTCGGCCGACGCTTTCTTCACAGTCCGCATTTCATCCGCCGGGCGAGGGGTGATGAGCGCAGCCAAACCGCGTTGGCGCCCTGCCTGATATGCGCCCGTCGGGGCGCGCTCGCAACCCCGCCACTCGGGCGAAGTGACCGCACCGAAGCCGCAGATGCGGTCGGTGGTCTCGATCAACCGCAGAATGCGCTCCAACAGCTCGCGCGCCGGACGCAGCGAGCCCGGCGCCAGGCCAAGGCGCTGCAGAACGGCGAGGTCGCGCAACTCGTTGAAGAGTTCGCCCTCAGGCGTGTCCGCCGAGCGGCCGGGATTCTGGAAACGGTAGACGCCGCTGCACGTTGCACGCAGCCGCATCGGGCGGTCCGGCTCGGCGCGGATCGCGCGCAACAACCCGGCAAGGCGCGGGTCGGCCAGCGCCTCTTCACCGCGGCAGATCAGGCACATCAACTGATACGGTCGCACATCAAGGCAGTCAAAGTCGCTCATATGTCACACCCCTGTCCTTTTACAGAACTCTCCATTCATCTCCATTCCGTGTCAATATGTTTTTAACGTCGTTTCTCCCAAAAAAGAAAATCAGGGCACCTTTGTTCAAGGCTTTTCCCGCCAGCCTATCCCTATGGAATGAACATGCCCCATTATCCATTGTCTAAATTAACTCCACGATCGTGGATTTAATTTAGACAATGGATATGAGACATCAATGCGCCAATAAGAATATGATCCGGTGATCCTGTTGTTCTCTTGCAGTGTGCCCGGACGCTGCCAATGGATTCCTGAACGGGAATTGGCGTCCAGCCTCGTTTCAGGTTGACAACAGGCCGTGGTTCGGGCATCTTCCATGATAGATTTGCGATTCAGACAATCGATTCGTGTTTCACATAGTTCTTCTGCGTGCTTGCTCGCTTTTGGAGTGCGCTGGCTCGACAGAGCTTTGGAAAGCGGCATCAAGCTGCCGCATTCCCAAAGGTCCCTGCGGCACCCGAAAACGATCGATTACAACGCATGGTCCAATTCCACTGCCTGAATCGCAGAGGAGAGAAAGATCCACAAATATGCAGCGGGGGTTTTTCTATGAAAGACAGCATCTGTTCCAGGATGAACCAAATCAGCTTCACGAAAAAGGGAGGCGTCAAATTAATGACAACGATGGCAGCGGCGGCAATAGCGGCTTCGGCGATGGGCACTGTGCCTGTCGTTCTCAAGGAACAGCTTAACCAGTCATACGGGAGAGAGCTGATCAGCGTTCCCTTTTCCGCGAAGGACAAGGAATGCGCCGCCGCCGGCGTTTCTCTTGCCGGCCCGAAGGGAAATATCCCAGCGCAGTTGAGCGATGTCGAGTTGTGGCCCGGCGACGGCGGGTTCGTCAAGTCGGCCCTGCTGTGGTTCGTCGCAGATGATCTTGCGCCGCTCTCCTCCGCAACCTACACGCCCGCCGTTTCGAAGGGCAAGGCCGCCCAGCCGAAGTCGGATCTGGCGGTCAAGGCGGGCAAGGACAGCGTGGAGATAACGACGTCGCTCATCGGCGTGCGGTTTCCGACTGGGGAGAAGACCTTCGATGAGCCGGCCGCGGCGGCATCAGTGCCCGGTCCGCTTCTGGGTATGCGGCTTGGCAACGGGGCATGGTCCGGCGGCAGCGCGCTGACCGGATCCGTGGCGGTTTCAGCATGGAGCGGAAAACTGGTCGCTTCCGGGCCTGTGTTCGCACGGGCGGAAATCGCATATACGTTGTCCGACGGCAACACGATCTTATTCATGGCGACGGTGTTCGAGGGGGACAGCGCGGTGCGGTGGAAGATGAGCGCGCCTGCCGATTCGCCGGGCGCGGGCGTGAGCTGGAGCCTCCCCCCCGGTGCCCGGCGTGAAAGAGGCCCTGCTGCCCCATGGTTACGGGCAGTGGGCTATCAAGATCGGCGACCGGAAGGTGAAGCTTCGCTCAGGTTTAACCGACATCGGCTCCCTGACCCCTGACTCCAGCCTTGTGAATATCTGGACGGAGCATCCGACCCTTGTGATCCTCACGGCGGAGGACGGCTCGGAACTGCGCCTTGCTTCCATGAATCCCGGCGCGTGGGTGGAGTCTTTCCCCATGAGCTATGCGGGGTTCAAAATCTGGCGCTTGGATATGATCGAGAAAATGTGGGACAACTGGAAACATCAATGCATGCCCGTCAGTTATTCGGCGCCGGACGGCGCAGTCACCCTTTCGGCATCTGTTACGCAAAGCGGACGCGAGTGGCTGGTGAGCGCGGGCAAGCCGGCGGTGGGACATGAGTTGAATCGCATCAAGGATATGGCGCTCACCTGGATTGAAGATAAAGCTCGACCCCACCCTCGGCTGTTCGCGGGTATGGACGAGATCAGCGAAGCGTGGAGTCGTTCTGAAAAGAACGAAGAGCTTCGCAAGCTTCTGACCGGCGGCAGCTACTGGAAAGTTCTCGGCATCACCACCGCCATGATGACGCCAGAAAGCGAGAGAAAGCCTGAAGCGCTGGCGTACCAGATTGAGACGCTGCACAACGAGTTGGGGCGCATGGGGCGATTGGATCTCATGCGGTCCGCAATAAGGATTGTGACTCTCTATGATCTGCTGATGGCAGACGATTTCCTGACGCAGGAGGGTAAGTCGCTGTTTCGCGCCCAGATGGCGTATCTCGCTTATCTGATGGCGGATCCGCAATGCTGGTCAATGGAGCGGGGCTTGATTTCCGGCAATCCAAACATGAGCTGCTCATACACCCTTTCTCTCGGTATCATCGCCTGCGCCATTTCCGACCATCCCGAGGCCCGCGGCTGGGCTGACTACGCTGCGAGCTGGATGGATAAATGGTTGACCGACGAGGTGGGCGTGAACGGGGAGTGGATGCCGGAAGGTTCCCATTACTCGCATGTGAGCGTGGAGCCGATGATAACTTTCGCGATTGCGGCAAAGCGCGCCGGCTTCCGCGATTTCTCGAACGATCCGCGCTTTAAGAAACTCATGCTGTACTTCGCGAAGTTCAATACGCCGCGGGATGTGCAGCGCGGTGGATTGCGAAGCATGGCGGCTTACGGCAGAGGACACGGAGGCTGTTCGCCAATATACGGATGCGCGGTTCCGCTGTTCAAGGAGAGCGATCCCACACTTTCAGCCACGATGCAGTGGATGTGGAAAGAAGTGGGCATGCCTGTGTTTATGCCGGATGGGCGCCTCGGCGGGATGGAGCCGTATTACCAGGATCGCCGTCTGCCGGCATCCGCGCCCAAATGGGATTCAGAGCTCTTTCCCGGCATCGGCGCAGTTCTGCGTAACGGGTTCAATACCGAACACGAGTCCTTCCTGCTCGCGCTGATGTCGGCTCACTCATTGCGCAATCTGGATATCTGGGCGCCGGAGGTGGGCGGTATCGCGCAATGGTTCGGTCTTGGCAAGCCGTTGAGCACGATGTTCTGGTTCTATATAGGCTACAACGAACGGCACGAGCTGCTGCGAAACGGCGTGCTGCTTGCGCGCAACTGGGGCGCGCCCGGCGACCCGAAGCTTCCTTTCGGCCATTACACGGATACGCAGTTCAAGACCTTTGCGGCGCTGCCGACGGCCGACTATGTGGAGTCCACCTTCGTGAACACTCATACCGACGAGCGCGACTGGTTCCCGCCGAAGGAACCCCCGCAATACCCGAAGGTGGTTCCCGCCAGGGGCACGAACCTCGTGTGGACGCGCCAACTGATGTTCCTGAAGGACGAGAATGCCGCAGGCCCGGCATGGATAGCGATGCGGGACACGGTCGGCGGCGGCGAGCCGACGATGTGGCAGTTCTGGACGCTCTCCGAGAAGATCGGAACGCCCTCGGAGATAGCCGATGCCGAGGCGTTCCTGGCCGACAAGCCCGGCCAGACCAACGTGCCGGCGCGCCGACTTCCCATGAGCGACCGCTACACCGCGCTTGGCCAGTTCGGGGTGGATGTGGAGTATTTTATCGCCTCCCCGAAGGACACTCCGCGCCACACGCTGAGATATGGGGGCACATGGTCAAACAACATGATCCCTGAATACCAGGATCTCATGCACCTGCAGTTGCGGGGCGATGGCGTCTACTTCACTGCTCTCTTCCCGCGCCGGCGCGGCGAGCCCGCGCCCGCGTTCGCGTCGCTCGCGGGCGGCTCCGTGATCAAGGCATCCGGCGCGTTCGGAACGGACTATGCGTTCATGAGCACGGATGCCTCCGACGCAAAAGCGGAGCAGGGCGTCGAGTTCAGCGGCACAGCCGGCAGCGTTCAGGAGCGGCCGGGATTTACAATTCTGTCGCTTCCCGCGGGTGGCGCGATATCGTTCAAGGGCTCGCACCTGAAATCGGAAATCGCGGCGAGCCTGAAGGCGGAGAAGAATGAACTCACGCTCACGCTTGCCGAGGGCCACGCAGGCGGCGCGGTGACGGTCGGCGCGCCCGGCGAATGGAAGCCTGCGGCCGGCGTGAAGGCGGAGATCAACGACAAGGGCCTATGGGTGGTGAATATGCCGATTGGCGTCCGCTCCGCGCGATTCGCTGAGAATTTACCATGAAGACCATGAAGGATGAGATCCACTTCATGATCTTCTTGTCCTTCATGGTGAAATAATCGTTCTCGAACTGTAACTGCTCAGGAGCCAGAAGTCAGTAGTCACCTTGAACTGACAATAGGGAAAGTACAGGCAATGCCCACTTCAGTGCCTGATCAAGAAGCGCGACAACAATAAGCCTGGCGGGCGCATCTGCGATCAGGTGCAAGATGTCCGGACTCCCCGGTCTTGATCCTGAAGAAGAATCGGTATTTTTCGTGGCATGAGCCTCCGGCTCGTGTTCCTGCACTGAAAATAGAAAACAGAAGAGAAGGACCACGAGCGAGGACGCTCATGCCACTACGGAAACAAACAGACACATGGATTCAATCTGCGTTTCTTTCTTCTGTAGCCGCCCCGACTCCCGACCTCCCGGAGAGTCGGGACTTGGAGGTCGGGGATGGCCACGGTTTCTCGTGTCTCATCGAGGCGTGGCTACAGGCGATGGGCAACGAATCGCAGGTGCACCCAGTCTGACCATGGTCTTGATTTAGAGTTGACGAACGCGGCCGGTCGTTGGATAATCCCAGATATTAACGTGGGATATGAATGAGCCCGGCGCATAAGCAGTTGCGGTGATCCTGGCTCGTGCATTTCAACTATTTGATATGACAACAGGATATACATTCATTTATAGATTAATCCCGGTTCTATCGTTGCTTTGCTGCTGCCTGGCATCGTTTGCACAGCCGGGGCCCACGAACATATTCGATGGGGCGCAATCCGCAATCCCCGCCAAGGATCCCGATGCGCCCGGCGGAAGGTGTCTCGTCGCCGACCTTGAGCCCGAGGCAGGTACCATGTTTTCCGTGGAGCGCCGGCTTTCGCCCGGCATTCACCGGGTCTCCGTGCTGCTGAAAGCGTCGCAGGTGAATCATATAAACACCGCTCCGCTCTGGTGGACCCTGACTATTGCTGACGCGCGGGGCCAGATTCTTGGCAGCAGGAAATTCTCGATTCAAAATATCGAGCGCGCCGGTGTCTACCAGGAATTTTCCTGCAATTTCAGCCTCAGTAGCCCTGCTGCGGTGCGTTGTAATCTCGCATGGGAGCGTGTTGCTGTGGGCAAGACCGTCAGCACCGAGGTGCGCGTCGAGAAGAAGGATATTCCCGTTTCGCCGGATCTGGACATGCTGGATGACGCGCCGCCGGCGTTCGACGGACTTGACCTGGACGTGATGCTCGAGGATGAGCCCCCGATCGCGGGCCTTAAGTACCTGTATTCGGCCGCGGCCGGTTTCCAGGTCGAGCAGGTTTCGGATATCGCGGTCGAGGGTCTGGAGGTTGACAAGATTCGATACAACCCCGGAGAGCAGGCGGTTATCAAGTTGACGATTCGAAATTATTCGGCGCTTCCGCGCTCCGTTACCGTTGATACGGTCCTCATAAACGACATGGATACCGTTATCCCGGTTGATTCCCGCGATGTGACTATCGAGAGGAACTCCCGCCTGCCGCTGGAGCTGAAAGGACCCGCCTTCGCGGATCGCTGGGGCTACGCGGTGCGCTGTCTGGTGCGCGAGGGCGACAAGCTCCTGGCAGAGGGCGCGGAGTATTTCACCGTGCATGATAATTTCTGGGCCGTCGCCATCAACGGCAGCGGGCCGAGGCAATTCACCGGCAACATTACTGACCGGGAGATCGCGGCAGCAGGCGCGGAGCGGATAAAGCAGCGCTATTGCAACTGGGTGGAGTCCGGCTTCTGGGCGCCTGATGAATTCGGCGATTTCACCCCCGACACGGAATTATGGTGGGGCGGGCAGGGCTGTTATTACGGTGGAGTTACCGGCACAAAACTGATGATCGAGGAGGGCGGGAAGCGCGGAATATCATATGTGCTCTACTCGAACATATGGGGCGGCGACGGGCCGCCAGCCTTCGAGCTGCTCAGAAAGCATCCGGACTGGGGCCATCCTTCCACTTTCAATACCGACTGGTTCGAACGCTGGGACTTGAATATCAGCGGGTCGGGAAAGCCGGGAATGGCCCTGCGCGTCTGGCCGATAACTATCATCAACTACGGACTCGAGGAGCCGTTCAAGCATCACGCATCGGAGCTTGTGGGCGCGCACCGGATGATGGGATGGGATGGCGTGCGCTACGATTCGCACGCTATCAGCCCTGGGAACGCGCGGGTGATGGATATCGTGAAAAAGACGGTTCGAGAGGAGCTGCCGGGTTTCCGGTTCGGCTATAATTCGAGCGTGCCGCAGGGCGCCAGGATATCGGACGAGATAATGGAGGCGTTCCGCGCGGAATGCGAAGGCGAGGGGCTGATTATGGAAGAGGGCATTCGGCAATTCGGCGGCGGCGGTCTTTCCTTCGGCGGCAACGTGCCCTATGAAAAGTGGGCAAGGCGTCTTCTGGATTTCAAGGAGATGGCCCGCCGGAACGGTGGACATTTCCTCGCGATCGGGCTTGACGAGTGCTTTCCCAATGACGCCCTTTACATGCGATTGCTGTGGCTGGCCGGCAATACCCATCCCTGCTATGACTGGGGCGAGCCCTCGTGTGTCGGCGATCATATTCAGTTCGCCACGCGCTTCGCGGGCCAGCTGTGGGACCTGAATGTGGCCCCGCTTCGGACGCCTGAGAAATGGGTGGACTTCGGCGGCTTTGAGACGAATCTGTGGCTGTGGAAGGATTTTGTGCACCAGCGCGACATGGGAGACGGCAGGCGCCAACTCATCCTGCACATGATCAATGCCCCCGCCGCTGAGCACTTGATGGGCGTCCCCGATAACAGTCTGCCGCCGCCCCGTGAGAATATCCGCGTCGCGGCGAAACTGCCGGGTTCTCCCAAGGTGCGCGGCGTGTGGCTTGCTACGCCCGACGGCGTTTTAACACAGGAGTCTTTGAAGTTCGAACGCGCGGGCGACACCGTCAGTTTCACCGTTCCGCGCCTCCGTTTCTGGGACATGATCGTTGTTGACCTTGAAGGCGCCGATGAGTTTGCGGAATGAGAATTTGGCGGACGGCCTGGCCCGCCTGCAACGCTTGTGCGTAAGCACTGCGGGCAGTCCGTCCCTACCGGAAGTATAAGGGCGGGACCCTGCTTGAAACGGGGTAAACAGCCCTGGCCTGTTGCGGTTATGTGTCGATCTGAATAACGAAGTTTGTATGAAAAAGCGCGACAAATATATGACCGGAACGAGTTCGCCGGTTTGTTCGCTCGTTCTAGCAGCGTTCATGCTCTGCCTGTCCATTGCCCCGGCATTCGGCGGAGAACCCGTTGGTGGCCTGCCACGCATCCACACGGGCAAGGGCCTGTGGTGGAATTTCTTCGGAATCAATGACGCCGCGGCTGAGCTTGGCGGACTCTATACCAGCTCATATTTCGATAGCGCACACAAGACGCTTCTAGGTTTTCCGGGGTCGCCTCGCGATCTTGCGGAGCAGGATTTGATCGTGCTTGCGAACGTGGGCGCAAATGCTGTTCCACCAAAGCTTCACCCGGCTTTGAAAGAGTTTGTCGAAAACGGCGGCGCGCTCTTCATTCTCGGTGGTCGCATGTCGCTCGACAGCGGCGGTTTTGCCGATTCCGGCCTGGCCGACATCCTGCCATGCGAGCTTAAGGGTAAGGGCCGGAAAAAAGCAGAGGAGCCTTTAATTCTCGAACCCGGGCCCGGTGCGAAGGATATGCTGTCGGCCGATCTGTGCTGGCAAATGGAGCCGCGGGCGTATTACTTTCACGATCTTGAGCCGAAGCCGGGAGCGTCGGTTCTAATGAAGGCCGGCGAAAAACCGTTGCTGATAGTCGGTTCCTTCGGCAGGGGGCGCGTGGCGGTTCTCGGTCTGTCGGTGGAGGGCGATCCGCCTGCGAACGAGCTGGCTTTCTGGGAATGGCCGGATTTGCCGCGTCTGATGGCTGCCGTGTGCCGCGGATTGATCGAGGCGCCGGAAACTGCGGACGAAGATACGGCGCGGAGCTTGGAGATGGAACAGCTTGACGGGAAGCTGAAGAGTTTGTCCGTGCCGGACGGCACAGGCGAGGCGGGCAGGGATAAGGCTCTCGCCGCCCTCGCGCCGGATTGCCGCGATTCCGCCAGAGCATTTGCTCTCCTCGGCGCGCTTAGCACTTTCCAATCGCCTCCTTCCCGTCGACTCGTGAACGCCGTGGCTGAGGCCGTTCGCCCCTTTGCCGCTTCCGCACCGATAGATGTCGTTGAAACACTGATTGCTTCCGGAGATCCCGGCAAGGCCGAGCTCGGCCTGCGCGTGCTTGGAATGGCGCGCCCTGCCGGCGCCGGGGAGCGCCTCGCGCGCGCCGCGGGGCAGGGGCTCGCCGGCTTGCAGGACTCCTTGTTCCTTGCCGCCAGCGGCGCGTCACTCGTTGATTCGGCTTCGATCATGACGATGGGCGGAACCGACGAGCGCGTGCGGCTGGGCGCGATAATGGCGCTGGGCGATCTGGGCGATAAGGCATATATCAGGACCCTTGCCGGGGCGACCCGCGAATTCGCTGGCAAACGGCAGATGCCGCCGGATATTCAGGAAACGGCGGATGCCAATGAGTCGGCCTACCAGGAATCCCTTGTTTCCCGCGTCAAGCTCGGCGATAAATCTGCCATGGCGCCGCTGCTTGCGACCGCCCTCGAGAACGAGAACGCGACGGAGGATTACAAGAACGCGAGGGATCATCTCATGCGCGCGCATTCCAAGGATAAGGTCCTCCATCGTCTCATCGCGAATTGCGCCGCTGCACTGCCCGTCTACGCCGAGCGACAGGATGCCGTTCGGCGGGTGCTGACGTCCGTCCCTTACGAGCTTGCCCAGGAGATTGTAACGTTTCTTGTGGCCAATGACGATTTGCGCCTATCAAGCTTTGCGCGTGCCTCCCTCGCTCCGTCCTCCGCACGCGTGCCGGACCTCAAAACGGCGGAGGCGCTCCTGCCGCTTGTTGAAAAAGGGCGCTGCCCCGATCAGCGGCTGCTGGCTTTTCGGATCATCGCGGATTTGAAGAATTTGGAATTGACACGGCGGTTGGAGAACGCGATGATTATGCTGGCATCGGAGGGGGACACGGCCGATTTGGCCTTTGCGCTGAACCGTGTTACGGAGCTCTCCCCGTCGGTGCGGGAAAAGGTTCTCAGCGCGGCAGCCGCGCACTCAAACGCCGATATCCGGAGGCTGGCTGGCTTGTTCAAGGTTTCGGGGAATTAGAAAACATCGAGAGGAGATGAGTGAAATGAAGAAATTCTGCATTGTCTTGTCGTCAATTACCGTAGGCGCCATTATTTCCCACGCATGCACGACCACGATCATTACGCCCGGAGCCTCGGAGAGCGGTGCGATGTTCGTTACCCATTCCGATGACGGGCACCTGTCCGACGCGCGCCTCATGTACGTTCCGCCCGCTGATTATAAGCCGGGCTCACGGCGGCCCGTCCATTTCGACATGGTGTCAATGGGTATGCTTTCGCAATATGCCAGCTTCGAGTACCGCCGGTACACCGGAAGTGACCGCGGGCCGGATTATAAAGCGGAGGATGGTCCAAAAACTGAACCGATCGGATATATTCCCCAGGTTGAACACACGTACGGCTACTTTGACGGGAACTACGGAATCATGAATGAGCGTCAACTCATGTTAGGGGAGTGCACCAACGGATCGAAGACCGATAATGCCCAACCCGGCCCGGACAGGCTCTTCTACAGCTCCGAGCTTGCGCGCGTGGCGCTGGAGCGCTGCACAAAATCGCGGGATGCCGTAGTGTTGATCGGACAACTCATTGACACTTATGGTTTCTACGGAACGGGCGAGACCCTTCCCGTGGCCGACCCGGAGGAGGCATGGGTGATCGAGATGGCGCCGGGGACCGGCGATGTGCCGGGCTTCTGGGCCGCCCAGAAAGTGCCGGACGGCGAAGTGTTTGTTGCCGCCAATGAGTTCCGCATACGAGATCTTGATCCCGCGAATCCGGACCAGATGTTCAGCACGAACCTGCACGCCGCCGCCAAGGCGCTGGGCTGGTGGAAGCCTGAGGACGGCAAGCTGGACTGGCTGAGAACCGTCAGCCTCGGCGAGTATAACCATCCCTATTATTCGCTCCGCCGCGTATGGCGGCTGATGGATAAGCTCGCGCCTTCAAGAAAGTTCAGCCCTTGGGTGGAGGACGGCTTCACGCGCGCCTATCCGTTCAGCATCAAGCCGGATAATAAGCTCTCGCGCGAGGATGTGATGAGCCTGCACAGGGATCACTATGAGGGCACGGAGTTTGATCTCACCAAAGGCGTGGCGGCCGGACCCTACGGCTGTCCCTACCGGATTCTGGGTGACTACGATGCGGGCGGGGACGTGGCTAAGCCGGACGCCAAACGCGAAGGCGCCTGGGAGCGCCCTCTCTCGGTCTATTACTGCACCTATTTCTTCGTGTGTGAAGGCCGGAAGAGCCTGCCGGACCCCATAGGCGGAATTCTCTGGTTTGGCCCCGGTAAACCTGCCGAAACCTGCCTCGTTCCGTTTTATGCCGGCATTACCAGGGTGGCAGAGGGTTACAGGACCGGCGACCCGCGCGTGTTCGACCGCAACAACGCCTTCTGGGTGTTCAATCTAGTGGAGAACTGGGCGGCCATCAATTACAGGGCTATTCATGCGGAAATTGTGGCCAAGCGCGAGACCTTGGAGCACGAGTTTTTTCAGGCCGTCGTTACGGCAGATCCGAAGGCTGTGGAGCTGTACAAGGAAAGCCCGGAGAAGGCGCGTGCCTGGCTCACCGAGTTCTGTATGAATTTAGCCGACCACAGTATCGCCGACTGGCGTGAGTTGGGAAGCAGTCTGATCGTGGAATTCTCAGACGGCGGCATCAACCAGCCCGGAAAGCTCAATCAGAAGATGGGTTATCCCCGCGAATGGCTGAATACAACAAGCTGGCCGAAGGGCCCGGTTAAATACGAGAAGTCGGAGTAGGCGCGGCCGATTAGCTCCTTAAACTTCGATTGTTTGAGTAAATGAGGTTTATCAAATGCTCTGCAAGTTGCATATCGAAGTTTGTGACCTGAGCCATG
>CAYWJE010000046.1:0-17422 GCA_964458525.1 uncultured Verrucomicrobiota bacterium
GCACCTTTCAAAGGTGCGGATCAGGAAGTCTGACCTTGGAGTATGAAGCTGAAGAGAAAGAGATGTAGAATCGCACTTTTTCTGAAAGGGATAAAATTTTGAAGCTTCGTGCCATTACGCGAGGTTTAGGGGCGAAACTTGACTGGTCCGCGCCGGGTCTGCGAGAATCCAAGGCAGCTGCAGCATGGTCACGAGGCGACGCGGAAAAGGCAATCCTTCTCTGGATCCGGGGCCTCAGGCGGCGACGTCGGCCGTGTTGGCCTTATTCGGCTGACTATGTAGCGCGCATTCGCCGCGCTGCGACCTCATCGTACAGGCGCGAGGCGGCAAATCGCCTCAAGACCCTTGATTACCGCGGAGCAGCCGCCGGGTACGGACGGATCAGATGCCTGCCAGTGCTGCCGGCCGAGACTATTTTCATCGCCGCTACGGAAGAGACATTTGTCTCGCTCGCCGATGTGATCGTCAGCCAGCGCGACCACTGGGGGAAATGGGGACACCAAACCTTGTATCGTCTTTTCCAGCTTCTCCAGGCCGCTGTTCCTCTTGACGTATGTCCGGACGCCTTCTTCATTCCGGCCCTCGCATGGGCGGCGGCGGAAACGCGCAGCACGTGGGACCACTCCCGCAAATGGAATGAAGCCAATCTCGGCACGTCAGGGCATAACTGGTGGGCATTCGAGTTCGCCGCGCTCTGGAAGATGTCGTTCTTCCTGCCCGAGATTGCGCGCTCAGAATCGTTTCAATCCCTGTTTCCTCAATACCTGGAGCGCGAAACGGCGCTCTCCATGGGCGGTGACGGCTACTCAATCGAGCGTTCATTGAGTTATCATTTCGCGCTGGCCGACATACTGGATTCATGGGTGCATCTGGCGGCGCTCAATCGTCTGCCTCTTGGGGTGGAACTCATTGCGCGACTGCGGACCATGGCCGCACTGCCGCATCGGATCATCGGACCTCACGGCTTTGGGCCGGGCTTAGGCGATTACGGGAGCCCCGACCTGAGGCTGCGCATCCGCGATATGGCTGCGCGCTACTCGCTGCCGGAGGCTAAGTATGTCGCCGAACGGCTCGATCCGAAAGGACGTTGCATTCCGTTCCGCGGATTGCTGGCTAATCCGTCCCCTCTTAATGCCGTTGGGATGGATCTTCTGCCGGCCTACCGGCAGATCAAGCCAAAAGCGCCGCCGCTGGATACCGCTCTTGCCCGTGCCGGCCTCTACGTGATGCGGCAGAACTGGAGTCCGCGTTCCGATTACATGGCAATAGAGGCGTCATCGAAAGGCGAGATTGCCACGAGCCACGGGCACACGGCTCTTCTCAACCTCGTCGCCCATGCCCGCGGCCGGCCGGTCCTGATTGACAGCAATGCCGGTTGGGAGTCCGACACTTCCAGAAAGTATTGGCGGACGGGAAGCTTTTCGCACAACGTGGCCACGGTGGACGGCGAGCACCAGCTTCCGATTCGAGGGCCGTTTCGATGGGACCAGGTCGCGCATCCGGTTGTGGACGAGTGGATATCGAAGCCGGACTATGTTTACTTCAGCGGCGTGCATGAAGCCTATGAAAGACTTGAGCGCCGCGTATCGGCCTGCCGGAGGAAGATATTCTACCTGCGCGGCAAGTACTGGATACTTGTTGACCGCTTTACAGCTAAGTCAGAGACGGACCCGCACGAATACACCCAACATTTCCAGGTTCTACCGCCGGCATTGCTGGATGGCGGGAACAGGCTGACGACCCTGGGGCGGGGCGGGAACATGGCTATTGTTCCTGTTCGTTTCGCGGGGCAGGGCAGGACTGTTGCGCGGCTCACGAAATGTCCCCACCCGCTGGCGCACTATCCTAATCCCGATCATCTCACATATGCGCTCAAGACCAGGGGTTCCGGCATCATGGTCAACGTGCTCGTGCCCTTCACCGGCGGCCGCGCGCCGCGGATCGCGATCCGGCCGATCATGATTCGCACTGCGGATGGGCGAATACCTTCGCCGTGGGAAGTGACGGCGCTGGAGATCAGGATCAGAGGCGGCCGCCATGTTTATGTTGATTTTCATATGGCCTGGAACATGCCGTGGACAGCCGGAGGCTGCGCGGGCGAAAGGCGGATCTTCCATTCCGCGACAAACATCTGAGGCTGCTTCATGATTTTCATGCCCTTCATGGCATAAAAAAGCTGGGAGACGTTATGAAAGCCGGATTCGGACAAGCATGCATCACGCCGCCAATCGGAATGGCGATGGAGGGCCTGGGCCAGCAGAGGGGATGCAAGGCAATCCACGATGATCTGTTCGTGCGGGCGCTCTACCTGTCGGAAGGCGAACGGGAAGCACTGGTGCTGGGCTATGACCTGCTGTTTTTCGAGCACGACGATATGCTGCGGATCAAGCAGGCTCTCGGCCGCATCGGTCTCAAGCCGGATGATATTCTGGTCAATACTTCTCACAACCACGCCGGTCCGCGCATGACGAGGTGGGCTTACAGCGCGGGCGCTGACCGCGCATACGTCGAACGGGTTTTCGAAGTGACGCTTGCGGCCGCCGCCGGCGCGAAGGCGGAGGCCCGCAGCGTCCGGGTTTCCGGCGGTATGGCTCGCACGCGGCTACCGGTGAGCCGCCGGAAGCCGGACGGTCGGGGCGGTGCCGCCTGGGCGCCATACCCGGAGGGCGCGATCTGCGACGCTCTTCCATTCTGCATGTTCCGCGACGAGGCCGGGGAACTGGTCTCGATGCTGTTCTCGGTCTCCTGCCATCCCTCGATGATCTACGAATGCGTCATAACTGCGGAGTATCCCGGAGTCGCAGTCCGGCATTTGAACGAGCATTTCCAAACAAAGGGCGCAGTCTTTCTGCAGGGCGCCGGCGGAGATACCAAGCCGCGCCATATTGCGGGCCACGATCAGTGGCGGCCCGGGACGTGGGAGGAGATGGAGGCTGCCGGGGCCGAGGTGGCGCAGGCCGTGATCAAGCGCGCCGATGAAGGTATGACTGATTTTGAGCCGGAGCTCAAATCCTGCGTGATTGAAACCGAATGGCCGCTAAAAGAACGCCCGCCGCGCAGCCTGTTCGAATCGGAACTCTCGGACCCCGGCCAATCGGCCGGGCGAAAGGCCTGGGCGGGTGACATGCTTCGACTGCTTGACGCCGGCGAGCTGAGCCCCGTTGCCGTTGTGAGTTTGCACGCGCTCCAAATCGGGCGCGGCCTCCGCATCATCGGGATCGAGGGCGAGGCGGTGGGGGAGCTCGGCAATCTGATCCTCGATGCTTACGCGGCAGGCGTGACTTTTCCGCTCGGTTACACGGACGGGTGCCGGCTCTATCTGCCGGTTGACCGCATGTTGCCCGAGGGCGGGTACGAGGTGGATAGCTACTGGGAATATCACTACCCGGCGCCGCTGGCGGCGGGTGGCGAGGCGGTGCTCGCGGGAACCCTGCGCGAGTTGAAGGCGAGCGGAAGAATGTCTGAGTGACAGGAAGCTTGTTCCGGACGATGTTAATGTTTGACGAGAGGGCTGACTACGAAAGGAAATGATATGAGAAAATCACGGTACCTTGCAATTCTTTTTCTGGCTGCTGTATTGATCGGGGCGCATGAAGCAAATTCGCAGTGGGTGTTCGTTGCACGCAAGGCGATTGGAAGGATAGAGCGGCTGACCCACGATTCGAAGGATACCCCCGGCTACGACGTGGCGACGGTCGTGATCGAGGGCAGCGCGGAGAAGGTCTACGAGACGGCGATCAAGTCAATCAAGTCGGCTCCGAACCTGGTCGTCAGACGGCAGGACCCGGTAAAATGCATCATTGACTTCACCGACGGCAGCCGCTCGGCAGGTTTAAAGATATCTCAAGTGAACGACACGCTGGTGCAACTGCTTATAGCTTCCGTATCCGTTCCGGGGCAGGACAGCGAGACCTCGCTCGTGTTGTCAGGCGTTATCCGGATATGCAAGGAGATGGGAGTCAAATACAGCATCGAGAATTAGATGTTTATGCAAATGAAACAGATTCTCCAGAAACTGGTTGACGGTTGCGATCTCTCCCGCGCTGAGATGGCGGACACGTTCGATAAGATCATGACCGGTGCGCTCACGCCGGCGCAGATCGGCGCCTTCATCACGGCGCTCCGCATCAAGGGCGAGTCGGTTGAGGAGCTTACGGGCGCGGCGGCTACGATGAGACGGCATGCCATTCTCATTGACGCCGGCGGACTGAACACGGTGGATACATGCGGCACGGGCGGCGACGCTGTGCACTCGTTCAATGTGTCAACCGCCGCGGCCCTGGTCGTGGCCGGCGCCGGGGTTCCGGTGGCCAAGCACGGGAACCGCGCCGTTACCAGCAAGTGCGGTTCAGCCGACGTGCTTGCCGAACTTGGCGTGAACATCGAGGCGCCTCCGGAAACATCGGAGGAATGCATCAGGAGCGCCGGCATAGGATTCCTCTTCGCGCCTAAGCTGCATCCGGCGATGAAACATGCCGGACCCGTCCGCCGGGAACTCGGCATCCGCACGATTTTCAATATGCTCGGACCCCTCACGAATCCGGCCGGCGCGCGCGGGCAGGTGCTCGGCGTGTTTTCGCCGGAGCTCACGGAGCCTTTCGCTGCCGTGTTGCGCGAGCTGGGCAGCGCGCGCGCCTTCATCGTGCACGGGCTCGACGGCATGGACGAGATAACCGTCACCGCCCCGACCCGCATGACGGAACTGTGCGCCGACAATATCACCACGCGCGAATTTGACCCGCTTCCTTTTATAGGTGAATACCACGACCCGAAGGATCTCGCGGGCGGCGATCCGGTCGTGAATGCCGCCATCATAAGGAAGATTCTCGCCGGGGCGCACGGCGCATGCCGAGATATCGTGCTGCTCAACGCGGCTGCGGGCATAGCGGCGGGCGGACGGGCCTCGGATATCCACGAGGGATTCGAGCTGGCAAAAACATCCATTGATGAAGGCAAGGCCGCCAGGGCGCTCGAACTGCTCGTCAGCGCCTCGCGCGTCTGACGCACCGGTTGCTCAATTCAAAGTCGAGGTACGGCCATTGTGAAGTCGCCAGGATACAATCCTGGTCTACAACATGGAAAGATGCAGGCCAGGAGTTTTCGCCACGGGCGGATCTGCCCAAGGTACGATATCCTGGCGCAAAGGGCGCGCATTTACAGCCCGTTTGGGGCCTGAGCAGTTACGACGTAACTACTCAAGCTTGCGTGTAATTTGACGGCCGCACAGGCGCTGCAGGCGGGCCTGTCCCGCCGATCTCTGACGCAACCAACTGAGTAGTTACTATTTGACATCTGAAGAAGGTTTCGGGATATGAGCGATTTTCTGCAAAAAGTGATGAAAGAGCGTGTCGCGGACGCCCAGTCCGCCTCCTGCGCGATTCCGCTCGCTGCTCTTAAGCAAAAAGCAGCTGAAGGCCGGAAGCGAAGGAGTTTTTCCGAACGGATTGCATCAGGCGGCCCTTCGGCGTGCATTATCGCAGAGGTTAAAAAAGCGAGCCCGTCCGCCGGACTCATCCGTCCCGACTACGAGCCCGCGCTCATTGCAGCCGAGTATGAGCGCTGTGGAGCGGTCGGTATCTCGGTTCTCACTGAGCCCCGCTATTTCCTCGGATCGGATGAGCATCTCCGCGCCGTGCGCAAAGCGGTGGACCTGCCCATTCTGCGCAAGGATTTTATCGGTGATCCTCGCCAGGTCTATGAATCCGCCGCCTTAGGCGCCGACGTTATTCTGCTGATCTGCGCGGCGCTGGATGCCGTCCTGCTTAAAGAGCTTCACGAAATAGCCCGCTCAGCGGGACTTGAGGTTCTCGTGGAGACTCACACCCGCGCGGAATTGGAGCTGGCGCTTGAGCTTGAGGATGCTATCATAGGGGTCAACAGCAGGAACCTGAAGACCCTGAAGACCGATCTGGCGGTGGCAAAAGAGCTCGCGGTGGTGATTCCATCCTGGCGCGTGAGCGTCGCCGAGAGCGGGATCAGGAACAGGCGCGATATCGAGGAACTGCAGTCAGTCGGCTACAAGGGTTTCCTGGTCGGAGAATCGCTGATGAAATCCGATGATATCTCTTCGGCCTTCCATGCCCTTGCGGACGGATAGAACGCGGAGGATAACAATGGATATCAAGATCTGTGGTTTGACTAATATTGACGATGCCAGGGCGGCTCGCGATGCCGGGGCCGATTTCCTTGGCTTTGTTCTCTATTCCCGTTCGCCGCGCGGGATCTCCGAAACAGCCCTGCGGAATATAGCCGACGAGCTCGACGGCAGCTGTCGGCTGGTCGGCGTGTTCGTGAATGAACTGCCGGACCGTGTTGCCCTGATCGCCTCCGATTGCGGCCTCTGTGCCGTGCAACTCCACGGCGATGAATTACACCGCGAGTTCGCCGGGCTGCCTGTTCCCGTCTGGCGCTCGGTCCGGCTCCTGCATGACGAGGCGCCGGACCCTGCGCCGGACCAGTGGCCGGCGGCGCGCTACGTGGTTGACTCCTTCATTCCCGGCGTATATGGGGGCACCGGGGTGAAGGCGGACTGGGGCTACGCAGCCGCCCTCGCAAAAAGTTTTCCCGTTATGCTCGCCGGCGGGCTCACCCGGGAAAACGTGGCTGAAGCCATCGGGGTAGTTCAACCTGTGGGCGTTGATGCCGCCAGCGGCATCGAGCGCGAGCCGGGCAGGAAGGATCACGCCAAGATCAAGGCCTTCATCGCCGCCGCACGCTCTGTTTCATGATGAAACCTTTTTCAGACAAGCACACACGAAGAATGAATATGTTCGAGCTGGTGGCCAGTGTTGCATTGGCTCCTAGCTGCAAGGCAGAATAATCCAGCCAGCTCCCAATCTTTTTCGTGGCATGAGCAATTGGCGAAGCCGTTCGCAGGCTTCACACTAGGATGTCCACGGCAGGATCGTAGTCGGCGAGGAAATAGCCGGTTCCGGTGTGGGGCGTTATGTTTCCAGGCGATGTTGATGAAGGCGCAAAGGTGTTGACGCCGTCGCCCCCGATGAGGTAGTCCTCGCCGCCTTCCGTTTCCACGGTTCCGGTCGTGCCGTATATCAGGCGGTCGTTTCCGCTGCCGCCGCCGTAAAGGTAGTCGTCCCCGTCCCTGCCATAAATGCTGTCGGCTCCGCTGTCGCCCATGAGGATGTCGTTGCCGGCATCTCCCGAAATCCAGTCGGCTTCTGCGCCGCCGCTAATGGTATCCGAACCCTCGCCACCGCTCAGTGTATCTTTGCCCTCGTCGCCGTGGATCAGGTCGTCCCCGTCACCGCCACGAATAATATCATTGCCCTCAAATCCGAGAAGGGTGTCATTGCCTGCTTCGCCGGAAATAACGTCCTTCCCGGAGCTCCCGTAAATATAGTCGTTTCCTTCGCCGCCCTCGAGGTCGCGCGATGTCTCCGGTTCACCGGCCAGCCCGCGCGCGTCGAGTTCGTCGTCCCCGTCCCCGCCCTGCAAAAGGACAGACAGGGCCTTTCCCGATATGGCCAGAGTATCATCTCCAGCGCCGCCCCTGATAGTTACTCGCCTGGCCAGAGCATGGTCGGCACGGACGTTGATCTCGTCGTCCCCGTCCCCGCCGGAGACATCGATCCCCCCGAAATAGTTGCGCACGTTGATCTTTATCTTGTCGTCCCCTCCGCCCGCGTCAAGCGTGAGAGCCGCTATTTTTCCAAGATTTATTCTGGCGCTCTTGTCGTTGGACCGCACATCAAGTATCGTGTTTCCGAGTTCATCCTGGCTGATGGATATGTCCTCATTATCACTCGTGCCGGTGATGGTTACCGCGGCATTGTTGGAAAAGTAGGGCGTGATGTATTCGCGTCCTCCGATAAAAGTCGTCCGCTCGCTTTCCGACATCGAGAGATCGGACACTTCCAGCGTTACGCCCGTTTGCCCCACTTTCACAAGGTTGTGAGGGTGGGAGAACTCGTGTGTTCCGCTTGGTGTGATGCGTACGGTATCTGGCGAGGTTGAAGCCCAGTTTGGAGTGAAAAGTGCCTTTGCCTGAAAAGCAAAGGGCGACTCCATCAGCGCCAGAAAGTCGGCTAGATAGCCTTTCCCGGACACGAGCGAGATCTTGCCTGCGGATATTGAATCTATGGCCATTAACATTAAGATAGCATATAAGTCCGATTTGTCAAGAGCCGGGGAGTGCTTTTGATCAATTCCGATCTTTTCACCCCAATCTCACGCTCCTGTCGCGCGAGGCGGCAGGGGGTCAAATCATAACGCGAATTGGCGCGTTATTTGCCTTTTGGGCGGAACTGCGGAACCGGCACGGTCTTCCCTGTTTTGATTGAGCGTGACGATAATTCTATGAACGAGCTCCATAGCACGGCGTCATAGACGTCAATGGCCGGTTCGTTCCTCTTTTGAATGGCATCGACGAAGTCCAGCAGGATGAAATAATCTCCGCCGCCGTGCCCGGTCTTTTCAGCCTTGGATAAGTGGCGGCGCCACTGAGGATGCTCAAACTGCCCGGCCAGGTCCATCAGCGGCTCCCAGCGATAGTGTCCGTTCTTGTCGCTGCCGGCGAACGCCACGGCGGGGCCGGCGCGCATGCCGTCGCCATAGGGAATGGGCGTGTTGCTATGGAAGCACGCCTTCGTTCCCGTGATGAAGTGCTCGGCGCAGTTGCCGGGGCGCGGGCTGATCGGATCATAGAGGAGGTCAACGAGAACGCCGTTGGCGGTCTTCACAAAAATCTTTTGTGTGTCGCCGTGGCGGAAGGCGCCGGGCTTGGCGTAGCGCGATTTTCGCCCGAAACGCTGTGCCGCATAATCGCTGAGAGCGGCTTCCCGGCTCGCCGATGCGAAGGCCGATACAAACCGGTCCTTTCCCTCGCGAACCCCGAGCCAGCGATCTATCGGTCCGAGCGTGTGGGTGGGATAAGTGTGGCAATTGTAATCGCGCCTGAGAATTCCGCGCCAGGTCAGGGATCCGTCGGCATTGAACATCAGGCCGCGGCAATCGTGGTAGTAGCCGCCGTGGACATAGGTTATCTCGCCGAAAACCCCCTTCTTTATCATGTTCTCCACCATTCGCAGGACGCGCGAGTATACGTAGTTTTCCGCGAAGAAATAAACCGCGCTGGATTGCTCCGCGGCGCGGATCAGTCTGCGCCCCTCGGCGATTGAAATACAGGCCGCGACCTCGCTGGCTGCGTGGATGCCGCGTCGAAGTGCTGCTACTGCCTGGGGAACGTGCAACTGCATTGGCGTGGCTATGAGTACGGCGTCAACCGAGCCCGAATCGAGCATGGTCTCATAATCATCGAACGCGAGTATGCCCGGAAAATCAGCCTGCCACGTTTCTCGGACGCCGCTATTGATGTCGCAGATGGCGGCCAGTTCCATGCGCCCTTTGAGACTGTCCAGGGAATGGCCGAACCCCTTGCCGCGCGATCCGCCCACAACGCCCAATCGTACCGACTTGCTCATAATGATCTCCTTTATTTGTAATGAAGGTTCGGACTGAACAGCGAGAGCTCTGAAAGCGCGGGGCACGCGGCGCTCCCCTCAATGCGAAGGCGCACCCTCGATGTCCGGCGTGCATCGAAACGCAGTAGTCTGCAGTTTCCTATACCCATTCCACCGGCGCATTCCTGCCATTTGCCCCTGCTGTACGTTTCAACGGCGAAAGTTCCGACCCTCTGCCCGAGCGGTAGGAATTCCCTGATCCTGACCGCGTTGATCGAGATCGGTTTCGGGAAATCGAGTATTACCTCGGCCGAGGTGACGTCGTCGTCAGTGGCCCAGTAAGTGGCGGGGTTGCCGTCAATCAGGTTGTACTGGTCGAACGTCCGGCTGTTCCCGCGGATATTGCTCGCCGAGATCCTGCTGTCGGGGCCGCGGTCGCTTCCGATGAGCTTCATCAGCAGGTTGCGGAATCCGGCCAGCGCCTCAACATCCGCCTCCTGTATCCTGCCGCGCGTGTCAGGCGGCAGGTTGAGCAGCAGCGATGCCCCGCGTCCGACCGACTGGAAATAGAGATCAACGAGATTCTCAGGCGAACGGACGAGCGCGTCCTCGGCGGGGTGGTAAAACCAGCCGGGCCTGATGGACACGTCGCACTCGGACGGAAGCCAGGCGAAGCCGTTCTGATGGCCGCTGTTGAGAATCTGCGGGTCGGCCTCGCCCGGCGCGAATTTATTGTCGTTCAACGTGCTCCAGCACGGATCGCCGGCGATGCCGTTTTCATTGCCGACCCACCGGATGTCCGGCCCGATGTCGCTGAACATGCATGCGTCGGGCTGGAGCTCGCGCACGAGTTGCCACGTGTTGTCCCAGTCATAGTAAGTGCGCCGGTCAATTTCCCTCTTCTCGCATGCCCCGCCGTAATAACCGTCGCCCCCGTTCGCGCCGTCGAACCACACCTCAAAGATCGGCCCGTAGTTCGTCAGCAGCTCGACAAGCTGGTTGCGGTAATACTCTATGTAGGCCGGCCGGCCGTATTCCGGATGATTCCTGTCCCATGGCGAAAGGTATACCCCGAACTTGAGCCCGCGCGAGCGGCATGCATCCGATATTTCGCGCACGACGTCACCGTGTCCGCCGCGCCACGGGCTGTTCTTCACAGAGTGTCCGGTGTGGCGGGACGGCCACAGGCAGAAGCCGTCATGGTGCTTGCACGTAAGAATCAGCCCGGCCATGCCGCCGCGCATGGCTGATTGAACTATCTGGTCCGCGGAGAAATCCGTTGGATTGAAGATGGAAGGCTGTTCGTCGCCGTATCCCCATTCCTTTCCGGTGAAGGTGTTGACCGTGAAATGAAGAAATCCGTAGAATTCCATTCCATGCCAATCGAGCTGACGCACGGACGGCACCGCGCCGAAGGCCGCGGGCGGCGCGATTTCAGAAGGTTCTGTTTCCGTCATGGCGTTCTGTCCTTTACGATTACATCGCCGGGCTCATGGTGCGACCTGGCTTTGCTCTATTGTCGGGGCAGTCTACCAGTTGCCGCCCTTTTATCAATTCCAATTTTTGCCATCTTCCAAGTAGGGGCGCATCTGCGATTCGTTGCCCATCGTCTGTAGCCACGCGTCGATGAGACATGAGAAACTGCGGGCCATCCCCGACCTCCAAGTCCCGACTCTCCAGGAGGTCGGGAGTCGGGGTGGCTACAGAAGAAAGAAATGCAGATTGAATCCATGTGTCTGTTTGTTTCCGTAGTGGCATGAGCGTCCTCGCTCGTGGTCCTTCTCTTCTGTTTTCTGTTTTCAGTGCAGGAACACGAGCCGGAGGCTCATGCCACGAAAAATACCGGTTCTTCTTCAGGATCACGACCGGGGAGTCCGGACATCTTGCACCTGATCGCAGATGCGCCCTCCAAGTGGTCGGTCCCGGTGAAGCCGGACCCGTTGCGCAATGGCATTGACACCGCCGCCGCGCCCGGTGTAAAAAGAATCGCATGAAGACAATTCTTGAGCCGGGACGCGACATTCCCGTGATCCGTGAGTGCGACCTGGTCGTGATTGGCGGAAGCTGCACCGGCGTTTTCGCCGCCGTTCGCGCAGCGCGGCTGGGACTTAGCGTTGCCGTCATTGAAAAACAAAACTGCTTCGGCGGCGTGGCGACGGCGGGTCTTGTGAACGTGTGGCACTCGCTGTACGACACGGAAGGGAGCAGACCGATCATAGGCGGACTCACCCGCGAGGTTGTCGAGCGGCTGAAGAAGCGGGGCGCGGTTAGCGAGAACAGCGATTCGTCAATCGCGTTCCAGCTCAACACCGAGGAACTGAAGATCGAGCTCGACGAGCTGGTCACCGAAAGCGGGGTTGCCGCCTACCTGCACACCTTCTATGCGGCTCCGGTTCTCCTGAACGGTTTTCTCGACGCTGTGATGGTCGAAAACAAGAACGGGCGGCAGGCGATTCGCGCGCGCCAGTTCATTGACGCCAGCGGCGACGGTCATCTGCTAAAACACGTTGGAGTGGATTTCGAGGGCGAGCCCCCGTTCCAGCCGCCGACCTCCTGCTGCAAGCTGGCTGGCGCCTCTTCCCTGCGCGGCTTCGACCTGCAGAAAGCCATCCGGGAGCATGGCGCCGAGTTCGGACTTCCAAAGGACTGGGGCTGGGCGGGCCCTATTCCTGGAGCTCCTGACGTTCAGTTTCGCGCCGATGGCCATGTTTTCGATCTGGATACGTCCGATGCCGACCAGCTGACGCGAGCTGAGTTCGAGGGCCGTCGTCAGGCACGCGCGATTCTGGATTTGATCCGCCGTTACGGTCCGCCGGGCGCGGATATAGCCCTGATAGATCTGGCGGCGGAAATCGGCGTGCGCGAAACGCTCCGCATGAAGGCCGCATACCGGGTCACGGGTGACGATGTCCTCTCGGGCCGGCGTTTTGACGACGCCATAGCCAACGGGTCATACCGGGTTGACATTCACCACTCCGATGAGCCTGGCATAACTTTCCGGTATCTGGACGGAAGGGAATGCGTTTTTGCGGAGCGCGGTCTTCCTCCGGAATGGAGCAGATGGCGCGATCCGCTCCCGGAGGATCCGACCTTCTACCAGGTGCCGTTTCGAGCGGTGCTCCAGGCGCGCGTTCCTAACCTTGTCGCCGCCGGTCGCATGATCTGCTCCGACAGGATAGCGTTCAGCGCCCTTCGCGTGATGGTTAACCTGAACCAGTTGGGCGAGGCTGCGGGCGTCGCCTGCGCGATGGCCCTACGGGAAGGCCGCGCGCCGGGCGAACTTGACCCGCAGGCGCTGCGCAAGACCCTCGCCGAGGGCGGATCAGAGATTGTCTGAATCGTCACCGGCAGGAACCTGTCGGGCTTCATGATGACGTCCTGGCGTCCGACTCTCGAAAAATACGGGGAAGACCTGCTCGGCGCCATCGAAACGACTGCCGCCGCACACGAGCTGGCCTGACCTCTCGTTCACCGTCACCCGTCACTGCACGGGCAGATATCCCGGGCCGCCGAACTGCTGATATGAGAGCGCGTATCCGCTGCCGGAGAGCATCATCCACCAGTAGCCGGTCTTTTCGTCATAGACCGTGACGTCCGACTTGCCGTCCCCGTCAAAGTCGCCGCAGACGGGTGTGAAGTCGGGATCTCCAAATTCAATAACCGAATAAGAGCCCTCCGAATACAACAAATGCCATGTTCCGGTGTTCTGATCGAACAGCACGAAATCGCTTTTTCCATCGCCGCTGAAGTCATTGCGGGGATGGTCTGTCTCGATCGATATCCACGGGCCGAGCGTGACGGTGGTGGTTGTAACACTTGCCGGCAGCGGGTCGTGCTTGGCGGGAACCTGCGGCTGCTGGACGGACACGTGAACCGAGTTTTCGTCGTAAGCAAAGCCGTATGACATACCCATAATGATTCCCCTGGCGCAGGCCGCGGCATCGTCAGGCCGCGTGAAGATAGGAACGTCTTCATTGTTCACCTTGATGCAGGCTGTGTGCATGTAAAGGGAGAACAGATTTTGCGCCTCCCCTTCGGGGTACCAGTTGGTCTGCATTCCCCAGTAGGTCGAGGTGCGTCCCGCCGATCCCGCTGCCGGGCTCAGATTCGCTACTCCGCGATTGAATGCTGTGACAATGTCCCGTTTCAGGGCGAGCAGAACCTTTTGGTTGTCTCCGGTCAACCCCTGATCATGATCAAAAAGGCCGTGGCATCCGAATACCATTGCGCCCGAGCTGACCGCGACTACATCCTTTGATTTTCGGAATTGGAAATTGCCGGCTGACGCAATGCCTGTCCCTTTGTTGAGAGTGAGGGAAGCGATCTTTCCGTCGGAATTCGTATTGACGGCGATAATCATGGTTGCGTCATCGGCGCCCGGACCTACCACGTACATATCCGGCATGATTAGTGTGTCGGCGGGCAGCGCCGAGCTGAAGTTGATCGTGCTGTTGCTCATCTGGCCGTGAATGTAGTTCAGTCCGTTGGTGGAGTCCGCATAACTAACTACCGTGAAGTTGACGGGATTGAACACGGTATATTGGTTGCTGTAGGTGGCACCGGTGAATTTCAGGGCAGGATGGGGCAATGTGCTGTTGGTGAAAACTGCGTTGCCCTCGTATGTCGCCGTGTAGGTGTCCTGGGCGATGGCTCCCGAACCGTCTGTTGTGATGCTCAAGTTTGTCGCATTGGAGGCGGAAAAGAAGATGTTGAGCGCATCATCGAATACGCGGTTGAGCGGCGAGACAAGACCCACTTCACTGTCGGCTTCAAGGTAAAGCGTGGGATTCAGAAGTCTGCCCAGATTGTTCGTGTAGTTCAGGCACAAGTAATCATTTCCACCCTCCGCCGCCAGGTTAGTCATGAAAGAATCGTAGCCGGCGATGATCGTTGACCGGTTGAAGTTGCTGCTCGATATGCCCAGCGGCTGACCGAGCGGGCTGGCCAGGTTGTCGTTAATGGCGATTGAAATCGGAAAATTGAAACCGTCCACGACCGAGACATCAATCACGGCGCCATAGTTGTCGCCGTGAATGTAGGTGAATTCAATATAGTTGTAGATAGGGTATTCGCTTTGCGGAGGGTTGGCGCACTGGATCACCGAGCGTCCGCTGTTGAGGAATGAGAAGCGCGGAGGAAGCCCATTGGACGAGTAGGAGAGTTGACTGTCCGCGACGAAGAAATACACCCGGGCGCCGGCGATGCGGTTTGTTGACATATCCACGTCAATACCCGTTATCTCATCGCCGAGCTTGTATGATTCAACATAGCCTTCGACATTCGTCTGAGCAACGAAGGACCCTGTCCTGTTCGTCCCGGTCACCGATAGCACAGTTGGAGCAACGTCCGACGGATCCGTCCGTCCGGTGGAGAAGCCGAGCACGTAGATCGTATGGCGATTCGTGTCAAGCCCGGTGTCGTTGACCAGCGGGATCGAAAGAATGTCGGCCCATGCAGGCGTTGCGAGCAGAGCGCACAATAAGATTCCGGTCAACCTTGCGCGTAACCGGCATTGTTTCCCCGGGCAAGATGCAGAGGCTGAGAAGCCCTACGGTGATTAACGATTCGAACCGCGATTATAAGAATGTGTCATAAACATGTTCAATCCTTGGTCTACTGCTTGTTTGTTACTACTCAGCGGAATCTATATTCATCTCCTGTAGCCGGCCTCGGTGAGGGCCGGATGCGCCCCCCCCCCCGCGAATCCACATTTCCTGAACCCTGAAGCTGCTGCCTCACAGCGTTCGCCCGTTGGACGCGATGACCTTGCGGTACCAGAGTGCGGAATCCTTGAGGATGCGCTCCTGGGTGATGAAGTCAACGTAGGTGAGTCCGAACCGCTCTTTGTAGCCCTCGGCCCACTCGAAGTTGTCCATCAATGACCACTGGAAATAACCCCTCACATCAACGCCGTCCCCCGTCGCCCGTTTCAGGGCGCCAAGGTAGCGGGCGAGGAAATCTATCCGGCCCGGATCATGAACGCGTCCGTCGAGCGCCGGCCAGTCCATGCTTGAGAGTCCGTTCTCTGTTATGTAGAGGGGAGTCTTATAGCGCTCGTGGAAGAATTTCGGCCCCCAATACAGCGAGTCTGGAGTCACTTCCCAGCGGAAGGCCGTCAACGCGCTGCCCATAGGCGGAGCAACCGGTTCCGGCTTGCCGCCCTTGCCGGCGCGGACAACCGGGCTCTGGTAGATGTTCACGCCCAGGAAGTCGAGCGGCTGTGCGATGGTCTTCATGTCGTTGGGCCCGATGCGCGGCATGTCCTTTCCGAACTGCTTGATGCCGTCGGCCGGATATCGGCCGAGGATAACGGGGTCCATCCACCACGCGGAGTTCCAAAGGTTGCGAGAGGCAATGCCGAAGGTGGCGGCGCGCGCCGCCCGGACGTCTGCCGGGCGCGTGGTGGCCGGAATGCTCGCCATGCCGATGGGCGCATAACCCAGAGAAAGTGGCTGACGCGCCGCGGCGCGCATGGCCTGCACGGCCTTGCCGTGCGCGAGAAGCGCATGGTGCGAGGCGAGCAGGACCTCGCGCCATCCCAGCTTGTCGCCTGGCGCGTGAGCGCCCGACTGGTGTCCGAGCAGAATGAAACACTGCGGCTCATTATGCGTCATCCAGTGGCGCACGCGGTCCGACAGTTTCTCCGTGACCTTGCCGGCGTATTCAGCGAACCAGTCGGGGCTCTCTGAGTTCAGCCAGCCGCCGCGCCGGTAAAGGGCAAGCGGGTAGTCCCAGTGGAACAGGGTAACGAACGGCGCGATTCCGGCATCGAGAAGCGAGTCCACGAGCCGGCTGTAAAAGTCGAGTCCCCTGGCATTGATCTTTCCGGTTCCCTCCGGCAAGATGCGCGGCCACGCGATGGAAAAGCGATATGCCTGCAGACCGATCTTCTTCATCAGTTTGACGTCGGAGTTGTAGCGGTGGTAGTGGTCGCACGCCGTGTCTCCATTCTGTCCGCGCCATACGGTGTTCTCTTTTCGGCAGAAATTGTCCCAAACCGACTCGCCCTTGCCGTCCTCGAACGCGCCACCCTCGATCTGGTAGGAGGATGTCGCTGCGCCCCAGAGAAAACCTTTCTTGAAACTCATCGCCCGCTCCTTCGTTTCTTGGCCAACGTGGCGCTCACATGCTTCGGTTGGCCTGTTTGTTCCAATACGCACCTGATCCTTCGTCCAAATTCTTCGTAAAACTTTGCTGCATATCATCCAACTTGTCAACAAAAACAATGCTTCTTGACCTTTCAGGGGCGCATCTGCGATTCGTTGCACATCGCCTGTAGCCACGCCTCAATGAGACATGAGAAACCGAGGGCTTTCCCCGACCTCCAAGTCCCGACTCTCCAGGATGTCGGGGCCACGGGGCCGCATGCGGTCCCTGAGGCAAGACCGGGGAGTCCGGACATCTTGCACCTGATGCGTGATTAAGGAAAGGGGATGGTTTGTCGGTTTTATGTCCGTTGAAAAATATGCTGGTGAATGGGACGGCTGTGGTTTGTGCTGAACGGCAACTTTATGACGTGATCAGGCCACGCTCGGTGTTGTATCGTCAAGCGTATAATGGCAAAAAGTTTTCTTGACAAATTGCATCCAACGTCTATTCTATGCGTCAAAAAGATAGCAAAAGACATTGCGTTGCTATCTTAAGAAATTGGAAGGTTGTGAAAATGACCGGCAAAGTTTTAAATCATCATCAAAAATATCAGCCCTGCATGGGCACGGTCTGCCGCGAAGTGGGCGCCGCCTGGCTGTTCAATCAGCTCGCAATCCGTTTTGGTAAGATAACTGCGGAAGGCCACGCCACCATAAAATGGTGGTCTACAAGACGGATAAATGTAGGCCAGGATTATATCTTGGCGTCCGTGTCAAGATGGAAAGATGTAGGCCAGGAGTTACTGCTCATGTGGTCACGAATCGGTTTACGAGAACGGCGACGATAACGGTGGAGGAGGCTAGCTCCTTAAACTTCGATTGTTTGAGTAAATGAGTCAAACAAATCCGACTGAG
>CAYWJE010000047.1:0-17362 GCA_964458525.1 uncultured Verrucomicrobiota bacterium
GTTCGCCAGCTTGCGATCAGCGAAACACAGAAGTTCGGCCATGTGACCTATTTCTTCAACGGCAACAGGTCCGGCAAGTTCGACGATAAGCTGGAGGAATACGTGGAAATCACCTCCGATATCGTTCCTTTCGAGCAGCGCCCGTGGATGAAGTGCGCTGAGATAACCGACCGCGTTGCGGCCGAGGTGAAGGAGAACAATTTTCCCTTCATACGCCTGAACTACCCCAACGGGGACATGGTGGGGCACACAGGCGTTTTCCAGGCCACGCAAATCGCAGTGGAGTCCGTGGACCTCTGCATTGGCCGCCTGCTTAATGCCGTAAAGGCCGCGCGCGGGATACTGGTGGTCTCCGCCGATCACGGGAACGCCGACGACATGTTTGAGCGCGACAAGAAGACCGGCGAGCCCTTGATTGACCCGGACACTGGCAAACTGAAAGCGAGGACGAGCCACTCCCTGAACCCGGTGCCCGCATACATCTACGACGCCTCATCGGACAATCCGAAGTGGAAGTTGTCGAAACGGCTGGGACTTGGCATAAGCAGCCTGGCAGCCACCTGCATCACGCTCCTCGGCTTCGTCCCGCCGGAGGATTATGACCCATCCATTGTTGAGCGCGCGGATTGAGGATCAAACCCATGCACGAAGAACCACTCGGCATAATCCTCTCCGGCGATCCGGAGTCCGCGAAGCGCTCCCACGAGAGATGGAGCCGCCAGACGATAGATATGGACATATCCGGCGAGCCGGCGGATCCGCCGGACGCATTCCAGTCCACCATAAGGGAACCCGTTTCGATTACCGGTCCGGGAACTTTCTTCGGAAGCGAATTCCGGACCCTTACATTTGAGCCTTCCGGCGTCGAGGGCTGGTGGTTCGACCGCACCGACCTCCCCGCTTCGCTACCCATACGGGTTTCGGTCAGGCAGGTGTGGAAAACCGAGCGTAATATAGTCCTGCGCAGCGGCTCGCCCCACAACTACATGCGCATGGTCGAGCACATCATTGCGCTGCGGCTGGGCATGGGGATAGACAACCTGGTTGTGAAGGTGACATCCGGCGACCCGCCCCTCTTTGACCGCGGCAGCATGGACCTCGTGGAGGCCCTGGAGTCGGCCGGCATCCAGCGGGACGAGAGCCTGCCGGTGTCATGCTCGACAGTTAAGGAGCGGGTCACCGTAGCTGGCGGCAACGGAAGCTTTTTGACGTTCTCGCCCTGCGCCCCGGACAACCCCGTTCTGCGAATTGATTGCGCGGTTGACTTCCCAAACGCCATCGGCAGGCAGAGAATCGTCTTTAATCTGAACAGGAAATGGTTCCGTCACGGCGCGTTGGCGCGGACGAATACGACGGCCAGGATGGTGCTGTACTGCCACACGATCGGCAAGCTGTTCGCCGACACGCGGAACCTGGGTTACACCAACAGTAATATTCTTATCGCCGGGCGGCGCCGGTATTCAAACACCCCCATGTTGCTGCATGATGGTAAATCGCTGGAGGCCGCGTGGCACCGCGCGATGATGGATCTTCTTGCGGCAGTCGCGTTGATTGACCACGCGCGGTTCGTCGGAAACATCGTTTCGTACAAGGCTGGACACGCGCTGGACGCGGAAATGGTGAGACTGCTTTACAAGTACAACGTTTTTAAACCGGTGATTCCCCTTAACCGGCCCTAAACGTTCTCGATCGCTGGATCATCGAGCGCCACGCGACGGCCCTCGCGCACGGAGACATAGCAGGCAAGCGTCATCCGCAAGGCGGCCCGACCTTCCCACGCCGTGGCGAGGGGCGCGCGCGTGCCTCGCAGAAATTCAGCCAGCGGCCCCGCGAGGCCGGCGATCCTCTCGCCGTGGTTCGCGGGCGTGGGCGCGACGCCACAGGTCCACTTGCCTTCATCAATGGTGTACCACTTGACCCCGCACGCGCCCGCCGGGCGCGGAACATTGCAGCTCGGAACATCACCGTAATTCTGAACTATGCAGCCTTTTTCCGTGATAACCTCCACCGTGTTTTCCATGGCGGGACATACGAAACTGCAGCTCACTTCCGCGAGTGGTCCGCCAGGATACCTGAACAGCGCCACGCCGTTATCCATCGGAACCCGCGGATCATGCAGCGACATTATCTCGGCCGTTACGGTCTCAGGCTCGCCAAGCAGCCAGAGGATGAAGTCAATCGCGTGCGCCGCGTCATCAGCCCAGATGTCGCGGTTCAGTTCCGGCCTGGTGTGCCAAAGCTGAGTGAAATCGGGCCACAAGTGGGTGCCCAGCCCGTGTCGGCGTCGCACCATGAAGACCTTTCCGAGCTGGCCGCTCCCGAGCAGCTCCTTGATCTCGATATTCTGCGGGTCCACCCTCATCTGCCACGCCATGGTGAAAGGAACGCCGCTTCGCTTCACGGCCTCGACTATGCGGTCGGCCTCGTCCATCGTCAGCGCCATCGGTTTCTGAAGGATGATCGCTTTGCCGGCCGCCGCGGCCTGCTCGACAAGTCCGGAGTGAAGCGAGGTTTCCGCGGAGATCACCACGGCCTTGATATCCGGGCTTGTGAGCAAGGCCCCGGGGTCATCATAAGGCTTGATGCCATGATCGGCAACGGCTTTTTTGAGGCGGTCGGCATCATGATCCCAGCCGGCAACCGCCTCGACGCCCAACTCCGGCCGCTCCTTCCACCTCTTGCAGTATGCACCCACATGCCCATGCGCAAAGCCGAGTATCCCGATCCTGATCATATCGTTCCTTTCTAAGGCGGGCGGGTGCCGGGCCTCCCATTACCAGAACAGCATATCTGCTGGAATTGAGGGAGGGTCGGCGCCACGTCATACCGACATGGTGTGATGTCGCCAACAGTATAGATGAGTAGTTACCCCTTGCTCACGCTGGCGGAACTGAAAGTCGCCATCTCGTTGTATATCTTCACGGCCGCCTCGATGATCGGGAACGCAAGCGCCGCGCCCGTCCCCTCCCCGAGACGCAGATCGAGATCGAGAATGGGCCTGATGCCGAACTGCCCGAAGAACGCCTCGTGCCCCCGCTCCTGCGAATTGTGGCTGAAGAACAGGTAGTCCATTGCCTGCTTCTTCATGCGGATCGCTGTCAGCGCCCCGGCCGAGGAGATAAACCCATCCACGACCACAGGCACCTTCTTCGAGGCAGCGCCAAGGATGAGCCCGCAGATGGCGGCAATTTCAAAACCGCCGAGGGCGGCAAGCGTGCCCAGCGGATCCGTCAGCCTGGCGCTGTTCACTTCCAGCGCCCGCTCGATAACGGCCACTTTCTTCCTGAGCCCCTCGTCATCAATGCCGGTTCCACGCCCGGTGACCGTAGCGGCAGGGCAGTCGAGAAAAGCGGCGAACAGCGCGGAGGAGGGCGTCGTGTTCGCTATTCCCATTTCGCCCGTGCCGATCAGAGAGATGCCTTCGGAAGCAGCCTCGATCGCAAGCCCGATTCCGGTTTCAATTGCCCGAACGGCCTCTTCTTTTGACATTGCCGGACCGCGCGCTATGTTGTCCGTGCCGCGCCGTATCTTCTTCCGGCACAGGCCGTCCGCCTTTTCAAGCGGATCGTCAACGCCCATGTCAACAACCAGCAGTTCGGCTCCGGAGTGCCTTGCCAGCACATTGACCGCCGCGCCGCCCGCGATCATGTTCATCACCATCTGAGGTGTGACCTCCCGCGGATAGGCCGAGACGCCTTCATCCACCACGCCATGATCTGCGGCGAAGCAGAATATCTTTTTGCGGCCGAGGACGGGTCTGGCCCTGCCAGTTGCCAGGCAATATTGAAGCGCAATGTCCTCGAGCCGGCCCAGACTGCCGGGCGGCTTGGTCAAGTCATCAAGGTGCGCCCGAATCGCTTTCTCAAGCGAGCGATCCGCCGGCATGATCAAGTCAAGCGTCTTATCGAGCTGCCCTTCCATCCAATGTTCCTTCTCGATGCCGGCAATTATTCCTTTGGAATTTGACGGCCGCACAGGCCCCGACTCTCCGGCAGGGCGGGACAGCCCTGTCCCGCCGCGTCTTATGCGCATCATCCCATCAGCCTTTCAACGCTATTGCAGTGGCGGCGGTTTAGGGAGACCTTCGAGACAGGCCAGCGAGCGCTCGAGCATTTCCTGAGGAAGCGCATAGTCGCGGAGCTTGCCATCAAAGAAGGCCTCGTAGCCAAACAGGTCCATCAGGCCGTGGCCCGACCAGTTCATCAGGATGACCCGCTCCTTACCTTCCTCCTTTGCGCGCTTCGCTTCCCTGATGGTCTGCGCGATGGCGTGCGCAGTCTCAGGCGCGGGTATGAAACCCTCTGTATGCGCGAACAGCACAGCCGCTTTATAGCACTCGATCTGGTCCAGCCCCGTGGCCTCTATGAGCTTTTCGCGAAGCACATGCGAAACAAGAGGCGCCATGCCATGGTAACGCAGGCCACCAGCGTGGATCGGCTCCGGAACAAATTTATGGCCCAGACTGTACATCGCCAGAAGCGGGGTCATCATGGCGACGTCCCCTGAATCGTACACGAACGGGGCGCGCGTCAGCGTCGGACAAGCCGTCGGCTCGGTCGCCACGATGCGGATCTCCTTACCGTGAATCTTGTCGCATATGAACGGGAAACTGATGCCGGCGAAATTGGAGCCGCCGCCCGCGCAACCGACCACCACGTCCGGATAATCGCCAACCTTCTCAAGCTGTTTCTTTGCCTCCAGCCCGATGATCGTCTGGTGCATGAGAACGTGGTTGAGAACGCTGCCCAGCGAATAGCGGGTATCCTTCGATGTCACCGCGTCCTCGACGGCTTCGCTGATAGCGATGCCGAGGCTGCCCGGCGTGTCCGGCATTTCCGCCAGAATCTGGCGCCCGGCGTTCGTCTGGCTGCTCGGGCTGGCAACGCAATCAGCGCCCCAGGTCCGCATCATCATCTTCCGGAACGGCTTCTGGTCAAAGCTTATCCGGACCATGTAGACCTTGCATTCGAGCCCCATGAGCTTGCAACCCATTGCCAGCGCGCAGCCCCACTGGCCCGCGCCGGTTTCCGTGGTCAGGCGCTTTATACCGAAAACCTTGTTGTAATACGCCTGGGCGACAGCCGTGTTGGGCTTGTGACTGCCTGGCGGCGAGACGCCCTCGTTCTTGTAGTAGATCTTCGCCGGGGTCTTGAGAACCTTTTCCAGCCGCCTCGCGCGGTAAAGCGGGCTCGGACGCCACAGCATCAGGGCCTCGAGAACGGGCTCGGGGATGTCAATCCAGCGCTGCGTGCTCACCTCCTGCTCGATCAGGTTCATCGGGAAGACGGGCGCAAGGTCATCCGGCCCGATCGGCTTGCCATTCTTGTCCAACGGTGGCGGCATGGCATGAGGAAGATCGGGGAGTATATTATACCATTGACGCGGCATTTCATCTTCGGTCAGAAAAATTTTAACCTGGTCTGTCATGAGCATCCCTTTCCTTGCATTGAGCGATCCACAAACCTGTGTCCGCAAAACCTGCTTGATCCAATTGATTTTGCCTTATAACATAATCACGATCTGATATTCAATGGAAAAAATGAATATGATAAGATCCACCGGCACCTCAATACATTTCGAGCCGTCGCCCGGGCGCCGATTTGTCATATCAGCCATTCTCGCGGTCCTCGCACTTTCCCTTGGAGCCCTGGCCTTCTTCGCGGCCTCCGTCAGGAGAGAATTCAAAAATCCCATCGCATTCGCGCTGGTGGATGACTCGCTATACGTGGTCGAGAAGGCGAATAACACCATCCTGCGCCTCGAATACGATGCCGGCATATTCCGGATGACGCTTGAGGAATCGGCACGGGTTGAACCCGACGAGGGCGAATACTACTTCATGGTGCGCAAGCTCCACCACGGCCGCGGACTCGTTACAAAAAGCAACATCTACAGGCGCGATACCGATGATTTCGTGGGATACAGGTACCTCGAGTACCCCGAAGGGAATCTCAATGCCAGGCCGCTGCCGATCTTCACAGTATTCCCCGATGATCCAAAGAGCTACCCGGAGGTCCATTATGCAAGGGGAGCCGACGGCGCGCATTTTTTCGTCAACGACTGCGCCGGAGCCCCGAATCTATGGATTGTCGAGCCCTCCGGCGGAGTGGTTATGAGGGGGTCGGACATCCCGCCGGAACTTCGGATGATGGGCGAAACGAACGGCGCCTTCTGCAGCTGGGCCGGCATAACGGTGGCAACCAATGGACATATTTTAGTCGCTTCCGCTTCAAAAGAGCAGGTTGTCGAGTACTCCCCGGATGGACAGAGACTGCGCGATATCGGCGCCGTGGGATTCGATGAAGGTTGCCTGCTTGCGCCCGCCGAATTGTCGTTTGTCCGCACCCGCAGCGATGCTCAGGCGCTCCTGACCGTTGCCAGCACGGGCAACAGGTCGTGGGTCCGGTTTTCGGAGGACGGCCGCCCGGCGCTGACGATCAATCCGCTGGAGGAAGGTTGTCCTTTCCCCGATATTCTCGTCGGCCCCCTCTATGTACACTCCAAGTCCGGGGAAACGCTGGGCTTTGACCTGGTCAATCGCGGACTCGTTGCGCTGGACCGCGGTTTCACCTCGATTACCAGCTACCAGGCAAGGCAGCCTTGCGCCGCGGCGAGTCTCGCAGCAGCAGCCCTCGTGTGCCTGCTGCTTTCCGGTTTTTTCGCCACAAAGCGCAGGGTGCGCTCCAGGCTGAAGTTTCCCTTCTTTTTGAAGCTACTGCTCCTGTTCATGCCTATCCTCGCAATAAGCAACCTGATCGTAGGCGACTGGGTCAGAGATAGCATGAAGGCAGACCTTGAGGCCGAATCGGTCCGCCGCTCCTCCAACCTGGCAAGGGCTATCCTGAACACGGTATCGCTCTCCGATCTTGAGAGCATACAGCTTCCGGAGGACCGCGAGGGCGAAGCCTACAAGCGTGTGTTCGATGCCGTCAGCCGCATCATGGACGCCAGAGACGCGGAGTATATGCCGAAATGGATAATCCACAAGATCAGGGACGGGCGCTTCTATTTCGGGATCAATGTGTGGCGCGGACCGATCTACGAGCCGTTTATCGTGCCGATCGATCGAACGATTTTTTTTGAGGCGGTGAGAGAAAAGACGAGCCGGTTCGGACGGTTCACGGATGAGCAGGGTGAATGGTTCAGCTACCTGCAGCCGATTCTGAACGCCGAGGGTGAGGTTATCTACCTGCTGGAATTATATCGGCCCACGGAGGAAATTGACAGAACCGACCGCAAGGCGCAATGGCGCGTGGCCGCGATCGCCGGCAGCACGCTTTTGTTCGCCGCACTGATCGCTTTCATCTTCTCCTACATCTTCACCCGCCCGCTGGCAGCCCTCACGCTTGCCGCCAAAACGGTCAGCCGCGGCGATTTTGAACACCGGATCAACATCCGTTCGCACGACGAGATAGGCGAACTGGCCCGCGACTTCAACCGGATGGTGGGCGATCTCAAGCAATACACGGAGGACCTCGCCCGGGCCACCGCCGAGCAGGAACGGATACAGAGCGAGCTTCGCTTCGCCCACGAAATGCAGCAGAACGTTCTGCCCAGGCGCTTCCCCCCCTTTCCAGAAGCGCCCAACCTGGAGATATTCGCCCGCATGGAGCCGGCCAGAGAAATCGGCGGCGACTTTTACGACTTCTTCCTGGTGGATGAAAACCACATGGGCGTGGTGATAGCCGATGTTTCGGGCAAGGGAACGGCCGCCGGGCTCTTCATGATGGCCGTCCGCACGCTGCTGCGCAACAACGCGATCAATAACCTCAGCGCCGCCGCGGCAATGAGCCGCACGAACAGGATTATCGCGGCGGATAACCCAAGCAACATGTTCGCTACTGTTTTCTATTTCATCTGCGATATGCGAACGGGGCGCGTGATATTCTGCAATGCAGGACATAACCCGCCGCTCCTCCTGCGGAAGAGGCGCGACCAGGTGAACGAGATAGCGCAAAAGGGCGCCAGGAGCATCGTGCTCGGCGTGATGGATGACGCAACGTACTCGGACGCGGAAATGCTGCTGGAAGAGGACGACACCCTGATCCTGTACACGGACGGCGTCACAGAGCCGATCAACAGGAACTGCGAGATGTTCGGGGAGGCGGCCTTGATGGACGGAATCAAGGCGCGGGCCGGCCTTCCTAACAAGGATATCTGCGACAGCATCTTCCGGGACGTGGCGCGCCACCAGGAAGGACTGGAGCAGTTCGACGATATCACACTGCTCTTCTTCCGGTTCGCCGGAAATGCTCAGTCATAAAATTTCGTCCGGCAAAAATTTCATTCAGAACACGGAGAAGTCGTAGTTGATGATGATCCTGTAATCCGAGTAGTCTTCCCCGTCCGTTGACTTCGAATTATCAACATGTGCGGCTCGCAGGCGAAGCCACAGGCCGTCGAGCCTGCCCGCAAATTTGTAGTCAACTGTCAGGTTGTATTCGTTCTGAAAAGGGGAAGAGCCCGTTTCGGTTTCCGGCAAGAGCGAATGGGTGTAATCGAAGAACGCGCTCAATCCCCCCAGCCCGATGTGCTCAAAATCGTATTTCAGGCTCGCGAGCCATGCTTTTTCACCGGCCAGGTCACAGTCCTCTTCCATTATGGAGGTGAAGCCGGGGTAGCTACCCCACGGGTTGACAATATCATACGATCCGGAAGTGATCGTGTAGCCAGTCGCCAGCGTCGCTCCGCCCCAGTTCACTCCCGTCTTAACGCCGCCCATCCCCGTGCTGAATTCGCCGCCGATGGCCCTGCCGACGTCCCGCTGGTCAATGGCCTGCACGGAGCCGATCAGTTCGAGCCCCGGGTGCAGCGGCAGGCTGCCGTCGGCCTGAAAATACACTATGTTCATGAACTCGTGCGCGTAATACTCCCATATCTGCATTTCGAGGGCATCGAGCGGGGTGAATGTCAGCCCCGCAAGTGTTACAGGCTCACTGGTATCCTCGAACCCCGCATACTCAGACATGCTGGTGAACGATGAATCGGTCCATCCCTTGATTTTCGTCACATGCGAGGCCAGGATGGAAAGATATGGAACATCCCGGCTTTCAATCGTGAATGCTTCCACCGTTTTGGGCGTCATCTTGCAGTCGTAAGGATTGATCAGCGGCGTGTCAAGCGCCTGGCGGAACACCTTCGCGCGCGTCTCGCTCAACTGCGCTTTCAAGAAAGCCTGACCAAGCACCGTATAGCCCTGCTGCCCCGGCGCTAGCAGCGAGGCGCCGTCGCGCTCGGAGTCGGTGAAAATGCCCAGCCCCTGGGACGTATAGACAACAGCACCCGCGCCAAGTCCGTACCAGAGAGCGGTTTCATATTCCAGCCATCCGCCCACAGCCAGACTCTCGTCGGTATGCGGACGGGAGAAGCGCCGGTTCATATAATATGCCCTGGCCTTGCCGTTCAGACTGCCCTTGGTGAAAAACTCTTCAAGGTTGTCCGCCATGCCGTCTTCGGAGCCCGGACAGTTCACGCCGACGATAAACAGGCACAGCAATACAGCTCCCGACAAACGCAATTGTGACACAACATAACGCATTTTAACAACCCTCATTTTTCAGCTTTTTCGAGCTCCTTGGACCTGTCACGGCTCAAGTCAAGCCCGGCGAACGAACTGGCATCCGACGGCAGAATGAGCAGAAGGCGGTGGCAGACATCCAGCTCCACCGTTCCACGTTCCATTGTGAAGTCAAGTATGTGTCCACCTGCCGCATGGTCGTCGGAAATAAAATGAAGATGGTAGCCGGACACGGCAATGCCCTTGGTGAAATCGGGCATCCTGAAACCTACTATGGTTCCCGTCACATCAGCAAGGTCGAACTCGGGCTGATTGCGGGTCACCTCTACGAGCGGCGGATAGGGCTTCGATTGGGCCGGCACGCTGCGCGTCTTCATCCTGCTGAAATGGCCGCGCGCCTTAACAGCGAGGAACGTGTTCATGTTCGGCGCGGCCCGGTTCACCGCCTCGACCAGCCCGGCAAACTCCGTTGGCCCGGCTACTGCGAACGACGCATCTTTCCTGAACTTCACTGCCGTCGCGAACGGAATCGTGGCGGAGCGGGGCGGCAGGTACACCTTGCCGTCTGCCTTCACCTGGTATATCGTTCCGTCGAGAAATGCCATTTCTCCGTCGAGCGCGTGAAAAGTGCCAATCCCGAAGTCCCCGTGCTTCAGTAGTTCCCCGCATGTCATCTCACCGTCGTAATGCCCGGCCAGCACGGCGTCAATGGTTGAAAGCTGGGTTATCGTGTCCGGCGCCATCGTAGAGCAGCCGACAATGCAGATCGCGGCACAGGCAATGATGCCCGGCAGCAGAACTCGCTTTTTCATGCTACATCCCTCCAATGGTTGAAAAAACCTTTTATACGGAAACAGGGCACGGAGTATACAACCCGGCCAGCGCCCCGACAAGAGAGAATCCTTCCTCTGAAACTTTGAGAACAACCGGAATCATCAGATGGCGGAGAACCCCGTTGCACCAGCAATTCTGCCATGGCGACCATCGCTCTCTAAAGCGCCATCCGCACAAGGCCGCGTCTCCAGGCATTGTCATTTCAAGAGCGATTATCATCGCGCTTGAAATGATGCATTCTCGCAGCCTGGATCGCCAATCGTTGCAACCCGACGCCCGGATTATCTCCGGGTTTTCAGCCCGGCACAGCAATTCTCATTTTGGCTTTACCCTCTGGCGACCTTGAGTCGCCGGTGGTTAGACTTGTGGAAAAGCGTCCTTTTCCATAAACAATTTCATGCTCCTGCCGGACAAGCCGGCGGGAGCTTACCATAATGCGAATTCCTGAGCCCGGAACTTTGCCTGTTGACTCACGGCAAGCTTTTTTGCGATCGTGAATGGTAAGTTCTGCAATGTCACCATGTCATGAAATATGCCTGATATTTTTCTTGATAAAACGCCCGTTTAGCGTAGTCTTTCGCCATGATTGACATGAGCCGACGCGCGCTCCTCCTCCTGGCCGCCATCACGGCGCTTTCCGGCTGCGGCCGCAAACCCGCGGCGCCGCCACCGGCGCCCGTGCCCGTCCTCACCGCCCGCGCCGTTTCCAGGACCGTGCCGCTCACCGTGGAGACGACGGGAACGGTGGAGGCTTTCAATTCCCTCGATATCATCCCGCGGGTCTCGGGTCAGGTCCTCAAACTGCACTTCAAGGACGGCGACGAGGTGGAGAAGGATTCGCTCCTCGTGACGCTTGACCGCGCCCCGTTCGAGGAGGCGCTGCGCGAGGCGGAGGCGCGTCTGGCCGGCAGCGAGGCGACCCTTTTTTTCAAGAAGAGCGAGGCGGAGCGCAAGCGGCTGATCGTGGCCGAGGGCGGCGTGTCGCGATCCGAGTTCGAGAAGGCCCAATCGGAAGCCGAACTGCAAAGGGATACCGTGCAAGCCGCCCGCGCGGTAGTCGAACAGGCGAAACTGAACGTGGGCTACTGCTCGATACTCAGCCCGATTTCCGGCTATGCCGGGGCATACCTCGTGAACCGCGGAGCAGTCGTCGAAGCCAATAAGACCAGGCTCCTGGTGGTCAACCAGGTGAAGCCCGTTTATGTCACTTTCTCCGTGCCCGACAAGGAGCTGCCGGCCATCCGGGCCGCGCGGGAAAGGTCCGAACTGACGGTCGAAGCGCGCCTGCCGGAGCCCGGCTCCGAGTCCCGGACCGGGTGCCTGACCTTCGTGGACAACAAGGTGGATGATTCGTCGGGAATGATCCGCCTGAAGGGAACTTTCGATAACGAAGACTCCTTTCTCTGGCCGGGCCTGTTCGTGAGGGTATCCCTCGTTGTTGGAGAAGAGCCGGATGTCACCGTCATCCCTGCCGCCGCGGTCGCGAAAGGACCCAGAGGCGACCTGGTCTTCACGGTTCGCGACGGCACCGCCCATATTCGCCCGGTGCAGGTCCACCGCATGGTCGGAAATGAGGTAGTCTTGGACAGCGGCGTTCAGCCGGGTGAAATCGTGGTGACCGACGGACTGAACAAGCTCAAGGACGGCGCGCCCGTCACCATCTCCAATGCGCAGGACCACATGACGGACGGGTAGTGAAAAGTTATGAATTTTTCCGAACGATGGATCAGGCGCCCGGTAATGACCATCCTGGTCATGTTCGGTATATTCTTCTTCGGGCTGCTCAGCTACCGCAACCTTTCCATCAACAACCTTCCCGACGTTGATTTTCCAACGATAAGCGTCACAGCCGTGCTTCCGGGCGCCAGTCCCGAGACGATGGCCGCTACGGTGGCCACGCCTCTGGAAAAACAGTTCTCGCTGATCGCGGGCATTGACTCGATGACGTCCCTGAGCTCTCTGGGCACAACGACAATCAACATCCAGTTCTCGCTCGAGCGCAAGATTGACGCCGCCGCCGTGGATGTCAATTCCGCCATAACCGCCGCAATGGGCGTGCTGCCGAAGGATATGCCCAACCCGCCCACCTTCAAGAAGGTCAACCCGGCGGACATGCCGATCATGTTCATTGCCCTCACCTCCGGCTCGATGCCAATCTCTTCCATGAATGACGCGGGCGAGACGATCCTGATACCGAACCTCGCCACCATCAACGGCATCGCCGAGATTGACATCCTGCCGCTCCAGAAATATGCCGTGCGAGTCCAGGTGAATCCCCGCGCACTGGCGGACAGGAACATGGGAATTGATGAAGTCGCCAGAGCACTCGACTCCGGAAACGTGAACCTGCCCGGCGGCAGGATAGACAACGAGGTCATGGCCTATACGATTGACTCCAATGGACAGCTTCCCGATGCCGCGGCCTTCGACGAGCTGGTGGTGAGCTACAACGATGGCTATCCTCTCCGGATCCGGGACATCGGGCGCGCAGTTGACGGCATCGAGAACGATCGCTCCGCGGCCTGGTACATCGACTGCGGCGAAATCAGGGAGACGGTCATCCTTCGCGTCCGCAAGCAGCCGGGCGCCAACACGGTGGACCTCGCCCGCACGATAAAGGACAGGCTGCCCCGCATCGAGAAAATGCTGCCAGGCGCGATGGCGCTCCATGTATTCTACGACCAGTCTGAATTCATCCGCGCGTCCATCCGCGACGTGCAGGTGACGATGCTGCTCACGATCCTGCTCGTAGTCGTCGTGATCTTTCTCTTCATCGGATCAATGAAGATAACCATAATTCCCAGCGTGGTGGTGCCTCTGTCGCTGATCGCCACCTTCATCATCATGCGCTTTCTCGGCTTCACTCTCAACACCCTGTCCCTGATGGCGCTGACTCTTTCAATAGGCTTTGTCGTGGATGATGCGATAGTGGTGATGGAGAATATAATACGCAGGATCGAGTCCGGAGAGAGCGCGCTGGAGGCGGCAATCAAGGGGTCGCGCGAGATTGGCGCAACCGTTGTTTCCATGACCATCGCGCTGGCGGTGGTATTCATCCCGATCATCTTCATGGGCGGACTGCTTGGCCGATTGTTCAGGGAGTTCGCCGTGTGCATCACGGCGGCTATTCTTTTCTCCGGCATTCTCTCACTCACGCTGACGCCAATGCTGTGCAGCCGGTTTCTTGGGCGCGTTTCGCAGCGCGGGACCGAACGCCTCAACGCAGCTTCGGAAAACGTGTTCAAGACTTGCCAGGCGGCTTACGGGCGCAGCCTCGGATGGGTCCTGCGGCACCGGGCAATCACCCTCGTCCTGACCCTCCTTGTCACGCTGGGAATGGTTCATCTGTTCAGGGCCGTACCCAAGGGCTTTATACCCACGGAGGATCAGAATTTCTTCCGCATTTTCAGCATCCTGCACGACCGCTCGTCCTTCGCGGACACCGTGCGGCACCAGCAGGCCCTGCATGAAGAGCTGCTGAAGAATCAGGATTGCCGCGATTCGCAGATAGGCTCGATAGTCGGATTCTCCGGGGACAACAGTGCCTTAGCCTTCGTGAGCCTGAAGCCGTCCGGACAAAGACGCAAATCGGTTGACGAAATCATCAACGAGTTGCGCCCGCGGCTGAACAGAATCCCGGGGCTGATAGTCTCGCTCGTCAATCCCCCGCTCATCGCCATCGGCTCGCGGCTGGCAAGCGCCCAGTGGCAGTTCACGTTACGAAGCAGCGACCTGGAGAGCCTTTACACCTACGGCGCTATGCTGGAGGAGAAGATGCGCGCCATCCCCGCCCTCGTGGATGTGAAGTCCGACCTTCAGCCGCGCAAGCCGAAGCTCGAGATAACAGTGGACCGCGACAAGGCATCCTCGCTCGGGCTCACCTTGAGGCAGATACAGGATGCTTTCTACTCAGCCTACGGGTCGCGCCAGGTCTCGACGATCTACACCGACTCCACCTTCTATTACGTCATCCTGGAGCTGATGCCCGAGTTTCGCAGGGAGCCGTCGTCCCTGGACGAGCTGTATGTCAAGTCGGTCGCCGGTCAACTTGTTCCCCTCGCCGCGGTGGCGTCGGTCCGCGAGACAGTATCGCCACTTGCCATCAACCATTTCGGGCAGGTGCCGGCGGCCACGATTTCATTCAACCTCAAGCCGGGTTACTCGATAGGGTCGGCAATCGAGGAGATCAACAGCTTCGCCAGGGAAACCCTGCCCGTCTCCGTGTACACGTCCTTCCAGGGAACGGCTCAGGCGTTCCAGTCATCCGTGGCCGGCATGGGTTTCCTTCTCGTCGTGACCGTGCTGGTGATCTACATGGTGCTCGGAATCCTCTACGAGAGCTTCATCCATCCGCTCACCATCCTCTCGTCCCTGCCGCTGGCCGGCTTCGGGGCGCTGGCGGCCCTGACCCTCATGGGCCTGCAGCTGGACATGTACGGCTATGTTGGAATCCTCATGCTCGTGGGCATCGTCGAGAAAAACGGTATAATGATGGTTGATTTCGCGCTCGAGGCCGAGAAGAGCGAGGGGCTCGACGCGGCGGCGGCGATTCACCACGCCTCACTCACGCGGTTCCGCCCGATCATGATGACGACCATGTCGTCGCTGTTCGGCTGCCTGCCGATCGCGATGGGCCTGGGCGCCGGCGGCCAGGCGCGTCAGCCGCTGGGCGTCGCCGTGGTCGGCGGCCTCTTCTTCTCGCAGGCGCTCACCCTCTACGTGACACCGGTCTTTTACGTCTATCTCGACCGGCTCAACAGGCGCCTGCAGCGCCGCGCGGAACCGGCGGAGGATTCGGCATGAACATGAGTCTTTTCAGCAACGCGTTTTCCTTCTTCCGGCTGTTCCGTGAACAGGCGGGCAACCTCCACGGCGCGGTGAAGAAGCTGGATGAGCTTTTCGGAGATTTCAGCGACGTCCTCGTCCGCTGCAGGGAAATTGACGACCTGACGGCGGCAGGCGACAGGGTATGCCGCGAAATCGAGCGAGAGCTCTCGCTCACGTTCATCGAGTCAGTTGACCGCGAGGATATACGCGACCTGAACCGCGCCTTTGAGCAGACGTTCCTGGCGGTTCGCGCAGTGTCCAGTCGTGCGGGTCTATATGGGTTCAGCCGCATCGAGAAGGGTGCGGATGATCTGGTCTCCTGTCTCTCGGAAATGGCCTCCGGGCTCGGGCCGCTGCTCGATCTCGTGGTGCGAAAGGGTGACGGCGCCTCGGGCCGCGAGCGGATAAGAAAGCTGCGGGAGGAAGCCGGCATGTTTCTCCTTGTCGGGCTCGGAGCAGTTTACGAATCGGCCGGCGCCGAGCCCGCCCGCCTGCTGGACGCCATAAAGTGGGGCCAGATCTACGATCGGCTCGAAGAGGTTGCCAACTGCCTCGAGCGCGTCACGCACATCATTGAGCGGATGATCCAGAAGAAGGTGTAACTATCACCCGCCGCCGAGTGCCTTGTAAAGGGTCACGAGATTCGCGAGCCCGGCGAGCCGCATCGCCACCAGCCCCTGCTGCGCGGAGTAGAGCTCGCGCTGCGAGTCCAGCACCGCAAGATAACTTTCATCCCCGTGCCGGTACTGCCCTTCGGCGATCCTGAGCGCGGATTCCGCGGCGGTCACATACATCTCCTGAGCCTTGAGCTGACCAAGTATGGAGTTGCGCTGCACAAGTGAATCGGCCACCTCCCTGAAAGCCGATTGTATTGCCTTCTCGTATTGCGCCAGGGCGATGTCGCGGTCAATCTTTGCGCCGCCCAGTCGGGCCGAGTTGCGTCCTGAATCGAAGATCGGAAGCGTGATCTGCGGGGTGAACGCCCATATCCAAGAGCCGGGCTGGAAAAGGCCGGAGAGCTGGTCATCCATGGTGCCGTAGTTGCCGGTGAGAGTGACGGACGGAAAGAAAGCCGCCCGGGCCGCGCCAATGTTCGCATTGGCGGCCCGCAGCAGGTTCTCGGCCTCCATGATATCGGGTCGGCGCTGAAGCACTTCGGAGGGCAACCCGGCGTGAATCTCGATGCCGGCGGTCACACTCTCCAGCGTTTCGGGCAGCAGCTCATTTGGCACCTCGGCGCCCGCGAGAAGCGCAAGAGCATTCCGGGCGATCGCAAGCTGGCCATCGAGTCCGGCAACATCAGCGCGCGCCGCCTCCGCCATGCCCAGCGCCCGCTGCACATCGAGCTCTGGTGCCTCCCCGGCTTCGTGGCGCCGCCGGATCAGTCCGAGGCCCGCCTCCCGGTTTTCCAGCGTCGCCCGTGCAATGCGCAGCCGCTCGCGGCCGGCAGCGAGATTGAGATAGGCGGCGGCGACCTCGGCCAGAAGCGATACCTGAAGAGCGCGCGCCGCCTGCTCGGTGGCGAGATACTCCTCAAGGGCGCGCGCCTTGAGGCTGCGAATCCGGCCGAAGATATCAAGCTCGTAGGCGCTGAAGCCAAGGTTGACTGTATAGTACTCGACCCGGACCGACTTCTCAAAAGTATCGACGTTGGCAAAAAGCTGCTGGCTGGTGCCGAAGCCGGAAGATTTGACCGTGGGCAGCAGATCCGCGCGCTGAATACGGTACAGCTCCCTTGTCTTCTCTATCCTGAGGACCGCCGCACGCAAGTCGCGGTTATTCGTCAGAGCCAGCTCGATCACCTGCCGGAGCCCCGGATCAACATAGAAATCCTGCCAGGGTATGGATGCGACATTGGTGAGCGACCCGGATTCCGGCTCGCCGGGCCGGCCGTCCGGCCACGCGGCAGGGACCGCCGCCTCCGGCCTCTCATATTTCGGGATCATCGTGCATCCGGCCAGAAACACGAGAAGCCCCGCTGCGAACATGTGCCGACCGTTCATGGATAGCCCTCACCCGCTGAAGTAAATGTATATAGCCAGGATGATGGCCACGATGGCGGCTGAAGCCGCGACGTCTTTCCAGCTCCAGCTCCTGCGTGATTTCTCCCTGTCCTGGCTCGTGAGCGTGGAGAAGGTGAGTCCATTCAGCCGCGTTTCGTCGGGCTTGGCTGTCAGATAGCTC
>CAYWJE010000048.1:0-17308 GCA_964458525.1 uncultured Verrucomicrobiota bacterium
CGAGGATAGCACTCAATGCGAAATCCCACGCTATTTCCGGAAGGACCAAAAAAATGAAGGACATGAAGCAGGTGATTTTCTTCATGTTCTTCATGGTGAAACAAGTCTGCTCACGGCAGATGCGGTATAATGACCTCATCCGCAGGGCGGTCTTAATGGCAACAAATGCTCGGTCAATGTATATGAAAAAGATATTTATCACATTTGCTTGCGCCTGCGCGACCGGATTTGTGGCCATGGCGCAGGATGCAGAAACAAATAGGTTTAAGACGAAATTGAACGTGGGCCTGACGCTCACCGATGGCAACAGCCAGACGGTGCAGGGGAATGCGTCGCTGGTGACCGAGGGTCAAAAGGAAGGACTCGGTTCGGTGCGCGCGGGCGTTGAAGGGAATTACGGGGAGAGCACTGTTGATGATAAAAAGGACAGGACCATCGCAAACGTCAAGGCCTACGCCAACGCGAAGAAGACGATTACGCGCATGACCTTCTGGTCGTTCAGCGCGGAAGGGTTGTACGACGAGATCGCCAAGATAGATTACCGCTTTATCCTGAGCCCCGGAATCGGAGTCTTCCTGGTGAAGAACGATACACTCTCTCTTTCGGTTGATATTGGCCCCGCATACGTGTGGCAGAAGCTCGATGGCGTGAGCGATGACTATCTGGCGCTGCGGTTTGGAGAGCGCTTCGATTACGCGCTCAGCAAAACTGCCAAATGTTGGCAGTCACTGGAGTTCCTGCAGAGGGCGGACGATTTAGACGACTACTTCCTGAATGCCGAGGTCGGCATCGAGGCAGCCATCAACTCGCTTGTCAGCCTCCGCCTCGTGCTGCAGGATAAGTATGACAATATTCCCGCGCCCGATCTGAAGGAGAACGACCTTACCGTCATTGCCGGCCTGGGTATCTCGCTCTAGCGAATAGAGTTGCGTAACCGGACATGATGAAAATATGACAAAGACACTGCAAATATCATGCGTGCAAATGCATTGGGCTAAAACGCTTGAATTCAACCTCCAGCGAACACTGCACTACATCAGCGCCGCTGCCGGGCTCGGAAGCCGGGTTGTGCTTTTCCCGGAGGCCAACCTGACCGGTTATTACTTTCCCTTAGCGGTCGAATTGGATCAGGGCGCGGTGTTCGACGCACTGAGACAGACTTGCGCCGCCGCCAGGGCGCATGACATGTGGGTGATCGCAGGGACAATACAGAAGACGAGCGACCGGTTTCTAAACCTGGCGCACGTCATAAACAGGAAGGGCGAGATCGTGCACGAATATGCCAAGGTGAACCTGGCCGGGCGGGATGAGAAGAAGTACTGTCGCGGCGGCGACAAGCTCTCCCTTTTCGAGATCGAGGGCGTTCTTTGCACGATCGTGATCTGCCGGGACGGACGGCACCCTGAGCTCTATCGCATTCCTGCCATGGCCGGGGCGCAGATTCTGTTTCAGCCATCGTGCAGTTCGGACGAAATTGAAGCTGTTTGCTGGAAGCGAACGTCCGGCCGGGCGCAGCAGCCGGTCGGCCCGAACTCGAAGATGTTCCACTGCGTCGCCAATACCATCGGCGAATCGCCTGACGGCAGGCAGACATCCAGCGGTTCGTCGTTCATCCGTGAACCAAATGGTATTCCGCTGGCGGAGGGTGGATTCTACCAGGAGGAGATGATCACATCGGTTCTTGATCTCGCACGGGCGGATCGTTCGTATATACTGGACAGCATGAAGAATCCACCCTTCCTCGCAAGGCACTGGCAGCAGATGGTGGAGGCGGCAATTGAGAGGAAGGACGTGAAGCCCGTGTAGCGGGTGGCAGAAGGGATTGTGCAACGGGAACGGATTCCGACCTGCCCGCAGACTGGCCTTGTGCAGGCTGATATCAGAAAAAAAGGTTGGACAGGACAAACCGGATTAATATCTCATTGATCAACAGCTTGTGCCGGATTTAGGTTGAATCACCCGCGTGCTATATGTAATCTCATAATTACTTTCTTTCCACCCAAGAGCGCTGAATGAGGTATGATGATGCGAAAGAAGCTGGCGGAACTGATTGAGTCGGTGTACCAGGAGAATCTACGTCTCAATGCGTCGCAACTCGTGCTGCTGACCTTCGGAAACGTGAGCGCGCTGAGTCGCGAGCATTCCATTGCCGCGATCAAGCCAAGCGGGGTGGATTACGCCACGTTGAAGCGCGAGGACATTGTTCTGTGCGATCTCGACGGAAGGCCCGTGGAATCCGGATTGCGTCCTTCATCCGATCTCCCCACGCACCTGGCACTGTACAAGGTATTCCCCGAAGTCGGCGCGGTTGTTCACACGCATTCGCCCTATGCCACGGCCTTTGCGCAGGCGCGCAGGAGCCTGCCGTGCCTGGGCACAACGCATGCTGATTATTTCCATGGCGATGTACCCGTGACGGATCCCATGAGGGATGCCGAGATCAAATCGGATTACGAGGCAAATACGGGGGCAGTGATCATTCGCAAGTTCAATGAGTTGGGGCTCCGGGCGGGCGACTGTCCCGCAGTTCTCGTTGCGAATCATGGACCTTTCTGCTGGGGCGGCACTGCGGCCAAGGCTGTGGAAAACGCCATCGTGCTGGAGAATTTGTGCCAAATGGCATGCTTCAGCCTTCTTCTCACGGGCGGAAAGGCGCCGCCCATTTCGAATGCACTGCTGAACAAACACTATTTCCGGAAGCATGGAAAGCACGCATATTACGGTCAGGAATCAGGATCAACGGAGGATACATGAGTTCATTGAAGGGTAGAAGGGCAATCGTCACGGGCGCGGGACAGGGACTTGGCGAGGCGATAGGGAAGCGCCTCTTCGACGAGGGCTGCTCTGTGATGTTTGCCGATGTAAAACTGCAAGATGAGGCAGCGAATAAGCTGCAATCAGACAGGGCCATTTCCGCCAGGTGCGATGTGACCAGCGAAGCCGACGTGTCGGCGCTGGTGCAGCAGGCGGAGCAGAAATGGGGCGGCCTTGATATATTCGTCGGAAATGCCGGCATCCTGCTCTCGGGTCCACTGGTCGAATTCGACGCGACAGCCTGGCGCAAGGTTATGGAGGTGAACCTCGTTGGGCAGATGCTATGCATGAAGCACGCGCTGCGGCTGATGGAGCGGGCGGGCTCCGGATCCTACATACAGATTAACTCGAAATCGGGCAAGAAGGGCTCATTCCGGAATTCGGCATACGCGGCATCGAAGTTCGGCGCAATAGGTCTGGTCCAGAGCGCGGCGCTTGAGATGGCGGAGAGCGGTGTGCGCGTGAACGCCCTGTGCCCGGGCAATATGCTTGATTCGCCGCTGTGGGTGAACAGCCTCTTCAAGCAGTACGCAAAGAATCAGGGCATCACAGAGGAGCAGGTGCGCCAGAAGTACATGGACCAGGTTCCAATGAAACGGGGCTGCACCTACGAGGACGTTTGCAACGTGGTGGTCTTCCTGGCGTCGGAAGCTTCCTCGTATATGACGGGACAGGCGCTCAATGTCACCGGCGGACAGGAGATGCGCTGATTGGGTGCTAGGTGTTAGTTGCTAGATGGCACAGCACGGAACATCCAATGTCCAAGGAAAGATGAGAGAGAAAAGAGAATGACATGTCACCCGGATCGCCATTAGCGAAGCTTGTCTCTGCGAACATATGCAACTCATTGAAATACAATACAAGATAGCCATTGTCCTGGAGACGGCGGTCCCCGCCGTTTTCCATCCGGACGGGACGGCCCGCCTACAAAAATTGAACCATCATTCGCGACCCACAATGATGTAGCTTGACCGGGAGAGAAAATCATGAACGATAAAAAGACATTCCTTGCTGTGGATCTCGGCGCCTCCGGCGGCAAATGCTTTGCCGGAGTTTTCGATGGCGGCGATTTTTCCATGTCGGAGATCCACAGGTTTTCGCACGAATCGGTTTCCTTTCACATGCCGGACAAGAGCGGCGCGATCACTGAGCGGGCATACTGGGACGATATCCTCATCTATTCCAATATCATGGAGGGCCTGCGCAACTTCAGGCGCGAATACGGCGCGAAGCTCGACGGGGTGGGGGTGGATGCGTGGGGTGCGGACGGCCATTTCGTCAGCGAAGATGGCGACGTGCTCGGAAAGGTCTACGCCTATCGCGATCACAGGCTGGACCCGATGATAGAACAGGTTAAGGCCCGCATTTCCCCTGAACGTATTTATTCAATAACCGGCATACATTTTCAGCCTTTCAACGTGAGCAATCAGATCCTCTGGTTCCTGCAGAATCGCAAACACCTGCTGCTCCCGGGCGCCAGGTACGTGCCGATCCCCTCGCTTTTCTATTACTACCTCGGCGGGGTGAATAAGGTGGATTCTTCGTGGGCCAGCATTACGCAGCTGATGGATGCGAAGACGCGGCAGTGGAGTGCCGAGGTGCTCGAAGCGCTGGGCATCCCCCCCGATATAATGCCCGAAATAGTGGCGCCCGGCACGGTGATAGGGCGATTGCACGAGGCCGTTGCCGCGGGCACAGGTCTGAACCGCGCGCAAATGATAGCAGTCGGCGGACATGACACCGCCAGCGCTTTTGCCGCCGCCCCGGCGGACGACCCGGGCGAGGCGCTTATTATCAGCTCCGGCACGTGGTCTCTGGTAGGCAGGCTTGTCCCCGAGCCGGTGACCACTCCGGATGCGATGGCATTGAACCTCAGCAATGAGGGGGGAATAGGCAATATCCGCCTGCTCAAGAACTGCATGGGCGGATGGCTGGTCCACGAGCTGCGGCGCGTCTGGCGCGAGGCCGATGGCGGGGAGATGGACTGGTCTGATGTATACAGACTCGCGGAGGCAGCCCCGGCGTTCACGAGTTTCATCAATCCCGATGATCCCGGGTTTTATAATCCGTCCGATATGGAAAAGGCCATTCGCGAGTTCTGTCGCCGCACGGGCCAGCCGGAGCCGGCTGACAGGGGCGTCATCCTTAGAATGGTGTACGAGAGCCTTGCGCTTCAATACAGAAGGATCAACGAGGACATCTCGCACGTCTGTGGACGGCGTTCGAGCGTGGTCCACATAGTCGGCGGCGGCTCGCGCAACGAGATGCTCAATCGCTTCACGGCAGATGCCACTGGCATTCCAGTCGTCGCCGGCCCCGTGGAGGCAACCGCAGCGGGCAACATCATGGTCCAGGCGGCAGGGCTGCGCGTTCTTGGTTCGATGGCCGACGCCATGCCTATTATTAAGCGGTCGTTCCCGATCAAAACATACAAGCCCCGGAACACTGCTGCATGGGACAAGGCATTCGCACGTTTTAAGAAGCTGTGAGCCAGGGGGTCTATGGCTTTGGATTATTGTCGGAGCTTATGCGCTTAGTTTGATGATGATAGTGGGAACCCGATCCGGACGCGGTGTCGAAGAACTCAGATGGATATCGGCGCTGATATTCGCTGAATTGATTGTGGTGTATTTCAGCATCAGACTGCGAAATCCATATCTCGCCTTGATTGCATGGGCGGGCGCTGGCATCGCATGTTGCTGCACCGAATACGGGAAGATTCTCTCTCTCTGGCTTGCCTTTAGAACGCCTTCGTTCATGGGCATAGCAGTTGCTCTTGCGGGTGTTCTTCTGACCGAAATCCTCTTGAAGAAACGTTTCAACTCGATGTTCTCTTTTCTTGCGGCAGTGTTCCTGGTTATCAACATGCTCAATGCGTTTGGCACAGGAGTGGAATCAATCTTGCATGTCTGGATAGCAGCCCTCGTTCTGATGGCGCTGGCTGGAGCTTTGGCATGGAGAGCGGGGAATATGCCTGCGGCAGGCGTATTGTGTTTTCCAATGCTCAGACAGCTGTATTTTCTAGCCAGAAACGTGACGGGGTGGGGCTTCGTGATGCTGAGTTTCCCGCTTCTTGCGCTCGGAGCCTATCTGAGCCTGAAAAAAGGCCGACCAGAGACTACGAAGGAATGATAATCGGCCTTGGCGTGGTGCCCTGCGCCTCCATGGCGCCGGTCAGGTTGTCCTTCCTTGAGCGAATCTGCTAAGAGACGTCATATGGAAAGCGACGTGTGAGAGCGCGACTGACGGTCTTGCTGCCGAACGGTGCGGAGTAGACGCGCTGGAAAACGTCGCCTGCCTCAGCTTGGAAGCTTCAGTCTTTCATCGTTTCCAAGTTGCCAAACAGTGCGTTTCCCAAGGCCGCTTCCGAATCCATAACTGGCTTCATCTCGCTTGCGCAGGACTCTGAGCAGACCATAAACAGGAAGTCCTTTCCTTCTGCTTTGGCCGGGGAGTCAGGAGCTGCGACCATGCAGATCACTTCCTTCGGAACCGTTGCCAGGGAAATCATAATTGCAGACCCTTCATATTGAGTCAGGTCAACACCAGGTCGCTGCTTCCCGCCGAAGCCGAAGACCGGCACATTACTCTTTATTCTCCTGCCACACCACGAACATCGTTCGAGTGCCTTCTCCGCCGGTACCCGCTTTGCGTTCATCTCGTTTTCTCTTTATCGCTTCCAATGAATAGCGTTTTATACCAAGTGTTTCGAGTATACAGCGCCGACATGGGCATGCAAGCGATTTCAGTGTCATGGTTCTGGATCAGAAAGTCCCGTCGGCAGCGCTTGATGATCGGCTTCATCCGCCAGTTGCCCGACCACATCTGCTATGAAATCGTGGAATCCCCAGCCGATGCCACCGGTCATCTGCTCCACTTGCGTCAGCCGATCGCGGAACCGCGGATACATCTCTCGAGCCTCGCCACGCAACAGGGCAGCCAGTTCGTCCAGCGCCGACTCCACGCTGCTGTAGAAGCGCTCGTCGATATCCCCATATTGGTTCGTGAATTTCACCCCGCTCTCCACATAGGTCATCAGTAGTTCCGCCGTGCCGAGGATGCTACCCTTGGCCTTCTTATAGTCGCGGATGGCTTTGCGCGCTTCGGCCAGCTTAAGCTTGCCGAAGCCGCGCTTTGGAAAAAACTGTTCTATAACTCGCTGCCGATAGGTCTCCAGAGCCGCACCGCCGCCGCTGTGCAACTGCACGCGGGCATCGAGAAAGATGCGGTTCTCTGATGAGCTGTCGTACATGTCTTTGAGCAGAGCCGTGAACTGTGCGGCGTTCCAGCCTTTGACGTGCTGCTTCACGGCATTCCAACCTTTGACGGGTTTCGATGGGTTCACTTCTTCATTGCTCCTTTCGGTACAGCTCTGTCATGTGCATGGGGTTCCTTGTTGATCTCATGGATCGTACAGATCCTTCAGATGTTAACGACTCCTTTGCAATCGGGGTAGGCGGTGCAGCCCCAGAACTGTTTGCCCTCGTTCTTGCCGGTCTTGGCGGTGCGCAGGACCATGGCTTTGCCGCATTGCGGGCAAGGGGGGATGGTATCCGTCCGATCCGACGGATCGGACGGATTCGCGCGGGCAGCCGCCCGTTTGGCCAGGCGGGCTGCGGCGAGTTGCTCGCTGTAGCCGCCTTCCTCGATAAAATCGTGTTCCAGCGCGGCGATCTGGCGGTCGAGCAGGGTGTTGGCCTGATGGGTGAGGCAAATCAGCGCATTGGCGCGGATGGTCGAGTCGGGGTTGTCGAGCCAGTGCGCGTAAGCGGCATAACGGCGGTCGTCCGCGATGCGGGTTGGCGCTTGGTCTGGGGGATGATCGGTCGGATCGGACGGATCATCGGCGGAATGGCGCCGCCCGATCTCGCGCACGGCCATGGCTTCGGGACTGTCCGCGTGCCACTGGGGAAGGCGGCGGTGACGCAGGAAATCTTCGTAATCGAGGAGCAGTTCCTCGAGGCTGGAGCGGGCGACGTTGACCAGCCGAAGCTCGGTCTGAGATGAGGTGGCGGCAGCCCGACTGCCTTCGGCGATATTCTGGCGTCCACTGCGGGCGGCCTGCATCATCTGGTCCACGGTCCGCGAGCGCGAATCGAGGAACTTCTCGCAGAACCAGTAGGTGGCGTCGTAGATGATGGTGGCGATCTGAAAACTGCGCAGATCTCGGTATCCTCCGCTGGGCCTCAGTTTTGTCATACACCTTCCGCTTATTGCACATTCTGAAGTATCTCAGTCTCCACGCAGGATCATTCCGCCGCAAGGCTGTCGAAATAGCCCTGGATATAGACAACCGGCGTTCCCTTGTCGCCGCTGCCGGACGTAAGGTCACACAGCGAGCCGAGCAGATCGGTAAGCTGTCGCGGCGTGGTACCCTGCGCCTCCATGGCACCGGTGAGATCGTCCTTCTTTGACCGGATCTGCTTCACGATCGCCTCGTGCAGGTCCTGCCCGGCGAGCCCGGCAAAGTGATTGTCCGCGAAATACTTCAGCTTAATCTCGTTCGGCGTGCCATTGAGGCCGGAAGTGTAAGCCGGAGACACCACCGGGTCGGCAAGCTCCCATATCTTCCCAACCGGGTCCTTGAAAGCGCCGTCGCCGTATATCATCACCTCAACGGTCTTGCCGGTCTTCTCCTTGAGAAGCTGCTGAACTCGGTCAACCACTGGCTGACAGTCGCGAGGAAAGAGTTTCACCGTCTCTTCGCCGGCCTTGTTGGATCCGAGAAGACCATATTCGGGATGATGTCCGCTGCCGTTCACGGGGACAGTGAGAATTTCATCGAGGCTGAACACCTTCTTTGCGCCTGCTGCCGCTAGCTGCCGCTTGGTGCGGGCCCTGGTGTGAATGTCGCAGGTCAGCACTTCAGCCGTGTGCGCGAGAACAGTGCGCGGATCATTTGAGAAAAGAATGGTGATTTCTGCTCCCTCGCCCTCCACCAGTGAACGGTAATAGGCCACGTAATCAACCCCGGTAAAGGGGTGCAGGCTGCTACCAAAGAGTTCCTTGAACCTGCTTTCCGTCAGATGATCAGTCCACGGGTTGATACCATGCTCATCCAGCAAATCATGGTCAACCAACTGGTTGCCCACCTCATCGGACGGATAGCTGAACTGAAGCACGACATGCCTGGTGCTGCGCGCTATGCCCTTGAGCAACATGGCGTAGCGATTCCTGCTGAGTATAGGGAAGATGACACCAAGCTTATCGCCATCGAATTTCGCTCTTAGGTCCGCGGTTATTGCATCAACCTTTGCATAGTTGCCCTGTGCCCGGGCCACGACGGATTCCGTTATCCCTACGACATCCCTGTCGCTGATGGAAAACCGGTCGGTCGCGGAAGCCTGGAGAATACCATCAACAACAAGAGTTTCAATGACATCGCCCTCCCTGACTATCGGAATGCGAATGCCCCTAGCCACTGTGCCAATGTAACGTCCCATGGTTATCTCCTTTTCCGTTCAACGTTGAATTCCGCCATCATGACGGTATGGTCGGATGGCCTCGCAACCAGGCGCGGCTGCATGTCAATAGAGCAGTCCGTGCACTTCTTCGCCAGTTTTCGGGTAGCGAAGATATGATCAACGCGCCACCCCATCCCACGCTGAACAGCATCGCGCGTGCGGTAATCGAAATAGGTGAACTGGCCCGGCTCGGGATGGTGCATCCGGAATACATCCACGAACCCCCAGTCAACCGTCTCCGCGAAGGCCCTGCGCACGTCCTCGTGAAAGCAGACGTTATTCTCCTGCCGTTTCGCATTATGAATATCCTTCGCCTCAGGCGCGACATTCATGTCACCGAGCCAGACGATATCCGAGTTCGGCGTGAAGTTGTCGACAAACCAGGCTCTCAGACGCCTGAACCATTCGATCTTGTACCTGTACATCTCGTGCTCTATATCGCGGCCCTGAGGCACATAGGTGTTCACAACATGGACGGAGCCGACCTTGGCGCAGATCATTCGCGACTCGTCGGGGTTATCCCCGCCGAGTCCGAACTTCACCTCGACGGGCTGCTTCCGAGCGACCAGCGCAACCCCGTTATAGGACTTCTCGCCCTTGAAAACAGCGCGGTAGCCGGCGGACTCGAAGGCATCAGCGGGGAACAGCTTGTCCTCCACCTTTGTCTCCTGCATGCAGAGAACATCTGGCTTGCGGCGATCGAGCCAATCCAGGATGACCTCGATGCGCGATCGCACGGAGTTTACGTTGAACGTGGCTATTTTCATTGTCTTCGCACCGACTCCTACGAGAGCGAAATGTTGAAAAACGTGACAATCCCCTGCAGGACACTGTTGGCGGCAACCGAGCTCAGTATCAGGCCCATTATGCGGCTGATTATACTCGCTCCCGAATTGCCGATCAGCTTGAGCGTCCAGCGGCTGAGCAGGAGCAGTGCGAGGGTTATGATCAGGACGATAAACAGAATGAGCGCCGTCTCGACCTGGTGCGTGATGGAAAACCTGTGGTTGTCCATAAGCATCACCACAGCCATCATGGCGCCGGGCGAGGCGATTGACGGTATCGCGAGCGGAAATATGGCTGTTTCCCTATGGCTGCGAACTACCTCCAGTTCTCCCTCCAGCTTGCCATCGCCGAAGATCATTGTCAAGGCGAACAGGAACAGCACAATCCCACCTGCGATTTGGAACGCTGAAAGAGGAACACCGATTCCCTCCAGGATGAACTGGCCCGCGACTATGAAGAAGAGAAGGACGACTGTTGATACGAAGATGGACTGAACGGCAATCTTGCGCTGTTCCCATGACTTGTGGCGGGAAGTAACGGCTATGAATACCGGGATGGTTCCAATCGGGTCAATAACAGCGAAAAGCAGAATGAAAGTGTTGCAGAACTCCTCGATCGTCATGTTCATGGAAAAACTCCGGCGACAGGTGACAGAAGGCCATGTCGGGCATTCCGTGCTGCGACTCTGTGAATATTAACCAAAAAGGGGCATAGTGGTAAATCCAATATGGATAAACTCATGGAACGCATGGCGGCGTCCTGATTCCATGGACGATGGTCCAGATTCCCACACCTACAAAAGCTATCCCCGCGATGATGGACAGCAGCTTTCTGTTCACCACGTGAGAGAGGCATCCTCCGACCGCCACGCCGATGGCCGATGTGAGGATCAGCGCCAGCGCCGCGGCAAAAAACACGCCCAGCTTGCTCACATTCTTGTCGGCCGAGAAGAGCAATGTGGCCAACTGCGTCTTATCGCCCAGCTCCGCCAGAAAGATCGTCGCAAATACAGTCATGAAAATCCGTATGTCCATTATCTGCCTCCGTGGTTATATCTATTTCAAGGCCTTGAGTACGCCTGACGCGGTCGGCTTTCCGGCAAGGATGCGGGAGAAGTCAGTCCCGATTTCAATGGCCTTCTTCGCGGCGCCCGTTGACCTCGTGTTGCCCATGAGAATGCAACCGCGCATTTTGCCCTGTCTGAACACGAACTGGTAGAGGCCGTTGCCGTCCCGCTCTTCGAGCACCTCGTCGTCTTCGCCTTCAGGATGAACCTTGCCGATGCTGAAAATGGTCATACCGAGGATTTTCATGCTGTTGGAGCGGGACACTCCGGCAAAGCGCGCAGCTGCATCTGTTGCCGCGAGTCCGGCAACTGAGCCTTGCTGTTTCGCGGGCGCCCAGGTTCCGTACATGGTGCCATCATGCTCGGCAACATCGCCAGCCGCCAGGATGCCAGGAACGGATGTCTGCATGGTATCGTCAACCACGATTCCGCTATTCGTCGCTATTCCTGCTCCATCCGCGAGAGCGAGGTCGGGCACGACGCCCGTGGCCGCCACGACCAGCCCGGCTGGCACCACGCGCCCGTCACTGAGCGCAACCTCGTTGACAGAGCCGTCGCCCCTGAATTCCCTGATGCTCGCGTTCTTCTCCACCTTCACGCCCTTTTCGGTAAGATGCGCTTCCAGCAACTCGCCCGCGGTTTTGCTCAGATGACGGCTCATCAGCCATTCGTGCCGTTCAAGAAGCGTAACCTTCATGCCGCGGGCGCTGAGCGCCCCCGCTGTTTCAATGCCGAGCGTTCCCGCGCCAAGTATCACGCAGGACGGCGCCCTTTCGAGCGCCCCGATAATCGCGTCGGTGTCGGCGAGTGTCCTCACGGTTGTGATCCCCGAAAGCCCGATTCCCGGGAGATCGGGCATGCACGCGCGCGCGCCGGTCGCGATGATCAGCCGGTCATACTCGATGGATGAATCGTCGTCCATCCTCACAACACGCTCCCCCGTCGCAAGCGAAACAACGCGTCGGCCTTCCAGGAGTGCGATATTCTTCCTCAAATACCAGTCGGCAGAGTGAAGGAAGATGGAATCCCTCGCGATTTCGCCGCCAAGCAGACGCGTGAGGTTGAGGCGGTAGTAGGGGAGCACCGGTTCTTCATTGATCAACGTCACCGAGGAGTCGGATGCCGCCGACAGCGCTGATTCCGCCGCAGACGCACCGGCGATGCCCGCCCCGATTATCACAATGCGAATCATCTTGTCTTCCTTTTATTACGCTATCATTCCTTTCACTCACTAACTCCTGGCTCCCAACGTCTAACGACTAGCTCCTATTGCTTGTCTCTCATGTGGCGGAGCCGCGGGACATTGTAACTGCGCGAAATCCTACGATTCGCCTCGTCGAGTCGCTCAGGATCGAGAAGTATTTCTATTTCCGGCGTCTCCAGCGCAAGGCTGCGCAGGCCGCCCTCGCGATCCACCGCCCTGAACACGTCAGAGAGGTTCATCACCGGTTCTCCGTTCACCGCCGATACGATCACGTCCGAGAGCTCTTCATACCCGGCATTGATGGGGTCCGGCAGCACGAGGGAAAGAAGCACCACGCGCCGGCCCGGCGTCTCGGCCACCTGGAATCGCTTAAGGTACAGGTGAAGAAGCTTTGGGTCAGTGCGTGAAGGCCAACGCGGACCACGCGTTTCCAGATAATCAAGGGTGAGTTCAAGCAGGAGCAGCCCGCCATCGAGAAGGTACTCCGGCTGCTCGCCCGCGCTGTTGAGCGGTATCGCGCCGGACTCCGCCGGCGCCTGCGCAAGCTCGATTTCAATGTTCATCCGCCTGCCTCCACGAATGATGGTTGCTGGAACGACATCACCCGGGCGCCTGTTCTTTATCACCAGGTATGAGAAAAGCAAGCGTCCGAAATCAGGATCCTCGTAGTAACCCTGCGAGTCAATGGGCACACCGTCCCATTCGATAATGGCATCCTCCGGCGCGAGTGGGCTGCCACTTTTCGGAAAGGTCCTGAGCACCGCAACGCCCCCGGTATGCTTGGAAAGGCCGAGATACGCGCGCTTGTTCGGATCAATCAGCGGCTCCCAGAGGAACCCGGCGGTCGGAGCGCCGGGGTAGGGGGAAAGCGCGGAATCATCAATGAACCTTGCGAGAACGGTCCATGGCAGCACGTAGCATTTCTTCGCCTGCCTGTCATATCTTATGCTGAGTCCGAAAAGGCTGCCGTTGTTGAACACCGGTGTGCCGCCGTGCCCGGTGAGTGTCATGTCAGTCAGAATATGAGCGGCAAGAACTGACACGTCAGAGCGCGAAACGTCGTACATCGAAATCTCGGAAATTCTTCCCGAACTGGTTTGGAGTTGGCCCGTATCGTCGAATTGCACGATGGTGAGCGGCTCGTCCGCGCGGTGCTCAGCAGCGATATCAACCGGAATCAGCTCGTCACTTATCCGGCTGCCACTGACATCAAGCAGTGCGAGGTTCTGCCGGAAATCAGCGAGGATCACGGTGGCCGGGACCTTGACCCCGCTCCTGGCCGCGCGCACTTCCACGAGCGTATGGTTGCGCACAAGGTATTCAGTGGTGATCAGCCTGCCTCCGCCTATGGCAACGGCATACCCTTCCCTGACGAACGGAGCGTTCCTGCGCCACGGGAATGCAGGGTCGTGCTCCTGGCAGGTAGCTATCACCTGCACCACGCTGTGTTCGAAATAGCGGGAACCATCCTCAGCCGCACCGCGCGTTGAAGATGATATGAGGACCAGCGCGGCGGCCATGATTGGTGTTGCTATCCGGGTTGCATTCATTTCACAAATTCCCGGCGCTAGAGCGTTGACCCGCGCCAGACTGCTCGTCACGGAACATGGCAGGCTCGAATATCCCGTACCTCGACATGATCGCCGGGGCGGACGACGCGGTTCCCTCCGCGGAAAGCACGAGTATCTCGTCCATGCCATCGAACCTGAACACATGAAACCCTTTTTCCGGAAATTTGACGGCGTCCCTCATATCCTTCATCCGCCTGATACGACGTCCGTTGACGCTCGAAACGACGGCGTGAAGGAAGGGCTCAGCATAGGTGTTGCAGGGATGCGGAAGCCTCATGGTCAGCACCGTGAAATGGTCGCGCTCCATGTGGAGCCGGTCGAGCTTTGCGTAGCTCATGTAATACCGGAAGTTCTGGGCATTGACGGAAGGCGCGCCGCCGATGGCCGACATGTAGCCGCGCGTGAGCGGGGAAAATACGAGCCCGCCGATGATGAAATATTCCGGAGCGACCCCGTACTCCCTGCGGAACACGAACGAATCGTCCATTGGCCGCAGCGGAACGGTCAGTTCGACCAGCGCGCCGTTACGCCACACGTCCAGCGCCACCGATTCCCCGCACTGCTTGCGCTCAAGCAGTTCCACAAATTCCGTGATGTGTCCGTCGAGCCGGATGGTGCCATCGAAAGCGACCTGTCGTCCGTCAATGGATAGGATAACATCGCGTGGCAGCAGGATGCCGGCCCCGCTGGCAAAAGGGTCCACAAAAGTTACGAGCACGCCCGAGTGATCGTCTTCAAGCGCCAGTCCGGCGCGAAGCGCCGGGTTCTGCGCATCCAGCCAGAGCACCCCGAGGTCAGGGTACCCGTCGTAGACGCCGTCCTCGATATCCGCAAGGAATCTCCGAATCACGGGCAGCGCTATTGCGTACCCTATGTTCTGTGCCGCGAAAATGCCCTGGAACGCGAGTCCAACCACCTTGCCGTCGAAAAGCGCAGGGCCGCCGCTGTTGCCGGGGTTGATTGCTGCATCAACCTGTATAACAAGATGGCTGTCCACTCCGCTGTGCTCGTAAAGAGAATAATCAATGCGGGACACGACGCCGCGAGTCACGGATATCCGCTCGCCGCCAATGGGGTAGCCGACCACTATCACCATATCGTTCAGCCCCGGAAGCGCATCTCCCATTTCGAGCGATACGGCGTTCTCAAAAAAGGCTTCGTCGTCAACTCTCAGGATTGCCAGGTCGCAGTCGTGCCCTATGAATTCGATGGCAGCCTCATATTTTCTCGGGTCGGCATCTCTGCGCACTTCGATGAAATTGGCGCCGGACACCACGTGCGCATTGGTCAGTATCCTGCGCCCTCGCACGATGAACCCGGACCCGCTCGCGGAGACCGGCTTATCGGTTTTCTGCCAGGGCATCAGGTAGTCGGGCTGTTGCGAGGTTACGTTGATCTTCACTACAGCCTGCTTCAACTGGTCGGAGGAGAACCCGTCCGCCCGTAATCCCGGCCCGGGTAGCACCGCCATTGCGAGCGCCATGAGCATGGCGTTGATGGCACGGTACCGGCATGATGAGGGTATGATTTTCGAGGTCATGACTTGGAATAGATAATCATAATTGATTGCTTTTGCGCATTCAATATGTTTTATTCTTTTCTCGTGTTCAGATTGAAAAAGGTTATTCTTGGAGAGTGAAATGTCGGACAAAACGAAAAATGCCATCTCCCCCACGCGGGCGGAGGACTACCCCGAGTGGTATCAACAGGTGATCAAGGCCGCCGATCTGGCCGAACAGTCGCCCGTGCGAGGCTGCATGGTCATCAAGCCCTGGGGTTACGGTATTTGGGAAAATATCCGCCAGGCGCTGGATGCCAGGTTCCGGGCACAGGGAGTGAAGAACGCATACTTCCCGCTCTTCATACCCATGAGTCTGCTCGAGCGGGAAGCCAAGCACGTCGAGGGCTTTGCAAAGGAATGCGCCGTCGTCACACACCGCCGTCTCGAGGCGGGGCCTGACGGCAAGCTGGTCCCGGCGGGAAAACTCGATGAACCGCTGGTCGTTCGCCCGACGTCCGAGACCATCATCGGCGAGATGTTCGCGAAGTGGGTTCAATCATATCGAGATCTGCCCCTGCTGGTGAACCAGTGGGCGAACATCGTGCGCTGGGAAATGCGCACACGAATGTTCCTCAGGACAACCGAATTCCTCTGGCAGGAGGGACACACTGTCTACGCGCGGGAGGAAGAGGCGCGAGCCGATGCCGAGCGCATGCTGAAAGTCTACGCGGAGTTCGCCGAGCAGCAAATGGCGCTGCCGGTGTGCATGGGCGAGAAGACCGCTTCAGAGCGCTTCCCTGGAGCCGTGGCTACGTACAGCATCGAGGCCATGATGCAGGATCGAAAAGCGCTCCAGGCCGGCACTTCACACTTCCTGGGGCAGACCTTCTCCCGCTCATCAAACATCAAGTATCTTGACGCGGAAGGGAAAACGCAGTTCGCGTGGACTTCTTCCTGGGGCATGTCAACAAGGTTGATCGGAGCGCTGATAATGGCGCACAGCGATGATGATGGCCTGGTGCTGCCCCCGCGGCTGGCCCCGGCCCACGCGGTGATCCTGCCGATTATCCACAAGGATGAAACGAAGAACCAGGTGCTCGGTTACTGCGACAAACTCGCTGCGGAGCTGTCCGATACCGTCTACGGCGCCGAGAAGCTGCGCATTGAGATTGACGCGAAAGAGGGCAGGGGAGGCGACAAGGTGTGGGGCTGGATCAAGAAGGGCGTTCCGCTCCGCATTGAGATCGGGCCGCGCGACATCGCTGCCGGCATGATTTCAATGTCGCGCCGCGACAAGCCGCACAGGGAGAGGTCCGCCGTGCCAAGGACAGAGGCATCCGCGAGAGTCGTAGAAGCGCTGGATGATATTCACTCAGGACTCTATGAGCGCGCCCTCAAATTCCGGGATTCCAACATGCGGCGGATTGATTCGAAAAAGGAGTTCTACGACTACTTCACGCCGAAGAACCCCGACAAGCCGGAAGTGCATGGAGGCTTTGCACTCTGCCATTGGAGCGGCGAGCCTGATGTCGAGGAGACGGTCAAGAACGACCTGAATGTTACGATCAGGTGCATTCCCTGGGCCGCGCCCGTCGAGAACGGGAAATGCATCATATCCGGCAAGCCCAGCTCGCGGCGCGTGCTGTTCGCAAAGGCGTATTAGCGCCTCGTTGTCGGGAAACTGTGAGGAAAAACAAGAAGATGTTCACCACGGAGGCACGAAGGCACGGAGAAGAGGTCGCTTGAAAACGGTGTTTGCGCAGAGCAAACACCGTTTTCAAGCGACGTTTATTGCTGGAGGCGGATGAGTTTTCTGCTCTTCTTCCTCCTATCTATAGTCGTTTTGACGAATTTGGAAGCGGCTCAGCCGATTCAAAATTCGTCAAAACCTCTTCTTTTCTT
>CAYWJE010000049.1:0-17135 GCA_964458525.1 uncultured Verrucomicrobiota bacterium
AGAACGGGGATCCCGACTCCCGACCTCCCGGAGAGTCGGGACTTTGAGGTCGGGAATGGCTGCGGTTTCTCATGTCTCATCGAGGCGTGGCTACAGGCGATGGACAACGAATCGTAAATGCGCCCACGGCTGCATATTCGCAAAAAATTTTCTTTGCAAGCATTGAACCCTTGTTGTATGCTTTACGGAATATGGCAACAAGCGGCCAAATGGATCAATTGCTGAAGAAATTCACGGGGCAGATCAAAAAACAGGGTCCGCAGGACCTCACGGCTGTTGACTTCGACCCGAGGGGCACCGCTTGCGTGAGGCTTAAGAAAAACGGCGAAGAGATCACGCTAGTCGCGGCGGAGATGCTTCCTGCCGTTGATCTGGCCGCGCTGGCCGATTCCGAATCCGAGGCAAAACCTTCTTTCAGCCTGCCGCGCGGACTTGCGGCGCGATTCGTGGCCATGTGTGTTCCGGATGATGAGGCGGTAGTCAAGGTCCTGAGCTTCCCCGGCGAACTTGGCGGCGATGCAGAAGCACAGATCAAGGCGTTGCTGGGACTTGACGAGAAAGTGTCATTCCGAATAGGCTATAGGGATGTAAGCAGGTCGCACGGTCGCGCGTCGGAGACCAAGTTAATCACACTGGCTCTTCCCGATTCGCTCTGCAGGGCGGCTGCCTCGCTTTTCCCGTCGGGGGTGCCGGCTCCGATCTCAATTGAGAGCGCGGGCCTGGCCGCGGTGACCGCATTCATGCACGGGCCGGGCAAGGTTATCTCTGATACGGATATTGGCGTTATCGAGCTCGGGGTTAGAACCTCTTTCGTTCTATTCTTAAGTAAGGGCCAGGTCTCACTGATCCGCAAGTTCGACTTCGGATCCCATCACATCCTCGATGCAATCCAGCAGAGCCTGGGCGTTGACAGACAGACGGCGACGGACATCATTGGAGACGGATCATTCGATATCTCTCAACTTATCAAGGAGGCCTCAGAACCGTTCATCAAACAACTTGTGATTTCAAAACATTTCGTTGAGCGGCGCGAGAATTGCCACCTCGCATGCATGTTCGTTCCGGAAGGCGTGCCAAAGGACTGGCTGAACGAAGTGAACTCGGCGCTCGCGATGGACGTGGTCACATGGAGTCCGTTTGACGCCATCAACGTGCCGGAAAATGTGATCACGAAGAAGAACGATTTGGTCTCATCCATATTCTCTTCAGCATTGGGCGCGGGGCTGGGAGTTTTTGAGGAGACCTCCGCCTGACCCATGTCCGCCATGGCGAGCGGTATCGCGGATGATCCAGGTATTGCAATTATGAACCTGCAACTGAACCTCATACTTAATTCGGAGATCCGCAGCGGAAGCAATATCACCCGCAAGTTCATCATCCGTATGGCCGCGGTAAGCGTGCCTATAATCATACTCGGCATCATGATACCCATATTCTTTGGATCGAGACAGGCGAAACGTGACCTGGCATCCGCCAGGGAAGAGAAAAAACAGCTCGAGTCGGTGCATGCCGTTGTTCTTGAACTGCAAAACGATCTCGCCATATACGAACGCCTGATCCGGGAAGTGGACGGATGGAATAAGTCCAGGCTGGGCTGGTATGAAATGCTCACCGAGCTTCAAATGCTTGCGCCGTCAAATGTGCAGTTCACGCGACTCGCGATCAACGAGACTATAGAGGAAATTGATTCCGTCCCGGCCCGCAAATTGTTGATGATGCTCAAGGGCAAAATCGCGGGTAACAATCCCAGGGACGACATCCAGCGCTTCAATAAGGGCATCAAGGAGAGCCGGATACTGGCCGAGCTGATGTCAAACGTGGATATCAGGCTGCTCGGCGCATCAGGGGATCCGGGAGAAAGCGATGTGTGGACATTCGACGCGACGTGCAGCTTCAATCCGAGGAAGATGGGCGAGAACCGACCTGTCCGGCGCCGGGTTAATTGATTGCGACACAAAATGGCGAACAAGAAAGAACAAATGCAGATAATCGCGCTCGCGGCCCTTATGGGGTGCGGTGCCGTCTTCGCGCTCATCTTCTTCCTGGTAATGCCGATAAAAGAGGAAAGCAGGACTACGAGGGAGGAGGCTACAAAGATACAGGCCAGCCTGGAGAATATCAGGAGAGTGGTGCGGGATCGCGCGACGGTCCAGGAACAGATTGCAGGGATGCTGGCGCAGCTGAAAAGCGCAGAGGCGCTCATACCTCTACCGGTGCTTGGCAACTATATGATCGAGATGGAAGAGACCATAAGGAATTGTCTTGCCGACACCGGTATTAATATCGTCGGGATAACAAGCGCCGGCGACCCGCTGCCCATAAAGGGCGGAACCGGTTCCTTCAGGGTTTTCCAGACCAGAGTCGTGGCCGAAGCCGGTTATCACGAACTTGCCAAGGCGTTCCAGGATATCCAGCAGAAGCGCCCTTACGTATCCATTTCAGGAGTGACGATCAGCCCGGAAGAAGCTACTCCCCGGCTTCACACCGTGAATTTCGTTGTGTCTTGGCTGATCTGGGCGGAGCCGGACAATCGCCCCACGCTGAAAGAACAGGAAGAATTATGACGCCATGAAGATCTTGAATCATGTTTTCAGGCCGCCATCCGTTGCTGTTATTGTCGTCGGCGCGATCCTGTGGTTGCAGCTTCCCTGCGCTTCGGCATCCGGGACCGGGAATGACGCCACGCCCCAGGTCGAACCTGTGGATTTCAGCATAGGGGCCGACCTTCGCGACCCGTTCTGGCCAGTGGGCTATCTCCCGCCTGAGCGCGTCCCCGAACAGGCTCAGCAGGTTGAGGTTGCCGCCAAGGATGAACAGCGCAAAAAAGCCCTCACCAAGCTGCGTTACCGCGGAACAATACAATCCGGTGGCCGCTTTTTCGCAATTGTGAACGGCGCCATGGTCCAGGAAGGCGACACCGTGGCCGTGACGCTGGATGGAAAGTTGTTCAAGTTCAAGGTTCACGGGATCAGCATGAAGGGAGTTAAATTCAAGCCCGAGAATTAGACGCTTCTCTTTTTTACTTGTCGCGGCAGGTTTGCGGCATTATGATTCAAGGAAAGCTTTTTCAAGTTCCTACAGCTGAATTCGTGTTTCTGCAAGGCGGAGGATTCAATGCATAAGATTGTAAAAACAAGTTGTTTTTGGAACGTCGGCCAGGCAGCCTTGGTGGTTGCGGCATTGCTAATGGCGGGCGGTTGCGAGACCGACCCCGATGAGAACAAGGATTATGCCGGCGCTGACGAGTATTTCGAGAAGAATCCGTATTCCGGCGGAGACCGGGAGGAGCCAGCCAGCGCCGACCTCCAGGTATCCCCTGACCTGCAGACAATCAGCGTCGTGGGAGGCACAGCGGTCTTCGAGGGCAAGGGAGGCGTGGGTCCTTACTCGTGGAGCGTTAGCAAGCCTGAATACGGAAGCGTGGTTTCGATGGGATGGAGCGAGGCGGTCTACACCTGCCTGCAAATCGGCTATAACAATGTCATGGTGGTTGATCAGGAGGGACATTCCGCTGTTGCCACCATCACTCCGCTGCTGGACACGATGACAATCTATCCTTCTGAAGTAGATCTCATTGGAACGGCTTACTACGCGTCATTTTCGGTCAGCGGCGGATCCCCGCCATATTCATGGTCGGTCGGCAACGTTGGAATGGGCACAATCTCCTATTCAGCGGACTCGACGCACATCGCCGGCTACACTGCCGTTCCGAGTGCTTATGGCGTGAACGTCGTAACAGTGATGGATGCCGAGGGCCAAACCGCTTCAGCGACCATTACGCAATCGTCGGAAGAGGAATAACAGCAAGGATCTTTCATAATGAAACAAATATGCGTTCTTTCTCGTGTGTTGGCATGTGTTGTATTCATGATAACTGTAGGCTTGGCGCGCGCCCAGGAGACAGAGACTGATGCCCTCCCCGACGCACCGGTCATGAAAAGCGCCGAACAGCACGACGTGGATGCCGCGCAGACGGACTCCGGGGAGGCCGCTCCAAACGCCACGGAAGAGACACCAGCTCCCGCCGCGCAACCGCAACCGGCAGGCTCTGCCGAGGAGAACGGCGTCTTCGAACTGCTCTCTCCGAGCCAGTCGGAACTCTCCTCCGACGCCCAAAAGCCGGAGGCATCAGCTCCCGGCGTCATCTCTGTTTCCTTCGACGAGGTGCCGGTGTCGGACGTAGTGAACATGTTCTCACGCATTTCCGGCGCAAACATAATCGTCGCCGGCTCTTTCACCAACCATTTCGTAACAGCCAATCTCAAGAATGTTCAATGGAAGGCCGCGCTGAACCTGGTGCTGGGATCGGTGGAGCTCTCCATGATCGAGGATCAGTCCGGAATAATCATGGTTGTCACCTCTGAAATGTACCAGCAGAAGCTCAAGCAGCTTGAGGACACCAAGCCGCTCGCAACCCGTGTTTTTACGCCGCACTACCTGAACCCGGTTGACCTCGTTGAGCAGATCAGGCAGATGAACGTGCTTTCGCCCAGGGGCAGCATAATCACCAGCCAGAGCAAGGAACAGCACCAGGCCAGTCTGAAGTCATCCGAGACGACTGCGCGGCCTTTCGCAACCACTGAGCCAAGGCAGAATCCAAGCATCACCACGGTCGTCGTTGTCACCGATATCAAGGAATACATGGAAAGGGCACTGACTCTCATGCAGCAGCTCGACAAGCGCGAGCCACAGGTGTTCATCGAGACCCGAATCATTGATATAACAAGCTCCGATGGATCGAAAATCGGGTTTGACTGGGAAATGCTCGATTCGTTCGGCGTGTCGGCCGGCCTGCAGGACATGAAATGGTCGTGGTCGGACACCAGCGAGGTGGGAAATTCAAAGGACAACAAGGACCTGCAATTCGACAGGCGCTCGTATGACGATGTGATCAACAAGCGTTACGATATGGACGGACGCCAGTACGAAGAAGAGGCAACGACTTACGAGGAATCGCCGCCCGACTCCGGCAACTGGGTGGCCCGCACCGTCGTCACACCCACGCGCTCGATTGACGACTCGATATCATCAGGCCGCGAGATAACATCCGAATACGGCGACACCGTGCGCAACGCGATCACCCGGACCAAGACAGCCTCCGCCCTGCTGCAAGTCTCCGAGGTATCGCTTATCCTGAGCGCCTTGAAGAAGACGGGCAATGCGAAGATGCTGTCGCACCCCCTTATAATCGTCGGTAACAGGGTGGAGGCAAAAATTCACGTCGGCGAGATGACCTGGCAGATCACGCTCAGGAAAGATGTCGTCCAGAGCGGGGCTGCGCCGCAGACGGATTATTCCGAGGAAGCCACCGAGGTCCAACTGGGGCTCAAGCTCTGGGTCATACCGGAGATTGACCTGGAGGCCGACGTGGTGCGCCTGACCGTTAACCCCGAGATGACCGTATTCGTGGAGAACATCACCACAGCACAGGGCTCGATCTACCCTGTCACTAGCACGCGCACCATTACTACGCGCGTCAATGTGCCAAGCGGCGAGACGCTCATGATAGGCGGCCTGATCGAATACACCACCGCCAAAAAGGAGAAGCGCGTTCCCTTTCTGGGTGACATCCCCATCCTCGGTTTATTGTTCAGGCACACGGAAGAACTCACAGAGAAGCATAACCTGGTCGTGATGCTGACCCCGACCATTCTTGACGATGCCGCCCCTTCAACCGGCTACGAGGCCATGGGCTGGCAGGCCATAGAGGGGTTCGAGATGGTACCGCTCGGCCCGAGCAAGTCACAACCAATACCCGCCCCGGCCCCCGAGGAGAAAGAAAAAGAAGAGCCCGCGGTCGAGGACGCGACACCGTCTTCCGAGAACGCGGTCGAGGACGCGACACCGTCTTCCGAGAACGCGGATGAAGGCGACGATGAAACCGGCAGCGACTCACAGTGACTACCATTCTTCCAAAGGGCGCATTGCGCTACGGCCTGCAGATCGTGATGCTTTTCATCATTGCCGCAGTGACCGCGGTGCTGATCATAGCCCATATCGAGGAGTTGATCTTCGAACAGGACGCCGAGGAGACAATCCGGCAGCTGAACGTGGGAATCTGGTCGCTCACCATGGGTTTCATGTTCCTTGCCGGCGCGCTTGGACTCTGGGCAATCCGTTCCACCGTGGAGACGGAGGGGCGCCGGAGAATCGGAACCTTCGTGAACGCCATGGATCAATTGAGCGATGGGTTGTTCGTCCTTGACGACAGCGGCGCCATGCTCGGATCCAACCCGGCGGGTAAGGAGCTTCTTGAGGCCGGGGATGGCATCATGCCCGCCACATTCCTCGATGCTTTTCCCAGCCTGAACCGTCCGGCCATGGAACTGTTGCTTACCTCGAAACATCCGCGGGAGACACAGGCGGACTGTCTTCGCGAGACAGGACTACGCTCCCTGAGATTCCGCTCCCAACCCGCCGCAGGCGTGATACTGATCCTGGTAAGCGACGTGACCGAGGCGCGCGCGATCGAGATTCGAAAAAAGCAGGTGGCCCAGTTGCAGCTGGTCGGCCGCATCGCAGGCGGGCTCGCGGATGATTTCAGCGATATCCTCTGCGCAATTTCGGGGCATTCATCACTGCTCAAACGATCCGACCTGGACCCGGACACCATGCGGCAGTCCCTCGCCGTGATTGACAATGAGACCCGCAAGGGGGCCCTGTTGTCAAGAATGCTTCTCGACCTCAGCCGTTCAGGCGAGCCGGGCAACCCGACCGATAACCTGGCTGATAACGTCAAGGAAGCCGCATCTCTCCTTCGCGTCGCGCTGAGCCACGGATGGACGGTTCGCACCACCATTAATGGCGCCTGCCCCACCATTTCGTTGACGCCCGCGCAGGTGGAGCAGGTGCTCCTCAACCTCGGCCTCCTCGCAGCCGACGCCCAGCCGCGCCCGGGCACGGTTATGATCACGCTCAGCCCGCCGGGCCACGAGCATCTCCTGGCCGTTGACAGACGCTTCGCAGCGGTCATTCTCATTTCGACTCATGCTCCTGCCGCGCCAGAAACACAACATGACTTCAATACCATGGAGGAAGCCATTCCAATCAGCGACGAAAGCGGCGTCATCATGTCAGTTGTGCGATCAATCGTGGAAGAGGCTGATGGAAAGATCGAGCACCTCACCGCGCCTGACGGCCTATCGCTCTACAGGATCTGCCTGCCCCATCTCGATACAGGCGAACGCTCCGACAGCGGGTCCGATTTGCCGCAGAACGAGCTGAGCGTCTACGTTTCACGATGGCACGTTCTCGCGGCCGATTCCAGCGGCGCAATGGATGTTTTTTTAAAGGGACTGCGGAGGCTGGGCTCCGACGTTGACAAGAAAAAAGATATAGGCGCCGCGCTGGCATCCCTCGAATCGGAGAAAAACCTCGATGCCGTTATCATCGAACGGCGAATGCTGGGAACCGATGTCGGCGGACTCCTGCACGCCTTCGTCAGGCTCGCGCCCAATGTTGGAATACTGGTCCTCTGCGACGATCCGGAGAAGGAAGAGGCCGCATTGCGATCCCTTGCGGTTTTTGAACGACTCGACGCCGGATCTCAGAACCTCGTTCGCGCGATGGTTGACGCCAAGACCCAGGCCAGGGTCAGAGAAACCGGGAACCACCTATCAACCTGAACCCGGGCTTGAAGCCTACAGGTTCCGTCCGCCGTTCCTGAAGAAAGCACACCACACGGAGATCGGACAGGCTTCACATTTCGGATTGCGCGGACGGCAGACTCTGCGCCCATGCATGATCACGTAGAGATGCATCGGAAGGATAAGCCGTCCAGGAACGATTCGTTCCAGCTGCCCATGCACGAGATCTATTTTCATCTTTTTGGGCACCCACCCCACTCTGGTCGCAACGCGGTAGACGTGGGTATCAACCGGCATGATCGGCATACCGAACGAAAAAAGGAGGACACAGCAAGCCGTCTTCACCCCTACACCGGGCAGACCGGTCAGGTAAGACAGCGCCTCCCCCGGGCCAAGCTTCGCGAGCCGGGCGAGAGAAAGTCTGCCCTCCCGATCCCGGATCACGGCAAGGGTCTTTTTGATGCGCCCGGCCTTGATGTTCGCCAGTCCGCCGGGACGTATCGCGGATGCGACGGAGCGCGCATCCGCGTTCATCACCTGCTCCCATGACGGGTACCTGCGGCGCAACAGGTCGAATGCCCTGTTCGAATTGATGTCCGTGGTATTCTGCGAGAGAATCGTGCGGACGAGCGCATCAAGGGGCCGCTGCCTCGGGATACGGGCGAGTAGACCATATGCCTTCTCGAGCGCCCGGTATTGCTTTTCAACGCGGCCTGCCATGCTGTTTTTCCGCGCACTTAAGGACGCAAACTCCCACCCAGCCCCGCTATCGCAATCCGTATTGCCTCTGGATAGGCCATGTGCTCCTCCTTCTGGATGCGGGCATGAAGGGTTTCCGGCGTGTCGTCGTCGAGCACGGGAACCGCACGTTGGAGAATGATGGGGCCCGTATCCATACCCTCGTCCACGAAATGAACTGTGCATCCAACTATCTTGACCCCGTGATCGAGAGCCTGTTTCCACGAAGCCATGCCAGGGAAAGCCGGCAGGAGAGACGGATGAATATTCAATATGCGCCGCGGAAAGGCGTCCAGCAGCTTCCGCTTGACAATGCGCATGTAGCCGGCCAGAACAATTATATCAGCGCCGTAAAAGCGCAAACGTTCAAGCACCCTGGTCTCGGCGGCGCCATCCAGCTTGGTCTTGTATGGAGCATGGTCAATGTGCTCGGCGGGGATACCGAACCTCCTGGCGCGTTCAAGAATGAAAGCGTCAGCGACATCTGATATCACGCAGGCGATTCGTACATCAAGCTCACCCGCCCGCGCGGAATCAGCGATAGCCTGAAAATTGCTGCCGCTGCCCGATCCGAGAACGGCAAGGGCGACGGTTGATCCCCGGGCTCTGCTCTTTTTCGCCGTGGGCGAATCCGCCCGCGGCGGGGATTCATTCTTCATTTCGGCTACACTCTCACCCACTTGGAGCCCTTCTTGCACGACTCTATGGTGCTGTATATGAATTGCATCCCGCGCAGGCCCTCGTTAACAGAAGGGAATTCATACTCGGAGGGCTTTATCGGCCTGCCGTCAATATGCCTGCGGATCGCCCTTACGGCGCCGTCATATATGGTCGCAAAAGCCTCCAGATAGCCTTCCGGGTGTCCACCAGGAAGGCGCGTGCAACTTGCCGCCGCCTTGGACAAATACCCCTGCGCCCTGGTGAGCGTCTCTCGCGGCTTGCCATACTGATAAAGCTCCAGGTAGTTCGGGTTTTCCTGCGCCCACTTGATGCCGCCCTTCGAAGCGTACACGCGCAGCGTGAGCCCGTTTTCCTCTCCTGTCGCGACCTGGCTGACGCACAGCACTCCCTTGCCGCCGCTTTTCAGTCTGAGCAGGGCGTTAACATCCTCATCCAGCTTGCGGTTCGGGAGAAACGTGCTCTTATCCGCGCACACCTGCGCTATGCTGTCGTAAGTGACGTATTCCAGCAGGTTGGCGCAGTGCGTGCCGATATCGCCAAGGGTTCCGGCAATGCCGGAACGGGCCGGATCAACCCGCCATGACGCCTGCTTATTTCCCAGCTTCTCGTGCGGAACCATGAGAAAATCCTGAAGATATTCCACCACCACCTTGCGGATTTCACCCATCTGCCCCGTGCGGAACAATTCCCTCGCGTGCCGGATCAAGGGATGGCCGGTGTAATTATGCGTGAGCGCGAAGACCAATCCGGATTTCTTGACGATCGCAGTGAGCTTTTTGGCCTCGTCGAGAGTATAGGTCATCGGCTTGTCGCACACCACGTGGAAGCCGGCTTCCAGGAACTCCTTCGATACGGGAAAGTGCGAAACATTCGGCGTAACGATCGAAACAAAATCAATTCTCTTGTCCGCCGGAAGCTTCGCCTCGGCCGCCGCCATCTGCTTGTACGTGTCGTAGCAGCGCGCGGGATCGAGATAGAGCTCCTTGCCCGTCTGCCTGGTGTTCTTAGGGTTCTGCGAGAAGCAGCCGGCCACGAGTTCCACCTGCTGGTCGAGCGCCGCGGCCATCCTGTGCACGCCGCCTATGAATGCGCCGGGACCGCCGCCAACCATGCCCATCCGCAATTTACGCTTCCAAGATTCCATGATAATTTCCTTTCGTTTATTTCAGACCCAGCATCTTGAGGTTCTTCGCCCTGTCGCTGCCGCCGCCCGCGAAGTCGTCGAACGCCTTCTCAGCAGTCTGGATGATGTGCCTGGCTATGAAAGGCGCCCCCTCTGCGGCGCCCTGCTCGGAACTCTTGACACAGCATTCCCATTCGAGCACGGCCCAGCTGGTGTAGCCGGCCTCCGCCAGGAGCGTGAACACGCGGCTGAAGTCCACCTGCCCGTCGCCAAGCGACCGGAAGCGCCCCGCGCGGCCCGCCCACGACTGGTACCCGCCGTAAACGCCCACCCGGCCTGTGGGCCGGAACTCGGCATCCTTGACGTGGTACGCGGTGATGCGATCGGCATATATCTTGATGAACTCCAGGTAATCGAGCTGCTGGAGAACGAAGTGGCTGGGATCATAGTTGATGCAGGCCGCCTTGTGGTTCTTCGCATGATCAAGAAACATCTCGAAGGTGGCTCCGTCGTATATATCCGAGCCGGGATGCAACTCGTAGGCAATGGTCACGCCATTGTCCTTCGCCAGGTCGAGCACCGGCTTCCACCGCTTCGCCAGCTCCTTGAATGCCTCATCTATCAGTCCCGCCGGGCGTTGAGGCCACGGGTATATCATGTGCCAGGCAAAACCGCCCGACATGACCGGTATGGCTTTCAGCCCGAGGTTGGCCGAGGCTTTGACAACCTTTTTCAGCTCGCCTGCCGCCCACCGGGTTACCGCGCTTCCTTTCAGACCCTTCGGATGGAACCCCTCGAAACCGGCCTCATAGGCGGGGTGTATTGCGAGCACCTGTCCCTGTAGATGCGCGGCCAGCTCCGTCGGCTCAACTCCCGCGGCCTTGAGCATGCCCTTGTATTCATCGCAGTAGTTTTTCGATGTCGCGGCCTTGTTGAGGTCTATGGCACGCGGATCCCATGTCGGTATCTGCACTCCCTTGTATCCAAGCCGCGCCGCCCACCTGGCTATGCTTTCAATGTTATTGAAGGGCTCCTGGTCGCCCATGAACTGCGCCAGATAAATTGCCGGACCTTTCATTTTAGCCATCTCGCACCTCCAGTTGGGAGCTTTCGCCCGCAGTTTTTGCGATCCTCCGAGACGGAACAAGCACGCCTCGAAATTTATTCTGAAAATATTGCAACAACTCAAGTAGTCAGGAGTCAAAACTCAGAACACTTGAGTATTTCGGTCATATTAAACGATCACTCAAGAAAAGACAATAATGTTCTTGCTTTTTTTCGACCCAGGCGGACAATGTGGGCCAACATTCCGGCTTGAGGTTGAGGAAGGAATCATCATGACGCATGATCGCGCCACCCGGCGAGCCGTGGAACATGGCGGCTATGGCGCCCTGGTAATCAACGGCGAAGTGGGACCGGACGGGGGCGATATGCTTGTTGATGAAACACTCCGGGCCATGACCGCCCTTTTCGACACGTGAACGAGGAGATGACCATGCGCAAGATCAAGGCTGCTTTTGTTGGATTCGGAGAGGTGAACACTCCGCGCGAGCTGGTGGAAAAACTATGCCGCGACGCGCGCAACGCGCTGCCACCGGATGATCTGGAGGTCTTCGTAACCGCGCCGGTGAGCGACGATCCGGCCGGACAAGATGTGCGGCGCGCTGTCGAGGAGTTGGAGAAACAGGATTTTGATGTCCTGCTAGTCTGCATAGCGGGCTGGATTCCGTCCCATGCCGTCTTCGCGGTAATTGACCGGTTCAGGCACTGCCCCATGGTTCTCTGGGGCCTGGCCGGATGGACCGAGGGCGGGCGCATCATCACCGCCGCGCCGCAGGCCGGCACCACCGCGCTGCGCAAGCCGATGGCGGATATGGGATACGTGTTCGAGTATGTCGCGCAACGGCCTGACGGTCCGGCCCCGGTGGAAGAGATCCTGGATTTCGCGCGGGCCGCGAGGGCTGCGACACTCCTGCGCGGAGCGCGCATCGGGCAGATGGGATTCCGCGACATGAACCTCTACGGCACCCTGTATGACGGTGTTTCGCTGCGGGCCAGGACTGGGATCGAGGTCGAGTTTTTTGAGATGCTTGAAATCGAACGCGCAATGGCCGGATTCGGCAAGGCCGATATTGATGAGTGGCGAATCTGGATGGAAACGAACTGGGAATTCACCAGCAAGCCCCAACCCCTGACCATGGAGAACACCATACGGTTCTTCAGCGCCCTGCGAAACAAAATCCGCGAACGAGGGTACGGCGCCATCTCTTTCAAGGACGTGGACGGCGTAAAGAAGTTCTTTCAATTCGCCCCCGCCGGAGCCATGACTCTGCTGCACGCCGCAGAGCCGGACTTATGCACGATCCCCGAAAACGACACGCTCGGCGCCGTCACGCAATTAATGGTGCGCCATCTCACAGGGCAGGCCGCAGCCTACCTGGAGTTCTACGATTTCCTCGAGAAGGGCGTTCTGATGGGCGTGCCGGATTACGTGCCCCCGCGGGTTGTCGAGGGCCGGGTGCGCATCACGCCCACGGCGTTCGGCGGGTTCGGAGAAGGCTTGCTTAATGTTTCCAGGCTCAAGACCGGCCGCGTGACCATTGCCCGGCTGGCGCAGTGCGGCCCGGACTACTGCCTTCACGTTGTAACGGGAGAGGCTGTGCGGCCGCCGCAATGGGAAGAAGCCGGCTGGCAGCCGCCCGCCCCGCAGCTGCCCAGCCTGGCGATCAACCTTGAAGTCCCCATGCGGGATTTCCAGGACAACGTCATGGGACAACACTACATTCTGGCCTACGGCGACCAGCGCCGGGTTCTGCGCGGACTGTGCAGAATCCTCGGCATCAAGATGATCTGATGGAAACGGCATGAACATAACTTCCGCCGGAGCTTTCCTGAAGCGAGTCTTTCCGCCGGCCGTGATGGCGCTCGCTCTGCTCCTGCGCATGGGTGGAATGGACAACGACCTGCATCATGGCCAGGTTTACCACCCCGACTCGCCGAAAATCGTTCACGAAACGCTCAACTTCTTCGAAGGCCGTTTCCTGAACACCGGGCGCGGACCAGCTTACGACGGCTATCCTTTTTTCACAAGCTACGCGGCTTCGGCGCTGTTCCACTGTTATGATGCCGGCAGGATCATCACCAGGCGGATCATGGGCTTGCCGTTCACTCATCTTACACCCGCCATAAGCGATATACATTGGCTGATGCGCTGGATGAACGCAGTCCTCTCGACACTGGCGGTCGGTCTCGTTTTCGCCATCGGCATCCGCTCCCGGCGGCCACGAACCGCCGTCGCCGCCGCCCTGCTGCTGGCGCTCTCGCCAATTGACGTGGTATCGGCGAAAGAGGCCACGGGGGACGTTATGGCCGCCTTCATGGCCCTGGCGACGATCTACTTCGCCCTGCGCGCGCTTGACGAAAACCGATGGCGCGATTACGTCTTCGGCGGACTCTGCGCCGCGGCCGCGTTCTCAGCGAAATACCACGGCGGCATGGCGCTGATCGGGTTTCTCGTGGCGCACCTGGTCCGGCATCCTTTCCCGCGGAAAGTTTTCAAGCTCGAATCGCTCGGCAAGGGAATCGTGCTGCTCGCGTCTTTCGCGGGCGGCATAATGCTCACTTCCCCCGCTTTCCTGGTGGACGCGGGGCTCGCGTGGGACAACATGCGGCATTTTCTCGTCCACATTTCCAACTTCGGCCTTTCAGAGGAGATGGCAAGGCTCACGCCCCTTCAACGCGCGGCCGCCGGACTGCGCTGCCACCTGCCTATTCTTTTCATGATGTTGAGCCCAGTAGCGGGCGCGGCCGTTCTCCTGTCGTTCATCTTCGGGTTCGTAAAACAGCGCGATCCCTCCGCAACGGGATCCGCGCCGACTCCGTTCGCGCCGCGGGCCAGATTCTGGGTGGTCGCCTCGCTGCCGCTCTTCTACCTCGTGCCGGGCATTGCCATCAAGCCCAACCCGCACATCATCTACCATTCACTGATTACGCCTGAACTCTTCCTCATGGCCGCGACGACACTTGCCATGTTGACGGAGTGGCGGCGGCGGAAGACCGGGCTCGCGGTCTTCTCCATCCTTCTCCTGGCCTCGGCGGCATTTCTCGCGCGCCACACCCTGCGCGAGAATTTCTTCTTTGCGCATAACGACACGCGGCTTCTCGCCGAAGCGTGGGCTCATGAGAACATCCCGTCATCCATCCGGCTGTGGGGCGATCGCTACACCTTTGCGGATCGCGACTGGCCCGGCTCAGCCGCGCACCTGGAGAGGAAGGCATACGCCTTCTCCGCCTACAGCGTGCCGCCCGCCGTCGAGGGCGCGTTCGTCATGCGCAACATCTCCTTCGAGAATTTCAAGCTTACGCTTTTCAGGAACTGGCCCATACGCTTTTTTATGCGGGAATCCGACCTGATCCGCGCTGATTCCCACATGCCGCCGCCGCAGCGACAGCCTTCCGAATACTGCTTGAACATGATCGAAGCCGGCGCACCGGAATTCTGCCGGAGCTCGATGCAGTTCGATCTTTTCGAAAAACAGGTTCGTTCCTCGATCCTCCTGGCATCCGAACCGCTTTCAGAGGTCGTTCTGATTGTGAGGACAGCATCCTCGCCCGCCGTCATGGATATATCGGTCGGAGGAAGGCATCAGCGTCTGCGCGTTCCCAACTATTCCGTGCGCGCCTTTCCCGTCTCCTCCTTGAAACCTCTTTCTGGACTGGGCGGCGAACGGGTTTTCTACAGACTGGAACTCCGGGGCATCTTCGGGTACGCGCGCGTCGCCATGGCGACAACGCCACGCGACATCGCATGGGCCTGGTTCAGGGCCGGTGCCCATGAAAAAGCCTTCCATGCTTTCGGCGCCATACCGGAAGACGGACGCGGCCCCGCCGAAACCGTCATGTTCTACATAAGCGGACGGCTCGCCGGACTGATTGACGCCGGATCCATGCCGGCCGATCCGCTCGGCATCGGGGAATCGAAGATCCTTGATGATGAGTCTTCCTTTTTCCGTGTGTTCGGCATATCTCCTGATTACATCGAGGCGCTGCCTTTCATCCGGCTTGCCAGAACGGACCTTGCGCCTGAAGACCCGATGGCGGAACATGGATTCGTCGTGCGCACCCCTTATCTCCTTCCGCTAGATCCCGGCTGGTACCGCGTGGTCGTGCACGGCGATAGGCTTCCGGAGCAGATCGAGGCGGAGGCCAGGGATGAATGGGATCGGGTTATTGAGACGATCCAGCTCGGAGCGAGCAGAAGCCACTTTGAACGGGAAGGCTTGTTCCGGGCGCCGGCAAACAGGCATTGCCAACAGTTCATCCTGCGCGGCCTGGATCCTTCCGCGGAACTGCCAATGGAGATCAGGATTCACCCCGCCCCGTTACCGACGATGAATTCGCTCTTGTCCCTGCTTTACGCCCTGCGCGATCCGGGCGCCGGATTTGACCCGGACCCGCTTCACTACGAGGCGCTCATACGCTGCGGCGATCTCGCCATGGAGGCCGGCCATGAAGATGAGGCCCGACCCATGTACGAGGCCGCAAGCCGCGGCGCGCCGGAGCGGACCCTTGCGCTCGAACGCCTGAGCGCCGCGCCATCTGCCGACAAGACGCCGGGCCGCCAAATCGCGGAGACAAAGCCGGAAACCGCCGTCCCGGCGGTCGAGGCGAACGCGCTCTTCTTCGGAGGCGCAAGGCTGACCGCGTACCGGTTGGACACCAGCAAATCCCGCCCAGGCGGTTCGGTGGGGCTGAACCTGTATTGGCGACCCGCTTCCCTGTCAAGCGCCATTTCGAGCATTTTCGTTTGGGTGCATTTCATCCACGTGGATACTGGCCAAGTCATCTTTCAGGGTGACAGGCCGCTGATGGCCCGAGGCTGCTACCGCGATCCCAGCGATCCGCTCCCGTCAACAGCATGGCCGCCGGAATACGCAAGCAGGGCCGATATGGTTTTTCAGAGACATCCGGATGAGACTCACCCGCACATGAACAGTGCCAGGATCCCGGAGAACGCGCCGAGCGGCGAATACGCCGTCCATGTCGGGCTCTGGCTTCCGCACCTGGACAGGAGAATCAAAGTCAGGGAATCCGGCCTGCCGCACGGCGCCGAGCACATTATACTTTGCCGGTTCAATATTGAATAATAAGCTGGAGGGAAAGAATATGAGCGATCAGGGAATGAAAAATCTCGAGCGGGTCCACCTGCTGAAAATTCATAAAAGGATCGAGGAAATCGGCCGGCGCTTCATCTGGACGAACCACACGCCTGTATCCGACGTGGCCATTGCCGAAACAAGCGGATTCCTGGCACCGCAAGAGGCTCATAAACTCCATTTCAAGCCTGTTGGAGACAACCACTGCTGGGGCAAGGATACTAGAACAGGCTGGTTCAGATTGAGGTTTTCCATACCACGCAATTTCCGGAACGAGACGGTTGCGCTCCATTTCGAAACAGGCGGCGAGTGTTTGATCTTCCGGAACGGCGAACCGGTCCAGGCGCTCGACCAAGGACGGTCTGAGTATATTCTGCTCAAGCATGCAAAGGGCGGAGAAAAGGTCGAGTTGTTTATCGAGGGCGTGGCCGGAGGCTCCGTCGAGGGATGGAAGACCGGCAGATCGGCGCCAATGCGCACTCCTACTATCGCGGTTCTCAACTGCGGCGTGCAGGACGCCTACTGGGACCTCTCCTCGCTTGCCGACATGGTCGCCGATCCCCAACATCTCTACGTCTGGAACCGGAGCCGGTTCCGCTGCGCGCTGCCGGAAGACGATACCCGCCGGGCCACGATCATCTTCGCACTGCGCCGGGCCGTCAATCTGTTCGATTACGGCACACCCTCCCGCCAAGCGCTAGAAACGCAGGCCGCCGCAGTGAGGCGCATCCTGAAGCCCGTCCTGGCGCGCAAGGCGAACGCCTCGGCCCAGACCTTTGCCTGCATGGGGCACAGTCATATTGACGTGGCCTGGCTGTGGCCCCTGGCAGAGACGATCCGGAAGTGCGGACG